>NZ_JAPJDM010000008.1:0-267660 GCF_026242095.1 Streptomyces sp. NEAU-W12
CCTTCGGCCTCGGCACCTACACCGAGCTCCCCTCCTCCAACCCCGCCGTCCTGGCCTTCCTCCGGGAGTACGAGGACGACCTGGTGCTCTGCGTCAACAACTTCTCCCGCTTCGCCCAGCCCACCGAGCTGGATCTGAGCGCCTTCGAGGGCCGTCACCCGGTCGAGCTGTTCGGCGGGGTGCGTTTCCCGGCCGTGGGGGCGCTGCCGTATCTGCTGACCCTCGGGGGCCACGGCTTCTACTGGTTCCGCCTGCGCGGGGATGCCGCGTAGCACACGGGGAACCCGGAGTGGGGCGGTTTCTCCCGCCCCGCCCGGGGCACGCATCAGTAACACCCCGACGATCCCGGGGAAAGGACGCGACTGAAATGTCGGAAGCCGTCATACGTACGGTCGCACCCCCGCCCGGCCTCCTTGTGTCGCTGGACCCACTGCTCAGGGAGTGGCTGCCGCGGCAGCGCTGGTTCGCGGGCAAGGGACGCCCGGTCACCGGGTTCACCCTGGTCGCGGCCACCGAGCTGCTGCCGCCCACCGCCCGGCTGGGCCTGTACCACCTGCTCGTCCGCGCCCACCAGCCCGACCCGTCCGTCCCGCCCGGCTCGCCCGCCCCCGAGGGCGGCGCCGCCCACCCCGGTGACTGCTACCAGCTGCTGATCGGGGTGCGTGAGGCGCTGCCGCCCCGGCTGGCGAACGCGCTGATCGGGCACGTGAGCGAGGGCCCGCTCGCCGGACGGACCGTCTACGAGGCCCTGCACGACGCCCGGCCCGCCGAACTGCTCCTGGAGGCCCTGCGCACCCGGGCCCGGATCGGCGTTCTGCGCTTCGAGCGGGACCCGGGGCAGGAGATCCGGCCCGGTCTGGTGCCGCGCCTGATGACGGTCGAGCAGTCGAACTCGTCCGTCGTCTACGGGGACGCGTTCATCCTGAAGCTGCTGCGCCGGATCGTGCCCGGGGTCAACCCCGATCTGGAGCTGCCGCTGGCGCTGGCCCGCGAGGGCTGCCCGCGGGTGCCGCCGCCCACGGCGTGGCTGGTCGCGGACCCGGACCCGGCCGACCCCGGTGAACCGCATGTGCTGGGTGTGCTCCAGCCGTACGTGCAGGGCGCGACGGACGGGTGGGAGCTGGCGCTGCGGGAGCTGGCCAAGGGTGAGGACTTCACCGCCGAGGCGCGCGCGCTGGGACGGGCCACCGCCGAGGTGCACACCGCGCTGGCCCGCGCGCTGCCGACGGTCACCCTGGGCCACAGCCGGCTGCGGATCATGGTCGCCGGCATGGCCGAGCGGCTGGCGGCGGCCGTCCGGGCGGTGCCCGCGCTGCGGCCGTACGCGGCCGGTCTCGGCTCGGCGTACACCGCGCTGGAGGCCCTGGCCGCCGAGGGGCAGACCTGGACCGCCCAGCGGGTGCACGGCGATCTGCACCTCGGCCAGTGCCTGCGGTCCCCGGCCGGTGGCCCCTCCCACGCTTCCGGCGGTGGGGGAGAGTGGTCGCTGATCGACTTCGAGGGCGAGCCGGCCCGGCCGCTCGCCGAGCGGCGGATGCCGCAGCCCGTGGTCCGGGACGTGGCCGGCATGCTGCGGTCCTTCGACTACGCGGCCCGCTCCGTGGACCCGCCGCAGCCGGACTGGGCCGAGCACTGCCGCGCGGCCTACTGCTCCGGCTACGCGGAAGCGGGGGGCAGGGACCCGCGCACCGATCCCGTGATGCTGCGCGCCTACGAGACGGACAAGGCCGTCTACGAGGTGCTGTACGAGGCCCGGCACCGACCCCAGTGGCTTCCGGTCCCGATGGCTGCGGTGCGCAGGCTCGCCGGCACCGACCAGACCTGACCCACCCGCCCTTCCTCCAGGAGGCTCCGTCCGTGACCCCCCTCCCCGAGTCCAGCGGTTCGCATCCCGAGCAGCCGGCCGAACAGCGGCCCGTCGAGCCGCCGGCGTCCGCGCGGAAGAAGAAGCCCGCGGCAGCCGAGGCGGTATCCGGGAAGGGCGGCCCGAAGAAGGGCGGCTCGAAGAAAGGCGCCGGGAAGAGGAGCACGGCGGAGGGGGCCGCGGCGAAGAAGGGCGTTTCGAAGCGGGGCGAGGTGGGGAAGGCCGGGGGCATGCGGGCGGCGGCCTCCGGCGCGGACCCGGCGGGCGACCGGCCCGCCCCGCCGGAGGCGGAGCTCGCGGTCTCCCCCGCTCTGGGAGCCGCCGACCGGGAGCGGCTGCTGGACGGCACGCACCACGACCCGCACGCGGTGCTGGGCGGGCATCGGGTGCCGGGCGGGGTCGCCTTCCGGGTGTTCAAGCCGTACGCCCTGGCTGTGACCGTGGTCTCCGGGGGCCTGACCGTCGAGCTGCACGACGACGGGAGCGGGTTCTTCTCGGCGCTGCTGCCGCTGCGGGAGGTCCCGGCGTACCGGCTGCTCGTGACGTACGAGGGGGCGGTACGGGAGGTCGAGGACGCGTACCGGCTGCTGCCCACGCTCGGCGAACTCGATCTGCACCTGATCGGCGAGGGACGCCACGAGGAACTGTGGACGGCGCTCGGCGCCCACCCCATGACCCACCAGGGCGTGCGGGGCACCCGGTTCGCGGTGTGGGCGCCGAACGCGCGCGGGGTGCGGGTGGCGGGCGGCTTCAACTTCTGGGACGGCACCGGACACCCCATGCGGTCGCTGGGCTCGTCCGGGGTGTGGGAGCTGTTCGTGCCGGGGGTCGGCGAGGGTGAGCTGTACAAGTTCGACATCACCCGGCCCGACGGTTCGAGGACCCTGCGCGCCGACCCGATGGCACGGCGCACCGAGGTCCCGCCGGCCACCTCGTCGGTCGTCACGTCGTCGCGGTACGCGTGGGGGGACGCCGAGTGGCTGGAGCGCCGTGCCCGCGTGCCCGCGCACGAGGCGCCGCTCTCGGTGTACGAGGTCCATCTGCCCTCCTGGCGGCCGGGCCTGTCGTACCGCCGGCTCGCGGACCAGCTTCCCGCGTACGTGAAGGACCTGGGGTTCACACACGTCGAGCTGATGCCGGTCGCCGAGCATCCCTTCGGCGGCTCCTGGGGCTACCAGGTCACCGGTTTCTACGCGCCCACGGCCCGTCTCGGCACCCCGGACGACTTCCGGTACCTGGTCGACGCCCTGCACCGGGCCGGCATCGGCGTGATCATGGACTGGGTGCCGGCGCACTTCCCGCGTGACGCGTGGGCGCTGGCCGAGTTCGACGGCCGGCCGCTGTACGAGCACGCGGACCCGCTGCGGGCGGCCCATCCCGACTGGGGGACCCTGGAGTTCGACTTCGGGCGGCGCGAGGTGCGCAACTTCCTGGTGGCCAACGCCGTGTACTGGTGCGAGGAGTTCCACATCGACGGGCTGCGCGTGGACGCCGTGGCCTCGATGCTCTACCTGGACTACTCGCGCGAGCCCGGCCAGTGGCAGCCGAACGAGCGCGGCGGCCGGGAGAACCTGGACGCGGTGGCGTTCCTCCAGGAGATGAACGCGACCGTCTACCGGCGGTGCCCGGGTGTGGTGACGGTCGCGGAGGAGTCCACGGCCTGGGACGGCGTCACCCGGGCCACCCATCACGAGGGCCCGAGCGGTTTCGGCGGGCTCGGCTTCGGGCTGAAGTGGAACATGGGCTGGATGCACGACTCGCTGGAGTACATGAGCCACGAGCCGGTGCACCGCAGGTACCACCACCACGGGATGACGTTCTCGATGGTGTACGCGTACAGCGAGAACTACGTGCTGCCGATCTCGCACGACGAGGTCGTGCACGGCAAGCGGTCACTGGTCTCGAAGATGCCCGGCGACTGGTGGCAGCAGCGCGCCGGCCTGCGCGCCTACCTCGGCTTCATGTGGGCCCATCCCGGCAAGCAGTTGCTGTTCATGGGACAGGAGTTCGCGCAGGGCGCGGAGTGGTCCGAGCAGCACGGCCCGGACTGGTGGCTGCTGGACCCGGCGTACGGGGCCGAGGCCGACCACCGCGGGGTGCGCGACCTGGTGCGCGACCTGAACACCGTGTACGGGCACGCCCCGGCGCTGTGGCAGCGGGACACCGAGCCGGCCGGGTTCCGCTGGGTGGCCGGGGACGCGGCCGAGGACAACGTGGTCGCGTTCCTGCGGTACGACCGGGACGGCACCCCGCTGCTCGCGGTGTCCCACTTCGCCCCCGTGGTCCGGCACGACTACCTCGTCGGTGTCCCGGACGACGTGCCCGCCTGGCACGAGGTCCTGAACACCGACGCGGGCCGCTACGGCGGCGGCGACGTCACCAACCCGGACCCGGTCAAGCCGCAGCCGCAGGGGCGGCACGGCTTCCCGGCGAGCGTCCGGCTGGTCCTGCCGCCCCTGGCCACAGTCTGGCTGCGCCCGGCCTGACCCGCGGGCGAGCGCTACCCCAGCGTGTCCGCCAGCGGTTCCGGCAGCGGCCCGGTGTGCAGGACGCCGAGCCGCTGGGTGGCGCGGGTCAGCGCCACGTACAGGTCGCTGGTGCCGTAGCGCCCCGGTTCGACCACGAGGACGGAGTCGAACTCCAGGCCCTTGGCCTGCCGCGGGTCGAGCAGCACGACCTCGTGCGTCAGGTCGGGCTCGGCGCCCGCCGTCACCCCGTCGAGGCGGGCGGCCAGCGCGCGGTGCAGGTCGCGCGGGGCGATGACGGCGAGCCTGCCGCCCTGGAGCCCGCCGAGTTCCAGGGCGGCCTCGGCGACGGCGCCGGGCAGGTCGTCGGTGGCGCGGGCCCAGGGGCGTACGCCGGTGGAGCGGACCGAGCCGGGCGGCTCGAAGCCGGGGTGCTCGGCACGGACCACGGCCGCCGCGACGTCCATGATCTCGGCCGGGGTACGGTAGTTGACACCGAGCCGGGTGTGCTCCCAGCGGTCCTCCACGTACGGGGCCAGGATGTCCGCCCAGGAGCCGACTCCGGCCGCCTCCGCGGTCTGCGCCGGGTCGCCGACCAGGGTCATCGAGCGGGTCGGACTGCGCCGCATCAGCAGCCGCCAGGCCATCGGCGACAGTTCCTGCGCCTCGTCGACGATGATGTGCCCGAACGCCCAGGTGCGGTCGGCGGCGGCCCGTTCGGCGGCGCTGCGGTGGTCCTCCTCCTCGTGCCGTTCGGCGAAGCGCTCCGCGTCGATGATGTCGTGTGCGGACAGCACCTCGGAGGATTCGGGGTCGCCCTCCTCCTTGTCGTCGAACTCGAAGGTCCGCGAGGCGTACGACACGTCCAGGACTCCCTGGGCGTACGCGATCTGCGTCTGCCGCTCCCGGTCGGCCCGCTCCCGCACCAAGCGGTCGTCCTCGCCGAGGAGTTCGGCGGCCTCGTCGAGCAGCGGCACGTCGGCGACGGTCCAGTGCCGGGTCAGCGGGCGGCGTATCACGGCGGCGTCCTCGGCCGGGAGGAAGTCCTCGGGTGCGGCGAGGAAGTCGGCGACCAGCCGCTGCGGGGTGATCCGGGGCCACAACCGGTCGACGGCGGACCACACCTCGGGGTTCTCGGCGAGTTCGTCGCGGATCTGGGTGACGTCACTGGGGTCGAGCAGGTTGGTGCCGTCGAACGGGTCGGTGCCGATGCGTTCGGCGACCATGTCGGTGAGCGCGTTGAGGATGTGGCCCTCGAAGTACTCGCGCGAGGCGTTGTGCGGCAGCTCGGCAGCGCGGGTGCGTTCGCGGGCGACCCGTACCAGGCCGTCGTCCAGCATCAGGATCTCGCGGTCGTGCTCGATGGTGATCACCGGGTCGGGCAGCGCCTGCCGGCCGCGGACGACCTCGGCGAGGACGTCCGCCATGGCGGCCCGGCCCTTCACCGCGGCGGCCTCGGGCGTGTCCGCCCGGGTGGCCTTCACGCCGGGGAACAGCTCGCCGACGGTCGCGAGGAGCACACCGGTCTCGCCCAGGCTGGGCAGCACCTCGCCGATGTAGCCGAGGAACGCCGGGTTGGGGCCGACGATCAGCACGGCGCGGCGGGCCAGCAGCTCGCGGTGCTCGTAGAGGAGGTAGGCGGCGCGGTGCAGGGCGACGGCGGTCTTGCCGGTGCCCGGGCCGCCCTCGACCACCAGGACACCGCGGTGCGGGGCACGGATGATGCGGTCCTGGTCCGCCTGGATGGTGCGGACGATGTCGCCCATGCGGCCGGTGCGCGCGGAGTCGAGCGCGGCGAGCAGCACGGCGTCGCCGGTCGGGTCCTCGTGGCCGGTACGGGTCTCGTCGCCGAGGTCGAGGATCTCGTCGTGCAGGGCGGTGACCGTGCGCCCCTCGGAGGTGATGTGCCGTCGGCGTCTCAGCCCCATCGGGGTGTGGCCGGTGGCCAGGTAGAAGGGGCGGGCGACGTCGGCGCGCCAGTCGACGAGGACGGGGGTGCGCTCGGCGTCGTCGGCGCGCAGGCCGATCCGGCCGATGTGGTGGGTGTCGCCCGAGGAGAGGTCGATCCGGCCGAAGCACAGCGAACCGTCCACCGCGTTCAGCGCCGCGAGCAGCCCGGACCGCTCGGCGACGAGGATGTCCCGCTCCAGCCTGGCCTGCATGGGTGTGTTGCCCTGCCCGAGCGCGTCCGTGAGGGACACCTCGGTGTCACCGCGCAGGGCGTCCACGCGTGCGTACAGTCCGTCGATGAATTCCTGTTCCTGCCGGAATTCATGGTCCGGATATTCGCTGTTTGACAATTCCGCTCCCGCCCGGATACACTGTGTCCACTGAACTTCTTTGCGGCTCAACTCTGTTGAAGTCGCGAGTCAACGAATATACGCAGAAGAAACCCCCGGGCGCAATTACCCGGGGGTTTCTTCCGTACGGCGCCGGTGCGTTCAGATCGCCTCGCCCAGTTCCTCGAGCAGCCGCCGCTTGGGCCTGGCGCCCACCATCGACCGCAGCGGCTCACCGCCTCGGAACACCATGAACGTCGGCATCGACAGCACCCCGTACGCGTTGGTGGTGCCCGGACTGGCGTCCACGTCCAGCTGGACGACCTTCAGCCGCTCGCTCTCCTCGGCGGCCAGTGCGCTCAGCACCGGTGCCATCTGCCGGCACGGCGGGCACCAGTCGGCGGTGAACTCCACCAGCACCGGCAGCGGCGACTCGATCACCTCCGCCGCGAAGTCCGCGTCGGTCACTTCCCTCACGCCTTTCGCCCTGCTCACCTGTGCCGCCCTCCCAGTTCGCACACCGGTTCCGGACCTCCCGGAACCGCGGCGTCGGCCGCCAGTGCGTCGCGTACCCGCTCCGCCCGCGCCAGCTGCTCCCCGACGCTCGCCCGTACGGCCCGCAGCTCGTCGACGAGCGCGTCGAGTTCGTCCAGCTTGCGCCGGTAGACCGCGAGCGAGGCGGGGCACGCGTCGCCCTCCGGGTGCCCGGCCCGCAGACACTCCACGAAGGGCCGGGTCTCCTCCAGCCCGAACCCGAACTCCTGCAGCGTCCGGATCTGCCGCAGCAGCTTCAGGTCGCTCTCGTCGTACGTCCGGTGGTTGTTGCCCGTACGCCGCGCGGGCAGCAGTCCCCGTGATTCGTAGTACCGCAGCGTCCGCGTGGTGGTCCCGGCGCGTGCGGCCAGCTCGCCGATTCGCATACCGGTGAACGTAGGCCTTGACGTCGGCGTCAGGGCAAGACGGAACGGGACGAATCCGGGGCCCGGCCCGGAACCGGAACGGAAAAGGGCCGAGCGGCCGGGCTCACGGGGGAGGAAGTCCGGCCGCTCGGCGGCGGGGGGCACCGGGGCGTCGGCCCCGGTGCGGCAGGCAGAAGCCTGTGTGTCAGGCCTTGGCGAGTTCCTTCTCGCCGCCCGGTGCGGGGGCCCCGGCGCGGTCGGCGGGGCCGGCGGGGTCGGCATGGCCGTCGCCGGCGTGCTCGTCGAGCAGGGTGGCCTCGTCGAAGGGGAGGGTGCCGGAGAGGACCTGTCCGACCCGCTCCTTGTCGATCTCCTTGGTCCAGGTGCCGATCAGCACCGTGGCGACCGCGTTGCCCGCGAAGTTGGTCAGGGCGCGGGCCTCGCTCATCAGGCGGTCGATGCCGACGATGAGGCCGATGCCGTCCACCAGGGCCGGCTTGTGCGACTGCAGGCCACCGGCCAGCGTCGCGAGGCCGGCACCGGAGACACCGGCGGCGCCCTTGGAGGCGACCAGCAGGAAGAGCAGCAGCGGGATCTGCTCGCCGATCGACATCGGCGTACCCAGGGCGTCGGCGATGAACAGCGAGGCCATGGTCATGTAGATCATGGTGCCGTCGAGGTTGAAGGAGTAGCCGGTGGGGACGGTGATACCGACGACCGGCTTGCTGACGCCCAGGTGCTCCATCTTCGCGATGAGCCGCGGCAGCGCCGACTCGGACGAGGAGGTGGACAGGATCAGCAGGAACTCACGGCCCAGGTACCTGAACAGCGACCAGACGTTCAGCCCCGCGACGATCCGCACCAGCGCGCCGAGCACCACGAAGATGAACAGCACACAGGTGATGTAGAAGCCGAGCATCAGCACCGCGAGGCTCTTCAGCGCGTCCACGCCCGAGGCTCCGGTGACGGCGGCCATGGCGCCGAAGGCACCGACCGGGGCGGCCCACATGATCATGGCGAGGACCCGGAAGACCAGCCGCTGGATGTGCTCGATGCCGCGCAGGACCGGCTGGCCGGCCTTGCCCATGGCCTGCAGCGCGAACCCGCACAGCAGGGCGACCAGCAGGGTCTGCAGGACCTCGCCCTGGGTGAAGGCGGACACGATCGTGGTCGGGATGATGCCGAGCAGGAAGTCGGTGGTGGACTTGGCCTCCGCGTCGACCTGGGCCTGGCCCGTCTCCTTGACCGCGTCGGTGACCGCGAGCCCCGTCCCCGGGTCCAGGATGTTGCCGACGACCAGGCCGATGCCGAGCGCGACCAGGGACATCACCAGGAAGTAGCCCATGGCGATACCGCCGACGGCGCCGACCTTGGCGGCCTTCCGCACGGAGCCGATGCCCAGCACGATGGTGCAGAAGATGATCGGCGAGATCATCATCTTGATCAGGTTCACGAACCCGGTGCCGATCGGCTTCAGCTCGACCGCGAAGCCGGGTGCCAGCAGACCGACGGCGATGCCGAGGGCGACCGCGATGATCACCGCGATGTAGAGGTAGTGCGTGCGGTCCCGCTTCACTGGGGGAGCGGCAGGTGCCGTATCGGCTGTGCTGGTCACGGCGGCCTCCTTGACGACGTCGTCGGCATCACCGGCGTGCGGCTCACGTCCGGGGAATGGGGGTGGGGATGGGGGGTCGGGGGGTGGGGACTGCCGTGACTATGTCCTGCCCTGTGAGCGCGGTCACCCTTACGTTCATTGAGTTCGCGCCCGCAGGGGGATGCACACTGACGGGATGCGCATCGCCCTTCCGAAACCCCGCAGCCTGGCGGCCCAGCTCTTCGCCATGCAGGCGGTGCTGATAGCGGTGCTCGTGGTGGGATACGCGTTGTTCAGCTACGTCGGCGACCGCAGCCAGGCGGAGGACGCGGCGGGCCGCCAGGCCACGGCGGTGGCCCTGTCCGTCGCGGACTCGCCCTCGGTGCGGGAGTCGATCCGTACGGCCGACCCCTCGGCGACGCTCCAGCCGTACGCGCTGGCGGTGGTGCGCGACACCGACATCGACTTCGTCACGATCATGGATCCGCGGGGCATCCGCTGGACCCACCCCGACCCGGACCAGATCGGCCTGGCGTTCCGCGGCCACACCGCCGCCGCCCTCGAGGGCCACACCTTCACCGAGACGTACACCGGCACCCTCGGCCCGTCCGTCCGCGCGGTCACCCCGGTCCTGGCCGGTGACCGGATCGTCGGCCTGGTCAGTGCGGGGATCCGGGTCGAGGAGATCAGCCAGCGCGCGCAGGGCCAGCTCACCGCCCTGCTCGCGGCCGCGTCCGCCGCCCTGGGGCTCGGCGCGGTCGGCACGTACGTGATCAACGCCCGGCTGCGCCGGCACACCCACGGGATGAACGCGTCCGAGCTCAGCCGCATGCACGACTACCATCAGGCCGCGCTGCACGCCGTGCGCGAGGGGCTCCTGATGCTGGACGGGCGGTACAGGGTGGCGTTGATCAACGACGGCGGCCGGGAGCTGCTGGGTGTGGGGCCGGAGGAGGACGTGGTGGGCAGGCCGGTCGCGGAACTCAGCCTTCCGGCAGCGCTGACGGGTGCGCTGCTCGCCTCCGCGCCCCGGGTCGACGAGGTGCATCTGACGGCGGAGCGGGTGCTGGTGGTGAACACCTCGCCGGTGTCCGGCGGTGAGCAGCGCGGAACCGTGGTGACCCTGCGCGATGTGACCGAACTCCAGTCGCTGATGGGCGAGCTGGACTCGGAGCGCGGCTTCACACAGGCGCTGCGCTCGCAGGCGCACGAGGCGGCGAACCGGCTGCACACCGTCGTCTCGCTGATCGAGCTGGGCCGGGCCGAGGAGGCGGTGGACTTCGCGACCGCCGAGCTGGAACTGGCCCAGGCGCTCACCGACCAGGTGGTGGCGGCGGTGGGCGAGCCGGTCCTCGCGGCGCTGCTGCTGGGCAAGACCGCCCAGGCCAACGAGCGGGGCGTGGAGCTGGTGGTCACGCCGGACAGCCGGCTGGACGACGGACTGCTGCCGGACACCCTGCCCGCCCGGGACCTGGTCACCATCCTGGGCAACCTGATCGACAACGCGGTGGACGCCGCGCTGGGCGGCATGAATCCCCGGGTGACGGTCACCGCCCTCACCGACGCCCGCGCGGAGCTGATCCTGCGGGTGTCCGACACGGGCCCGGGCGTGGACCCGGACCACACCGAGGCCGTCTTCCAGCGGGGCTTCACGACCAAGCCGTCCGGGCCGGGCGGCCGGGGGCTGGGCCTGGCGCTGGTACGGCAGGCGGTGAGCCGCCACGGCGGCACGCTGACGGTGACGTCGGCACGGGACGGCGGCGCCCGCTTCGAGGCACGCCTCCCGCTGCGGACCCCGACGGCGGGCGCCGGCGCCGGCCGCGCCCTGGGAGGCACGGCATGAGCGGCACGCGCCCCATCCGTGTCCTGGTGGTGGAGGACGACCCCGTCGCCGCCGACGCCCACGTGATGTACGTCGGCCGGGTGCCGGGGTTCGTCGCCGTCGGCAAGGCGGCGACGGGCGCCGAGGCACGCCGGGTGCTGGAGCGCACCCCCGTCGACCTGCTCCTGCTCGACCTGCACCTGCCCGACGTGCACGGACTCCGACTGGCCCGTTCCCTGCGGGTTGCCGGGCACCACGCGGACGTCGTCGCGGTGACCTCGGCGCGGGACCTGGCGGTGGTGCGCGAGGGCGTGTCCCTGGGTGTCGTCCAGTACGTGCTGAAACCGTTCACCTTCGCGACGCTGCGGGACCGTCTGGTGCGGTACGCCGAGTTCCGGGCGTCGGTGGGCGAGGCCAGCGGCCAGGACGAGGTGGACCGCGCGCTGGCCGCCCTGCGCGCCCCCGGACCGGCCGCCCTCCCCAAGGGGCTGAGCGCCCCCACCCTGGAACGCGTGACCCTGGCCCTGCGCGAGGCCGACGAGGGCCTGACGGCCAGCGGCGTCGCCGGGGCCGTCGGCATCTCCCGCATCACGGCCCGCCGCTATCTGGAACACCTGGTCGAGGCGGGCCGCGCGGCCCGCCGCCCCCAGTACGGCACCGTGGGCCGGCCGGAGCTGCAGTACCGGTGGGTGGCGTCCCCCGCCTGAGCCGAGGGCGGGGGAACCGGAACACGTGCGGCCCGCGCGTCCGCGCATCCGCGCGATCCGGTGGACGCCGAGCGCCCGACGGCCACCGGTACCCACCACCGGCCGGCTCGGCGCCGTCCCGGCCGGCCCCGGCACCGGGGGCGGCGGGGCGGTGTGGTCGCCCGCGCGGCGGACGGGGTCCGGCACCGCCCGCTCTGCGTGCCCCACCCGCGTCACCGGTGCAGGGGACCGTACGGATGGGAGTGCCGCACTCGCGCCCGGGCCCGCAGCCCGGCCCCGCAGCCCGGCCCCGCCGAGTCGGCGCCCCCCGGCCCGGGTTCCGTGTCCTGCCGTCGCCCTCCCGGCGCCCGCCCTCAGAGGGCTTCGCGGCGGTACGGGGCCCCTGCTCGCGCGGAGCCGAGGGCTTGGGCAGGTGTGCGGGGCGTCGCGAGGCGGGCGGGACGCGACGCCGGGGCGCAACGGCTCGCCGAGGTTGCGGGCCCGGTGTCCGTGGCGGCGGTGCCGGGCACGGGGCCCGTCGACCGGGGGTCGGCTGCGGGCCGTGGGAGTCCGCCACCGGGATCACCCGGTTGGCCGTACGCCGTGCCGCCCTTCCCGCGGCTCGGCTCCGCGTCGCCGCGAAGACGGCGGGCCGCGGGCGACGCGGGGCCGACGGTCCGCCGGCCGCCCGTGGTGAGCGGGAGCTCGCCCGGATGCCGCGTGCCTCCACCGGCCCGGTGGCGCCGTGCCACGCTCCCGCCGGGCGTTCAGCACGAGGGGGCGGTACCGCACGTGCGCTGCTGTGCCGGGTCCAGGTCCGAGTACAGCAGCGCGGTGGCGGCGTCCTCGGCCTCCGGCGCGGCGACGGGATCCCAGTCGGCTCCGAGCACCGCGACGGCCTCGGCCCGGCGCCGCGCTTCTCCGGGGGTCAGGTCGAGGGTGAAGGGGGACAGGTGGTCGGGAGCATCGGGCTGGTCCATGCGTACGCCTTCAAGTGGTGCGAACCGCTTGAAAGCCACATGTACCAGCCGGTGCCCGACCGCCGGAAGGAGGTGTGACGGATCCCCTCGCCGGCCGGGCGCACCGGCGGCTTCCGCCTCGGCCGGGCCTCTGGCCGGCGCCCGGACACGAGCCCGCGAGGACGTGGCACGAGCCGGACCCCACCGGGTGCGCCCGCGTCTCGCGCCGGGCGGACGGTCAAGGGGCGAGGAGACAGACCTGGGGCGACGGCGGCCCGGGGCGGCGGCCCGGGGTTCTCCGGCCGGGCCGCCGGGCGCCCCCGGACGGCGGCCGGGGAGCGGCACAGGAGGAGCGGCCCAGGGGAACCGCGCAGGTACCGCCCCGGCCGCCGGATCATCCCGTCAGTAGACCGACTCGGCCTCGTCCATCCGGTCCTTCGGGACCGTCTTCAGCTCGGTGACGGCCTCCGCCAGCGGGACCATCACGATGTCCGTGCCGCGCAGCGCCGTCATCCGGCCGAACCGCCCCTGGTGCGCGGCCTCCACCGCGTGCCATCCGAAGCGCGTGGCGAGCACCCTGTCGTACGCGGTCGGGGTTCCGCCGCGCTGGATGTGACCGAGAATGACCGGCCTGGCCTCCTTGCCGAGGCGCTGCTCGAGCTCGTGGGCCAGTGCCGTGCCGATGCCCTGGAAGCGCTCGTGGCCGAACTTGTCGATCTTGCCCTTGCCGTAGTCCATGGTGCCGTCGGCGGGGTGGGCGCCCTCGGCGACGCAGATCACCGCGAACTTCTTGCCGCGGGCGAACCGTTCCTCGACCATCTTCACCAACCGGGCGGGGTCGAAGGCGCGTTCGGGCAGGCAGATGCCGTGGGCGCCGGCGGCCATGCCGGACTCCAGGGCGATCCAGCCCGCGTGCCGGCCCATGACCTCGACGACCATGACCCGCTGGTGGGACTCGGCGGTGGTCTTCAGCCGGTCCATCGCCTCGGTGGCGACGCCGACGGCGGTGTCGAAGCCGAAGGTGCGGTCGGTGGAGGAGATGTCGTTGTCGATCGTCTTCGGGACGCCGACCACCGGCAGGCCCGCCTCCGACAGCATGTGCGCCGCGGTGAGCGTGCCCTCGCCGCCGATCGGGATGAGCGCGTCGATGCCGAAGTCCCGGATCATGTCCGAGGCGTTCTCGCAGGCCTCGCGGAGCCGGTCGCGCTCCAGGCGGGAGGAGCCGAGTATGGTGCCGCCGCGGGCCAGGATGCCGCTGACCGCGTCGAGGTCGAGGGTGCGGTAGCGGCCGTCGAGCAGGCCCGCGTAGCCGTCCTCGAAGCCGATGACCTCGTCGCCGTAGTTGTCGACCGCTCGGTGCACGACCGACCGGATCACTGCGTTCAGGCCGGGGCAGTCGCCGCCTGCGGTGAGAACTCCGATACGCATCGTGCAGTCGTCTCCTGGTCGCTGGAATACCGGTGAGCCGTCTCCGATTGTTCCATGCCGCCCGGGGCACCGCGGCCCCGTGCCTTCCCCGGCGCCGTTTCCCGGTGCCGATCACCCTGCCGCCCCCGGCCTGCCCCGTGCCCCCGGCCCGGGCCGGCTCCCCGGCCGACGGTGGATCCGCCCCGGTGTCCCGGGCCCCCCGTTCCGGGGACTTTCGTGCGGGGCACCGGACCGGGGAACCGGTACCGGCGGCGTCGGGCGCCCCGGCCGCCACCGTGACGCGTTCCCGGAACGTGTCACGGCCGACGGACCCGCCCCCCCTGGCCCGCCGGACCGGCCCACGGCGTGCGCCTCCCCTCCGGGCCTCGCCGGAGCCCACGAGCCCGGCGTGATCCGGACGGGGCCGCTGCACGCACCGGGCCCGCTCACCCGGCCCGGGGGCACCGCCCGCTGCCACCGACGCGCTCACCCGGACGGGCCCCGTCCCCTTCCGGCTTCCCGGGCCGCCCCGGGAAGCCGCGTATTCGTCTCCCCACCCCGCCTCCGACCCTCGGGCGGGCACCCCGACCAGCGGCGGAGGTACTGTCGAGGAGGATCCGCGCGCCCCGGCGGGCGGGTGTCGGCCGGTGCCGGGAGGCCCCGGTCCACAGGGCCTGAAGCACCGCGAGACCCCGACGAAACGGAGCGCGCGTGACCCGCAGTGTGTACGTCACCGGAATCGACCGTGGCGACGGCCGCCAGGTCGTCGAACTGGGAGTGATGGAACTCCTGACCCGGCAGGTCGACCGGGTGGGCGTCTTCCGTCCCCTGGTGCACGACGGCCCGGACCGCCTCTTCGAACTGCTGCGCGCCCGCTACCGGCTCACCCAGGACCCGGCGTCCGTCTACGGCATGGACTACCAGGAGGCGTCCGCCCTCCAGGCCGAACGCGGCACCGACGAACTGGTGTCGACGCTGGTCGACCGGTTCCTCCCGGTGGCCCGCGAGTACGACGTCGTCCTCGTCCTCGGCACCGACTACGCCGACACCCAGTTCCCCGACGAGCTGTCCCTGAACGCCCGCCTGGCCAACGAGTTCGGCGCCTCGGTGATCCCGGTCGTGGGCGGCCGGAAGCAGACCTCCGAGTCGGTGCGCGACGAGACCCGCAACGCCTACCGCGCCTACCACACCCTGGGCTGCGACGTGCTCGCCATGGTGGTCAACCGGGTGGCCCGCGAGGACCGCGACGAGATCGCCGAGCGGCTCGCCCCGCGGCTGCCCGTGCCCTGCTACGTCGTCCCCGACGAACCCGCGCTCGCCGCCCCCACGGTGGCCCAGATCGCCCACACCCTCGGCGCGAAGGTGGTGCTCGGCGACGACTCCGGGCTGGCCCGCGACGCCCTGGACTTCGTCTTCGGCGGCGCCATGCTGCCCAACCTCCTCGCCGCCCTGACCCCCGGCTGCCTGGTCATCACCCCGGGCGACCGCGCCGATCTGGTCGTCGGCACGCTGGCCGCGCACAGCGCCGGCACCCCTCCGATAGCCGGCGTGCTGCTCACCCTGGACGAGGTGCCCGCCGACCGCATCCTCACGCTCGCCGCCCGGCTCGCCCCCGGCACCCCGGTGCTGTCGGTGCCCGGCAACAGCTTCCCCACCGCCGAGCAGCTGTTCTCCCTGGAGGGGAAGCTGAACGCGGCCACCCCGCGCAAGGCGGAGACCGCGCTCGGCCTCTTCGAGCGGTACGCCGACACCGTCGAACTCACCCGGCGGGTCTCCGCGCCCAGCAGCGACCGGGTGACGCCGATGATGTTCGAGCACAAGCTGCTCGAACAGGCCCGGTCCGACCTCAGGCGGGTCGTCCTGCCCGAGGGCGACGAGGAGCGGGTGCTGCGCGCGGCCGAGGTGCTGATGCGCCGGGGCGTGTGCGACCTCACCCTGCTCGGGCCGGTCGACCGCATCCGCAAGCACGCCGCCGACCTCGGCATCGCCCTCGGCGACACCCAACTGATCGACCCGGCCGCGTCCGAACTGCGCGACGCCTTCGCCGAGAAGTACGCCGCCCTGCGCGCCCACCGGGGCGTCAGTCTCGAGCTGGCCTACGACGTCGTCTCGGACGTGAACTACTTCGGCACGCTGATGGTGCAGGAAGGGCTCGCCGACGGCATGGTGTCCGGCTCGGTGCACTCCACGGCCGCGACCATCCGCCCGGCCTTCGAGATCATCAAGACCAGGCAGGACGCGTCCATCGTCTCCTCCGTGTTCTTCATGTGCCTGGCCGACCGGGTCCTGGTCTACGGCGACTGCGCGGTCAACCCCGACCCGGACGCCGAGCAGCTCGCCGACATCGCCGTGCAGTCCGCGGTCACGGCCGCACGGTTCGGGGTGGAGCCGCGGATCGCGATGCTGTCGTACTCGACGGGTACGTCCGGCTCCGGCGCCGACGTCGACAAGGTGCGCGAGGCGACCGAGCTGGTCCGCGCGCGCCGCCCCGACCTGCGGGTCGAGGGGCCGATCCAGTACGACGCGGCCGTGGAGCCGTCGGTCGCGGCGACCAAGCTGCCGGGCTCCGAGGTCGCCGGGCAGGCGACCGTGCTGGTCTTCCCCGACCTGAACACCGGCAACAACACCTACAAGGCCGTGCAGCGCTCGGCCGGCGCGGTCGCGGTCGGCCCGGTGCTCCAGGGCCTGCGCAAGCCGGTCAACGACCTGTCCCGGGGCGCCCTCGTCCAGGACATCGTGAACACCGTCGCCATCACGGCCATCCAGGCCCAGTCCCCCGCACCGGCCCAGTCCCCCGCACCGGGCCAGAAGGCAGCGTCCCAGTGAGCACCCGTGTCCTCGTCCTCAACTCCGGTTCCTCGTCGGTGAAGTACCAGCTGCTGGACATGAGGGACCGCGGCCGGCTCGCGGCCGGCCTGGTCGAGCGGATCGGCGAGCGGACCTCCCTGGTCCGGCACACGCCGTCGGCGTCGGGCGGGGCGCCCAGGGAGCGGACCGGGCCGGTCGCCGACCACGCGGCCGCCCTGAAGGCGATGGCCGAGGAGCTGGCCGCCGACGGGCTGGGGCTCGACTCCCCCGAACTGGCCGCGATCGGGCACCGGGTGGTGCACGGCGGGATGCACTTCACGGAGCCGACGGTCGTCGACGACGCGGTGCTCGCCGAGATCGAGCGGCTCATCCCGGTCGCCCCGCTGCACAACCCGGCCAACCTGACCGGCATCCGCACCGCGACGGCGCTGCGCCCGGACCTGCCGCAGGTCGCCGTCTTCGACACCGCCTTCCACACCACGATGCCGGAGTCCGCCGCCCGCTACGCGATCGACGCGGCGACCGCCGACGAGCACCGGATCCGCCGCTACGGCTTCCACGGCACCTCGCACGCGTACGTGTCCCGCCGGACGGCCCGGCTGCTCGGGAAGGCACCCGAGGACGTGAACGTCATCGTGCTGCACCTGGGCAACGGCGCGTCCGCGTCGGCGGTGCGGGGCGGGAGGTGCGTGGACACCTCGATGGGTCTGACGCCCTTGGAGGGGCTGGTGATGGGTACCCGGTCGGGAGACGTGGACCCGGCCGTCATCTTCCATTTGACGCGCGTTGGCGGAATGTCCGTCGACGAGATCGACACTCTCCTCAACAAGAAGAGCGGTCTGGTCGGTCTGTGCGGTGACAACGACATGCGGGAGATCCGGCGCCGGATCGACGCGGGCGACGAACAGGCGGAACTCGCGTTCGACATCTACATTCACCGTCTGAAGAAGTACATCGGCGCCTATTACGCCGTTCTCGGCCGGGTGGACGCGGTGGCCTTCACCGCCGGGGTCGGCGAGAACGCCGCCGAGGTGCGGGAAGCGGCCGTGGCGGGCCTGTCCGGGCTGGGCCTGGAGATCGACGCCGGGCGCAACGGCGCGCGCGGCGACGGACCGCGGCTGGTCTCGCCCGAGGGTGCGCGGGTCGCGGTCGCCGTGGTACCGACGGACGAGGAAATGGAGATCGCCACCCAGACCTACGCACTGGCCGGAAAGGACAACTGAGCGGCGACCGCCTCATGTGTCCCTTCCGCCAGACGGAATATTCCGGAGCGAAACAAACCGTTAGGATCGCCCCATGCGCCGTTCCAAAATCGTCTGTACTCTCGGCCCCGCGGTCGACTCCCACGAGCAGCTCGTCGCTCTGATCGAAGCCGGCATGAACGTGGCCCGCTTCAACTTCAGCCACGGCTCGCACGCCGAGCACCAGGGCCGGTACGACAGGGTCCGTGCCGCCGCCAAGGAGACGGGCAGGGCCATCGGCGTCCTCGCCGACCTCCAGGGCCCGAAGATCCGCCTGGAGACCTTCGCCGAGGGTCCCGTCGAGCTGGTGCGCGGTGACGAGTTCACCATCACCACCGAGGACGTCCCGGGCGACCGGACGATCTGCGGGACGACCTACAAGGGCCTGCCCGGTGACGTCTCCCGCGGCGACCAGGTGCTGATCAACGACGGCAACGTCGAGCTGAAGGTGCTGGACGTCGAGGGCAGCCAGGTCAGGACGATCGTCATCGAGGGCGGTGTCATCTCCGACCACAAGGGCATCAACCTGCCCGGCACGGCCGTGAACGTGCCCGCGCTGTCCGAGAAGGACATCGAGGACCTGCGGTTCGCGCTGCGCATGGGCTGCGACCTGGTCGCCCTGTCCTTCGTCCGGGACGCGAAGGACGTCGCCGACGTCCACCGCGTGATGGACGAGGAGGGCCGCCGGGTGCCCGTCGTCGCCAAGGTGGAGAAGCCGCAGGCGGTGGAGAACATGGAGGACGTCGTGATGGCGTTCGACGGTGTGATGGTCGCCCGCGGCGACCTCGCCGTCGAGTACCCGCTCGAGAAGGTCCCCATGGTGCAGAAGCGCCTGATCGAGCTGTGCCGGCGCAACGCGAAGCCGGTGATCGTGGCGACCCAGATGATGGAGTCGATGATCACCAACTCCCGTCCGACCCGCGCCGAGGCCTCCGACGTGGCCAACGCGATCCTGGACGGCGCGGACGCGGTCATGCTGTCGGCCGAGTCGAGCGTGGGCGCGTACCCGATCGAGACCGTGCGGACGATGTCGAAGATCGTCCAGGCGGCCGAGCAGGAGCTGCTGTCCAAGGGCCTGCAGCCGCTGGTGCCCGGCAAGAAGCCGCGCACGCAGGGCGGTTCGGTGGCCCGTGCCGCCGCCGAGATCGCCGACTTCCTCGGCGGCAAGGGCCTGGTGGCCTTCACCCAGTCCGGCGACACCGCCCGCCGGCTGTCCCGCTACCGTGCGGTCCAGCCGATCCTGGCGTTCACCACGGACGAGTCCACCCGCAACCAGCTCACGCTCAGCTGGGGCGTGGAGCCGCACGTCGTGCCGTTCGTGAACAGCACGGACGAGATGATCGACCTGGTCCAGCAGGAGCTGGTCCGGCTGCACCGCTTCGACGAGGGCGACGTCGTCGTGATCACCGCCGGCTCGCCTCCCGGCGTCCCCGGCACCACCAACATGGTCCGCGTCCACCACATGGGCGGCGTGACCAGCTGACCGGCCGGCGCGCGCAGCGCGTGTACGGCACCGGGGGCGCCCCCGGCGGCAGGGGGCGCCCCCGGTGTTTCCCCGCGACTCCCGGAGTGGTCCGTCGGACGCTCGGGGGGGTACCGGTTCAGGTGACGTACTGGCTCAGTCCGGGGATGCGCAGGGTCCCGCCGAACTGGCCGGCCTGCTGGACCGTCACGTCCGTGAAGTAGATCAGGGGGATGTTGAGCGGCGGCGGGTTCTCCGGGTCGAAGGTGACCGGGATCAGCCCGAGCAGCTTGCCGGAGATGGACTCCGTGTACATGACGGTGTCGCCGTCGCGGATGGTGGACGTCGACCCCTCGGCCGCCCGCACGTGGTGGGTCCTGCCGGACGTCTTGTCCTCGACCGTCTGGTGCAGGTCACCGATGTCGGTGCCGTCGGAGACGACGTACTTCAGGACCTTCTTGATCCTGCCGCTCGCGGTGCGCACCTCGACGATGCCCTGGTAGTCGGCGCCCTTCAGCGTCAGCGAACTGGCGTTCAGGAACCACGGGTCCTCGGGCAGCAGGATCCTGTTGTCGACCCCGCCCTCGGCGTCGGTGGCGACCGGGCAGTCCCCGGCATCGGCCGTGGCGCTCCCGGAGGGGCTGGGGCCGGGGTCCGGCGAGGCGGTGGCCCCGGGGGGCGCGGTGGCCTCCTCGGTCTCCGCGACGGCGTCCTCCGCTGCCTCGTCCGCCCGGCCGGCCGCTTCCCCGGCGGCGTCCTCCACGGCGTCGGCGGCCTTCCCCGCGGCCTTCCCGGCGGACTCCTCCCCCGTGTCCGTCTCGCCCTCGGCGGACGCGGAGGCCGACGGGGTGGGGCTCGCGGTCGCCTCGCCGGTCTTCCTGTCCTTCGGGGTGAGGAGGTCGGTGAGGGAATCACCGAGCTTCTCCAGAGCGTTGCGCTCGGTCTTCGAGGGCGACGGCTCGGGCTCCTCGGCCCGGTCGCCGGAGGACTCGGAGCCGGCGGGCGCCGTCCCGTCCTCGTCGTCGGAACCTGAATCCGGCGAAGAGGGGGGGTCGTCGTCCGTGTCCTCGCCCGCGTCACCCTCGTCCGGGTCCGGGTCCGCGCCGGAGTCCTCGGCCGCGTCGCCGTCGGCGGAGGCCGAGGGGCTCGGCTCCGTGGTGGGCTCCTCGGCCTCCGGGGAGGCCGTGTCACTCGCCGGCGCCGACGGGCTGGATGAGGAGGACGCGCCGCCCTCGGAGGCCTCCAGGGCCGCCACGCAGTCCCTGTACTCGTCGGCGGTCAAGCTGTTCGAGAGCGGCTGCTGCTCGTCGGCCTGGGCCAGCGTCGGCGTGAACCCCATGCCCATGAGGACCGCGGTCGGCATCGCCGCGAGGGCTATCGCCTTCCCGGCGGGCATGTGGAACCTGGTGAACAGCGGCTTCCTGGGGGCCGCGTGGCGCGGCCCCCTTCTCTCCGGGGCCGGCGCCACGGCGGCGCTCCGGTCCCGGGCCCCGTCAGCCGACACGGTGCCCCCTGTCGTGGTCCTCGATCCGGGCGCCGTCCGCCTCCCCGGATCCGCCGGCCCCGTGCGGAGGATGCCACTGCCCCGTCCCGGCGCCCTCGGGAGCACTCTCGGAGGTGTCCTTCTGCGCGCCGTTCCTAAAGGGCCCGCCGGGGAGCCTCCAGCGTCCGCCCGCCTCGGCCTGCGGCTTGTCCGGCACCCAGGAGAGGGCCAGCGCACCGCCGACCAGCGCGAGCAGGAAGCCGACGACGAAGCCGCCCATGTTGGAGACCACCAGGGACACCAGGGCCAGGAGGATCGACGCCACACCGGCGAAGATGCGGGTGGCCTGCTGGAACCACATGGTCAGGCCCAGCGTGATCAGCAGGAGGCCGATGATCAGGGAACCCGCGCCGGCGGTCGTCGCCATGGCGAGCGACATGTGCCCCAGCTTCAGCGTGGTGTAGGGGAAGTAGGCGATGGGCACCCCGCCGAGCAGGGTGAACAGGCCCGCCCAGAACGGCCGGGTGCCCCGCCAGTCACGGAATCGCAGACGCAGCCGGGTGAAGGTCCCGGCGCTCTGGACCGGAGTCTCGGCACTCATGGAAAACAGCTCCCTGGTCCGGTGGAAGTACGTACCGGCTCGGCCGTGGGCGTGGAGAAGCCGGAGGTCTGAGTCTGTGGGGGGGGTGGCCCGGCACGCGGACCGGGCGGCCAGGGCGGAGAAGCAACGGCTTCCCCGCCCCCTGGGGCAGCTCAGCCGCCCCGGAACGCCCCGGTGACGGGAGCCGTCAGTAGCACTCCATCTTGGGGTCCGCGCCAAGGCGCATCGACAGGCCGCTCAGCTTGAACGTGCCGGCCGTGGTCGCCCACGCCGTCTGCTCGACGCCGTAGAGATCGGCCGTCTCCGCCTGCTGGGCGAAGCCACCCGGCAGGGTGGTCTTCCCGTCCTTGTTCGCGGGGCCGCGCGTCTTGTCCTGGATCGCGACGCCGATGTCGATGTTCTTGAACTCCGCGTCGGCGTCGAGCTGGGCGACGTCGATGTAGAGGTTCTTGGCCACGACCGGCTTCTTCGCCTCATTGCCCGCCTCGAGACGGAGGTAGACCGCCCCTACGAGGGGGACCTCCGTCTTGACCGACTGGCACATCTTGGTGATCGTCGCGTCGTCGAAGGACGAGATCGCGACCGGGACCTGCGTCTTCCTGTCGCCCTTGGTCGACGTGTAGACGGTGTCTATGCCGCCGTACTGGGCGAACCCCTCACCGTGCAGGTGAGCGGCCGTCACCTTGAACTGCTGGCCCGACACGCTGAACGACGCCGCGAGGGCACCCTGCGCCAGGCCGACACCCACCGCGGCCGTGGCGACCACGCTGGGCACCATGACCACGGCGAACCGCTTCCATCTGGTCCCGCCACGCACCTGGGACTCCATATTTCCTCCTTCTCGGACGTACATCTCCTGCTCCGACGCGCCGCCGGCAGGCGGACGGCCGGGCAGGGATGGGAGAAGTGCTACGTCCTCGGGAAGGGGAGCGCCGCGCCCGGCGGCGCACTAGGCGTCCGAGTCACCGGCGATCACCCCCGAGCGACAACCACTGGTCGCGCCTGACACGCATCACGCACAACCTGCCGGACAGGCTTCGCCGGGCGGGCGAAGACCCCCCTGTCCGAGAACCGGCTCCACTGCCACCGGTTCTGCCCGGTGGGGACCCAGGGCGCCCGTGTCCCGACCGGATGTCGGGGTACGGGCATTGGACCGAGCGTCGCCGATCGTGGTGCATTCTCGCCGCCCGCACAAGGGGGTTCATTACTTGCCGGTAACGACCGGGCGGCCGAGGGGCGACACGCCGACGCCGGACGGCGACCCTCGGTGTCCCGGGGGGAGATCGCAAAGCGGTTGTTCGCCGGATGGAACGCGACAGATCCACGCAGGCGACTTACTCGCAGTAACAGCGGCCGCGATTACCAAGTTTCGGTAAAGCGCGGCCGCACCGGCCTCCGTTGACCATTCCTTCACTCGGGCATCACTTCTCCGGAGACCGCCTTCGGACGGCCGGAACCAGGTGCCCGCCCCGCTCTAGAACAGGGCGCGTGCCAGTGCCCGACGTGCCGCGACGACCCGCGGGTCCTCGACGCCGATCACCTCGAACAGCTTCAGCAGCCGCACCCGTACGACCTCGCGGTCGTCGCCCGCGGTACGCCCCACCGTGTCGATGAGCCGGCCGAAGGCGTCCTCCACGTGGCCGCCCGCCAGGTCCAGGTCGGCGGCGGCGAGCTGCGCCTCGACGTCCTTGGGGTTCCCGGCGGCGTCCGCGCGCACCTGCTGCGGGTCCACACCCTGCACCCGCTGGAGCAGTTCGGCCTGGGCGAGGCCCAACTGGGCCTCCGGGTTGCCCGGGTCGTCGACGAGCACGTTCCGGTACGCCTGGATCGCGCCGCCCAGGTCACCGTCGTCCAGCGCCCGCACCGCGGCCTCCAGCAGGGCGTCGTACGGACCGGCGGGCTCCTCGGCGTCCGAGGCCGCGGGGCCGCCCCCGGGCGCGGCGTCGGGGTCGACGGTGAGCCCGGTCAGACCGAACCGCTCCTCGGCGACCTGCACCAGCTGGTCCAGCGTCTGACGGATCTCCGCCTCGCCGGCGGCCCCCTGGAAGAGCGGCAGCGCCTGTCCGGCGACCACCGCGAAGACCGCCGGGATGCCCTGGATCCCGAACTGCTGCATCAGCATCTGGTTGGCGTCGACGTCGACCTTGGCGAGCAGGAAGCGCCCGTTGTACTCGACGGCGAGGCGCTCCAGGACGGGACTCAGCTGCTTGCAGGGCTCACACCACTCGGCCCAGAAGTCGATGACGACCGGGACCTCGGCCGACCGCTGCAGGATCTCGTTCTCGAAGCCGGCCTCGTCGACGTCGATGACGAGGTCGGCAGGGGAGACGGCGCCCCCGCCGCCCTGCCGGACCGCTTCCGCGCGGGCCTGCTCCGCCTTCGTCTTGGCCTCTTGGGCCGCCTTCACCGCGGCGAGGTCGACGACCCCGCTCATGGACATGTTCCGTGGCTGCATGCGCCTATCCTCCCCCGTACTCGCGCGTCCGCGAAAAGCGCCCGGAAAACCGGTACGTCCGGGCGCCGTCGGGCGCCGGTCCCCACCCCACGCCGGTGGCCGGGGAACGGGTCCGCGGCTTCATCCCCATCCCGCTGCGGGGTCTCGTCACGGACGCCACCGGCCCGCAGCGGGAGGACTCCCCTGCCGGACCGGGACCCCGCACCGCCCGGCCACCCGGCGGACCGGCCGCCCAGCGGTCCGGTCAGAAGCCCGCAGGCTCCGTGTACACCCCCCACTCCTCACGCAGCACGTCGCAGATCTCGCCGAGGGTGGCCTCCGCGCGGACGGCGTCCAGCATCGGTTCGATCATGTTGGCGCCGGAGCGGGCCGCGTCGAGCATGCCGGCCAGGGCACCGCGTACCGCCGCGTCGTCGCGGGCGGCCTTGCGCTCGCCGAGGGTGCGGACCTGTTCGCGTTCCACCTCGTGGCTGACCCGCAGGATCTCCAGGTCGCCGGTGACCGAGCCGGTGTGGACGTTGACGCCGACGACGCTCTTGTCGCCCTTCTCCAGGGACTGCTGGTAGCGGAACGCCGACTCGGCGATCTCGCCGGTGAACCAGCCGTCCTCGATGCCGCGCAGGATGCCGGAGGTGACGGGGCCGATGGGGTGCCGCCCGTCGGGGTGGGCGCGCAGGCCGCGCTCCTTGATCTGTTCGAAGATCTTCTCGGCGTCGGCCTCGATCCGGTCCGTCAGCTGTTCGACGAACCAGGAACCGCCGAGCGGGTCGGCCACGTTGGCGACGCCGGTCTCCTCCATGAGCACCTGCTGGGTGCGCAGGGCGATCTCGGCGGCCTGTTCGCTGGGCAGCGCGAGGGTTTCGTCCAGGGCGTTGGTGTGCAGGGAGTTCGTCCCGCCGAGCACGGCGGCGAGGGCCTCGACGGCGGTGCGTACGACGTTGTTGTACGGCTGCTGGGCGGTCAGCGAGACGCCCGCGGTCTGGGTGTGGAAGCGGAGCCACTGCGCCTTCTCGCTCTTCGCGCCGTACACGTCCCGCATCCAGCGGGCCCAGATGCGGCGCGCGGCGCGGAACTTGGCGATCTCCTCGAAGAAGTCGAGGTGCGCGTCGAAGAAGAAGGACAGGCCGGGGGCGAACACGTCCACGTCGAGCCCGCGGCTGAGCCCCAGCTCCACGTACCCGAAGCCGTCCGCCAGCGTGTACGCCAGTTCCTGGGCGGCCGTGGAGCCGGCCTCGCGGATGTGGTAGCCGGAGACGGAGAGCGGCTTGTAGGCGGGGATGCCGGCCGCGCAGTGCTCCATCAGGTCGCCGATGAGGCGCAGGTGCGGCTCGGGCGTGAAGAGCCACTCCTTCTGGGCGATGTACTCCTTGAAGATGTCCGTCTGCAGCGTGCCGTTGAGCACGGCGGGATCCACGCCCTGGCGCTCGGCGGCGACGAGGTACATGCAGAAGACGGGCACGGCCGGCCCGCTGATCGTCATCGAGGTCGTCACGTCCCCGAGCGGGATGCCCCTGAACAGGACCTCCATGTCGGCGGCCGAGTCGATGGCCACCCCGCAGTGCCCGACCTCGCCCAGGGAGCGCGGGTCGTCGGAGTCGCGGCCCATGAGCGTGGGCATGTCGAAGGCGACGGACAGTCCGCCGCCGCCGTTGCCCAGGATCATCCGGTAGCGCTCGTTGGTCTGCTCGGCGTTCCCGAACCCGGCGAACTGCCGGATCGTCCAGGTACGCCCCCGGTAGCCGGTCGGATACAGGCCGCGGGTGAAGGGGTACTCACCGGGCCAGCCGATCCGCTCGAACCCCTCGTAGGTGTCCCCGGGCCGGGGCCCGTACACCGGCTCCACGGGGTCGCCGGAGAGCGTGGTGAAGTCCGCGTCGCGCTTGCGTGAGGCGTCGTACCGGGCCTGCCAGCGACGGCGACCCTCCTCGATGGCGTCAGCATCCATGCCTTCGAATTTACTAGGACGTCCTAGTAAATGTCGATGGCTGACCGCCGCACGCTGCTCCGTACGGCGGCACGGCTCAGGAAGGACGCGGGACCGGGAACCCCCGGGACGCCCGGTGGTGACGCCCGGCGACTACGCCTTGGCGGCCGCGGGCGTCTCGGCGGCGGACGCCGACTCCAGCTCGCGGGAGATCCGGCGCTCGACGAAGAACGCGGCGGTCGGGACGGTGCCGGCCAGCAGCACCCAGATCTGCTTCTTGACCGGCCACTTCAGCTTGGAGCCGAGGTCGAAGGCGAAGACCAGGTACAGGATGTACAGCCAGCCGTGGGCGATGCTGACGACCTGCGTGAAGTCGGCCGCGCCGTCCATGCCGAGCGCGTACTTGCCGATCATGCCGAAGGTCAGCAGGACGAGCAGGACACCGGTGACATAGGCCATGACCCGGTAGCGGGTCAGCACGCTTCGCTTCATGGCGTCGAGCGTAACGGTCCGTTCCGGCGGATCCCGGACCGGGTCCGGGGCGCCGTCGCTCACCTCTCCTCGAAGTCCCCGGCGGCGAGGCGCAGCGGACGGAGCATCGCGAACAGCTCCGTGCACTCCGCGGCGTCGTAGGCGCCGAGGCCGAAGTCCATCGCCATCAGGTCGGCGGTGGCCGCCTCGACGACCTCACGGCCCTTGTCGGTGATGCTCGCGAGGGTGCCGCGGCCGTCGTTGGGGTTGGGACGCTTGGCGACCAGGCCCGACCGCACCAGCCGGTCCACGGTGTTCGTCACGGACGTGGGGTGCACCATGAGCCGCTCGCCGATCTTGGACATCGGCAGCTCGCCGGACTGGGAGAAGGTCAGCAGCACCAGCGCCTCGTACCGCGCGAAGGTGAGCCCGTACGGCTTGACGACCGCGTCGACCTCGGCCAGCAGGATCTGGTGGGCGCGCATGACCGAGGTGATCGCGGCCATGGACGGCACGCTCCCCCAGCGCTGCTTCCAGAGTTCGTCGGCACGGGCGATGGGATCGAACGAGAGACTGAGCGGCTTCGGCACGCAGCAGACCCTACCGGCCGGTCACATGCCGGTCAGCCCTGTCTCGCCCTTCGATCAAGACCTGTGCGCCACCCCACCGTTGAGCGTTCGCTCAAAACGGCGTACGCTCCCTGTCACACCTTTTGAGCACTCGCTCAAACACGCTGCTGACAGGGGGCGGACATGAGGCTGTACAGAGAGACGCGCGTCCGCGCGGATCTCGACGAGCTGTGGGCGCGCACCCAGGATCCGGCCGAGCACCAGCGCTGGGACCTGCGCTTCACCGAGATCCGTCGCCTCCCGCGCGCCCGGGGCGAGTCCCGGCACTTCCGCTACGCCACGCGCGTGCTGCCGTTCCTGACCATCGCCGGCACCGGCGTCTCGGCCGGCGAGAAGGAGCGACCCGACGGCACCCGCACCTCCGCGCTCCGCTTCTCCTGCCCGCACCCGCTCTCCCCGCTCGCGGACGGCAGCGGCTACTGGCGTTACGTTCCCGACGGGACCGGCACCGGCGTGCGCTTCCTCACCGGGTACGACTACCGGTCCCGCTGGGGTGCCGTGGGCGCGCTCGCGGACCGGCTGGTGCTGCGGCCCCTGATGGGCTGGGCGACGGCCTGGTCCTTCGACCGGCTCCGGATCTGGCTGGAGCACGGGGTCACCCCCGAGCACGCCCGCCGCAACTGGCTGACGGAACTGGCGCTCCGGGCGGCGGTGACCACCGCCGCCGGCACCGTCCTCGCCCTGGAGCCGGCCGCCCCGCCCGGCTCCGCGGGAGCCCTGCTGTCCCCGCTGCTCCTCGTGGCGGCGATCGCCGCCGCGCTCCTCGTCCCGCCGTCGGCCCGCACCCCGGCCGCCCGCCGCTGTCTGCGCACCCCGCCGGTCCCGGTCCGTCCGCCCCGGCTGCTGCGCACCCTGGAGACCCCGCGATGACCTCGATCTTCCGCACCGTGATGGGCGCCGACTTCGACCGCCTCCACCCCGAGCTGCGACGCCGCTTCTCCGTCGGCCTGACCAGCGGCGAGGCCTGCACGGGCCACGGGGTGATGGACCGCGTCTGGCACGGCGGCGCCTTCGTGAAGCCGTTCCTGGCGCTCGGCGCGACCCGCAACATCCTGGTCCCCCGCCAGGGCCGGCACGTCCCCTTCACCATCGAGAACGTGCCGTACACCGACGGCTTCGGCCGTGAGACGGTGACCTTCGTGCGCACCTTCCGGCTGTCCGGCCGTCCCCGCCGCTTCGACGCCCAGATGGTGCTGGGCCCCCGGGGCGACCGCATCGTCGACTACCTCGGCACCCACCAGCATCTCGCCACCGACCTCCGCTTCCGCGCGGAACCCGACGGTTCCCTGCTGGTCCGCTCGGGCGACCACCGCTTCCGGGAGGGGCCGGTGGACGTGCGCGTGCCCGAGCTCGTCGGCGCGACCGCCCAGGTGCGCGAGTCCTACGACGAACGCGCCGGCCGCTTCCGCATCCGGGTCGACGTCACCAACCGCCGCTTCGGACCGCTCTTCGGCTACGAGGGTTCCTTCACCGCCGTCTACCGCGACATCCGCGCGCGCGGGGTGCGCCCCGGTCTGCGGCCGGTCCGTGAGGAGCCGCGCGCGTGAGCCCCGCCGACAGCACCAGGACGAAGCTGCTGGAGGGCGCCCTGCGCACACTCGCCGAACAGGGCATCGCCAAGGCCTCGGCGCGGTCGATCGCGACGACGGCCGGGGTCAACCAGGCGCTGGTCTTCTACCATTTCGGCTCGGTGGACGAACTGCTCTCCGCCGCCTGCCGCCACGGGGCCGAGCAGCGGGTGGCCCGCTACCGCGCCCGCCTCGCGGAGGTCGGCTCCCTCACGGAACTCCTCGCCTTCGGCCGGGAGATGCACGACGAGGAGCGCGCCGCGGGCCAGGTGGCCCTGCTCGGGCAGCTGCTGGCCGGCGCGCAGACCCACGACAGCCTGAAGGCGGCGACGTCGGCGGGGCTCGACCTGTGGATCGTGGAGATCGAGAAGGTCCTCGAACGGGTGCTGCCCAGAACCCCGTTCGGCGAGTTCACCGACACCGGCGGGCTCGCCCGCGCGGTGGCGGCGGCCTTCGTGGGCCTCGAACTGTACGAGGGGGTGGACCCGGCGGGGGCGGGCGCGGCGCTGGACGCCCTGGAGCAGCTCGGGATCCTCATCGCCGCCCTGGACGGTCTCGGCCCGGTCGCCCACCGCGCGGTACGCCATCACCTGCGCCGCACGGCGGGGCGCGCGTGAGGCACGGGGGACCCCGTCGCCGCCCCGCGCCCCTCGCCGCCCCGCGCCGTACTACGCGCTCTCGTGCGCGCCCCGGCCCAGGTGCCGCTCGACGGTGTCGACCTTGGAGGTGAGGCCGTCCTCGACCCCGGGGCGGATGTCCGCCTTGAGGACCAGGGAGACCCGCGGAGCGCGCGCCTCGACCGCTGCCACCGCGCGCCTCACGACCTCCATCACCTCGTCCCAGTCGCCCTCGAGCGAGGTGAACATGGCGTCGGTGCGGTTCGGCAGTCCGGACTCGCGGACCACCCGCACGGCGTCGGCGACGTATTCCCCCACGTCCTCGCCCACGCCGAGGGGTGTCACGGAGAAGGCGACGATCACGCGCTCACCACCCCTTCCGTGCGCGCGCGGGAGGCGACCACCGCGTCCTCGGCCTCCCGCTTGAGCCGGCGCTCGGCGAAGAAGCCGCCGGTGGGCAGGACCGACATCAGGAAGTAGAAGGCGGAGGTCTTCAGCGTCCACCGGGCGCGGTTCCAGGCGTCGGCCCAGAAGATCACGTACACGACGAAGAGGAAGCCGTGGATCGCGCCCAGCGCCGGAACGGCGTTGAACTCCGTGGTCCGCTTCAGGACCGAGGCCACGAGCAGCAGCAGGAACGAGATCGCCTCGGGGCCCGATACCAGGCGGAGGCGGCGGAGGGCACTGGCGGTCTTGAGGTCCACGGATCACCTTCGGTGGGAGAGACAGCGGCGTCTACGGGCGTACCGGGCCCGGCGGCCCGGCGTCCTGTGCCTGACGGTTTGTGAACGCATGCACAAGCGTCCGCCCATTGTGGCAAACACCGTCCGCGGCCGGGGGAGGGGGTCCGGCTTGGACGCGGGGCGGGCCCCGGGTCCACCCCAAGGGGTCCTCTCGCCAGGAGCGTCCGGTCGGGTCGCGTGGTCCGGCCCCGCGCACCGCAAGACGCCGGAGAGCCCTCGTGACGGAGCCGCCCGGGCTCTCCGGCAACGCGGCGAGGCGCGGTGCCGGGCCGCGCGACCCGATCGGACGCAGGGAAAGGGTCCCTCAGGGAATCTTCCGGGTGCGGGTCCCCCGGGAGGACCTGTTCCGGGGGCGGGGCTGCGGTTACCGTCACACACGTGGCGATGTTCCGACTTCAGAGCAGCAAGGTGCTCGCCGTCGAGATGACCGGGGACGCCGTGAAGGCGAAGAACGGCTCGATGGTCGCGTACGACGGCGACATGGCGTTCAGGAAGCTCAGCGGCGGCGGGGACGGCATCCGGGGGATGGTGACCCGGCGGCTGACCGGCGAGCAGATGACGGTGATGGAGGTGAAGGGGCACGGGGTCTGCTGGTTCGCGGACCGTGCCGCCGAGATCAACCTGGTCGGTCTTCGGGGGGACACGCTCTACGTGGAGTCGAGCAACCTGCTGGCGACCGACGGCGGCCTGCGCACGGGGACGGGCTTCACCGGTCTGCGCGGCGCCTCGCAGGGCAACGGGCTGTTCACGACCACCGTCGAGGGCCACGGCCAGGCGGCGATCATGTCGGACGGTCCCGCGGTGGTGCTCCGGGTCGCCCCGCAGTACCCGCTGACCGTCGACCCCGGCGCGTACGTGGCCCACCAGGGGAACCTTCGCCAGTCCCTCCAGTCCGGGGTGACGTTCCGCACGCTGCTCGGGGAGGGTGGCGGCGAGGCGTTCCAGATGCGGTTCGAGGGGGACGGGCTGGTGTACGTCCAGCCCAGTGAGCGGAACACGATCGCGGGAGACGTCTGACATGCCCTTCCAGGAGATCAACTCGAAGGTCGTCGAGGCGACCGTGGCACCCGGCCGGCGGCTGTTCAGCCAGCGGGGCGCGATGCTCGCCTACCGGGGCGAGGTCGCCTTCACCCCCAGCACGACGGGCGGGCAGGGCGGGCTCGGCTCGATGATCGGCCGGCGGGTGGCGGGCGAGGACACGCCCCTGATGACCGTCGAGGGCGACGGCACGGTCCTGTTCGGGCACGGCGGCCACCACATCCAGGTGATCGACCTCTCCGGGGACACCCTGTACGTCGAGGCGGACCGCCTGCTGGCGTTCGAGGGCACGCTGGAGCAGGGCACGATGTTCCTGGGCTCGCAGGGCGGGGTGATGGGCATGGTCCGGGGCCAGGTCTCCGGACAGGGCCTGTTCACCACCACGCTCAGGGGACACGGCTCCGTGGCGGTCATGGCGCACGGGGGCGTGATCGAGATCCCGATCACGCCGCAGCGCCCGATCCACGTCGATCCGCAGGCCTACGTCGCCCATCACGGCGACGTCCGCAACAGGCTGTCCACCGCACTCGGCTGGCGGGACATGGTGGGGCGGAGCTCCGGCGAGGCGTTCCAGCTGGAGCTCAGCGGCAGCGGCGCGGTGTTCGTCCAGGCCTCGGAGGAGAAGCTGTGAGTACGTACGGAACCCCGGGCGCGGGCCCGCAGCCGGGCGTGACGGTCTTCGACCCGACGACGCTGCCGTCCGACGACAACGTCGATCACTACACCTTCTGCGTGGAGCTCTCGGGGAGCCGGTGGTTCCTGCAGAAGGGGAAGATGATCGCCTACTACGGCACGATCGAGTTCAACGGGGTCGGGCACGGCCGGCTCGACCGGATTGTCCGTACGTCGTTCCATTCGCCTCTGCACGCGAGCGACTGGGTCGTGGCGGAGGGCTCGGGCAAGATGCTCCTCGCCGACCGGGCGTTCGACGTGAACGCGTACGACCTCGAGGACGGCAACCTGACCATTCGCTCGGGCAATCTGCTTGCTTTTCAGCCAAGTCTGTCGCTGAAGCAGTCGATCGTGCCGGGTTTCCTGACGCTCATCGGAACCGGAAAGTTCGTGGCCGCGTCCAACGGCCCGGTGGTGTTCATGGAACCCCCGCTCCGGGTGGATCCGCAGGCGCTGGTCGGGTGGGCGGACTGCCCCTCCCCGTGCCACCACTACGACCACGGGTACATGACCGGCGTCATGGGTGGTCTACGTGCGCTGACGGGCCTCGGCGGGGCCTCCGGCGAGGAGCACCAGTTCGAGTTCGTGGGGGCCGGCACCGTACTGCTGCAGTCGTCCGAGTCGCTGATGCCGGAGCAGGCCACGGGGGTCACTCCGCAGCAGCCGGGAGTGCCCGGCGGCGGGGCGCCGGGAGCGCACGGGCAGGGCGCGGGGGCACCGCGCCTTCCCGGACAGCTGGGAGACCTCCAGCGTCGCTTCGGGCTGTGAGCGGTAGTCTGCGGAGTGTGACATCGAACGCGTGCACGCCGTCATCGTCACAGGAAAACCCTCGCTAGTTCGCCTTTCAACTTCTTAGGTAGACTTCATTCATGGAGACCGAGACGGCCACGCGCTGGCTGACCAATGCGGAGCAGTGCGCCTGGCGCACCCACCTGGAGGTCAACAGGCTGTTGACGCACCAGCTCGAAAAGGATCTGCAGCCCTTCGGCCTGACAATGAACGACTACGAGATCCTGGTGAACCTCTCCGAGTCGGAGGACCGCCGGATGCGGATGAGCGACCTCGCCGCCGCCACCCTCCAGTCCAAGAGCCGCCTCTCGCACCAGGTCACCCGTATGGAGAGCGCGGGCCTGGTCCGCCGGGAGAACTGCGAGTCCGACCGGCGCGGCCTCTTCGCCGTCCTCACCGACCTCGGTATGGAGACCATGCAGAAGGTCGCGCCGCACCACGTGGCGTCCGTCCGCCGGCACTTCATCGACCTGCTCTCCCCCGAGACCCTCGGTGAGCTGGACAAGGCCCTGAAGCCCATCGCCGAGCACCTGCGCGGAGAGCGCGGGCGCTTCTGACCCGATCGGTCGATCCGGTCGATCCGGGCGGCCCGGTCCTCCGGCGATCAGGTGACCTGCTGACCTGCCGACCGCTGACCCGCAGCCCCGGCCGGGTGGTCTCCCACCCGGCCGGGCCCGGTTCGGCCCGCTCCGCCCCGCTCCGGCCCGCTCCGGCGCCTGTCAGGCGAGCGGCAGACGGAGTTCGAAGAGGGCTCCGCCCGAGGGTGCCGCACCCGCGGTGAGTGTCCCGCCGTGCCGTACGGCGACGTCCCGCGCGATGGCGAGGCCCAGGCCGGCCCCGCCGTCGTCGCGGCTGCGGGCGGCGTCCAGCCGGACGAACCGCTCGAAGATCCGCTCCCGGTCCGCCCCGGCCACCCCGTCGCCGTCGTCGGCGACCCCGAGCACCGCCCGGTCGCCCTCCCGGCGCACGGTCACCGAGACCGTCTCGCGGGCGTGCCGGCGTCCGTTGTCGAGCAGGTTGCCGAGCACCCGGGCCAGCTGTCCCCGTGACCCGGCCACCTCCACCGGCTCCCCCGGCTCCACGTCCACGGTCACCCCCGTGCGTCCCGCCGCCTCCTCGCGGGCCAGCGCGGCCAGGTCGACCCGCGCGTCGACGGGCCGCTCCCCCGCGTCCAGGCGGGCGAGCAGCAGCAGGTCGGCGGCGAGGCGCTGCAGCCGCACCGTGTCCTCGACGGCGCCGTCCAGGTCGAGGAGTCCGGGGTGCGCGGCGGCCACCTCCAGCTGGGTGCGCAGGGAGGCGATCGGGCTGCGCAGCTCGTGCGAGGCGTCCGCGACGAACCGCCGCTGGCGCTCCACGGACGTCTCCAGGGCGGCGAGCGTCTCGTTGGTGGTGCGGGCGAGCCGGGCGATCTCGTCGTGGGTCGCCGGTTCCGGGACCCGGCGCGTGAGGTCCTCGGACGCGGTGATCGCGGCCATCTCCTCGCGGATACCGGCGACCGGACGCAGGGCACGCCCGGTGACCACCCAGGTCATCCCGGCGACCAGCGCCGCCAGCAGCGGGAAGCCGATCAGCATGACGGTCAGCGCGGTGCGCACGGCGCTGTGTTCGGCGGCCAGCGGGGCGCCCGCGTAGACGGTGAGCAGGCCCCGCTCGCGGGTCCGCACGTCCACGGCCGCGAAGCGGTAGTCCGCGGTCTCCTCGTCCATGGTCGCGGTACCGCTGCTGAAGGTGGTCTGCCGGCCGGTCTCGCCGGGGGCGAGGGACGGTTCGGACTCGCCGGGCTCCTCCGGGGCGACAGGGCTCCGCGGGGCCTCGGTGTCGTCGTCCCCGTCGTCGAAGTCGTCGTCATCGTCGTCGTCATCGTCGTCGCGGGCCGGAGCCGACGGCGAGGGGGGCGCCGACGCGGAGGGCGAGGGGGAGGACGTGCGGGGTTCGACCTGGTCGGTGGTCGTGCCGGTGATCCGCCGCAGGTCCTCGGTGGCCGCGACGAGGTTCCCGTCCTCGTCGACGACCTGGACGGGTCCGGTCTCGCTGTCCAGCCCGGACAGCTGGTCGTACGGGGTCCGCGCGGCGAGTTCGGCGGCGACCGCCCGCGCCGTGCGCTCCGCCTGGGTGCCCGCCTCGGCGGTCAGGTTGGAGCGCAGCGCCTGCAGGACCGCGGCACCGGTGACGACGAGGGCCACCAGAACCACGAGGGTGGCTCCGAGCGTCGCCCGGGCGCGGACCGAGCCGAACAGGCGGGTCACGGTGCGCTCTCCAGCCGGTACCCGGCGCCGCGCACGGTCCGGATCAGCCCGGCGCGCAGCTTGCGGCGCAGGGCGCTGACGTAGACCTCGACGATGTTCGGGTCGCCCTCGTAGGCGAAGTCCCAGACGTGCTCCAGGATCTCCGGCTTGGACACGACCTCGCCGGCCCGCAGCACCAGCTGCTCGAGCACGGAGAACTCCTTGGCGGTGAGCGTCACCTCGTCCTCGGCCAGGAAGACCCGGCGGGCGGCGGTGTCCACCTTCAGCTCCCCGAGCACATGCAGCGGCGAGGCCCCGGCACCCTGGCCCCGGCGGCGCAGCAGCGCCTTCACCCGGGCTACCAGGACGACGTAGGAGAACGGCTTGGTGAGGTAGTCGTCGGCGCCGGTGTCCAGGCCCTCGGCCTCGTCGTACTCGCCGTCCTTGGCGGTGAGCATCAGGATCGGCACCTCGTGTCCGGCGGCGCGCAGGGCGGCGCAGACGCGGTAGCCGTTGAGGCCCGGCAGCATGATGTCGAGGATCACGAGGTCGTACGCGCCCTCCGTGGCCCGGTGCAGGCCCTCCCGGCCGTCGTGGACGACGTCCACGGCGTACCCCTCGGCGGTCAGCCCCTTCGCGAGGGACAGGGCCAGCCGCTTCTCGTCCTCCACGATCAACAGGCGCATGGGCACAAGAGTCGCAGAGCGAACCTGAAGATCACTTCAGGCGGTTTCAGGTTCCTCTCAGCATCGGTCGGCGAGATTGAGGACGTCGAAAACGCAGCGACCGGGGAGGAACCCGCATGAAGCGCAACATCGTGATCGCCGCCGTCACCGCCGCGGCACTGGTCGGCGGAGGCACCGCGACGGCCATCGCGGTCTCGGGGGACGACGAGCCGACGGCCACGAGCCGGGCGGAGACGCGGGGATCGGACGACGACCGGGACGACGACGACCGGGACGACCGGCGCGACGGCACCGACACCGACGACGACCGCGACGGCCTGGACGACGGCTCTCGGACGCTCTCCGCCGACGTGACCGCGGACGAGGCCGTCGCCGCCGCGCTGAAACACCGGCCGGGCACCGCGGTCTCCGTCGAACTGGACGACGACGATGACGACGACCACCGCGGCAGGGCGGCCTGGGAGGTCGACATCCTCGGCGGCGGCGACACCTGGCACAGCGTGTGGATCGACCCGAGCAGCGGAAGGGTCCTGGGCTCGGAGCGGGACAACGGCGATGACGACGACACCGCCGAGGCGCGCGCCGCACTGAAGGGCACGTCGGTGACGGCCGGGGAGGCCGCGAGGGCGGCGGCCGCCAAGGGCACCGTGACGTCGGTGGACCTGGACGACGACGACACCGAGGGCTGGGAGGTCGGGACGGCCGCCGGCGGGGACGACCGGGAGTGGCTGGTCGGCCTGAACAGCGGCAGGGTCACCGCGGACGACGACTCGGACGACCGGGGCGACGACCGCGACGACCGCGACGACCGCGACGACGACGGTAACGAGGACCGCGACGACCGCTGAGCGGAGTTCCCAGCGGGCCTCCGACCCGGTCACGTGAACAGGGCGGTGCGGGCGCATGTGCCCGCACCGCCCCGCCCGTGCGCTTCCGCCGCCCCGGGCGTGCTCCGGGGCACCGCCCGGCACGCGACGCCCGGCACGGCGCCTCGCCTCGTTACCGGGACGGTCGCCTACATCCGGCGCACGGCCGGGCCCTCCGTCCCGCGGTGCTCCCCGCTGCCGGGAGGGCGTAAGAGGTCTCCCGGTACCGCCCGGCGGGGCCCCGCCCCTGCCGGGCGGACGACGCCCCTGCCGGAGCACGCCCCGGCCCCGGACCCGATGGCCCTCGTGCCCGGGGCCGCCTCGGCACCACCCCCGCCTCAGCCCTGCGTCAGCCCCGCCACCAGTTCGTCCGCCGCGCGGTACGGATCCAGTTCGCCGCCGAGGATCCGTTCCGCCAGCGCGCCCAGGCGCCGGTCGCCGTGCAGGTCACCGATGCGCTCCCGCAGGGCCGTGACGGCGATCGTCTCGACCTCGCGGGCCGCGCGGGCCAGTCGGCGCTCCGCCAGGACACCGTGCTCCTCCATCCACGCGCGGTGCTTCTCCAGGGCCTCGACGACCTCGTCGACGCCCTCCCCGCGCGAGGCGACGGTCCTGACGATCGGGGGCCGCCAGTCACCGGGGGCGCGGGACTCGCCGAGGCCCAGCATGTGGTTCAGCTCGCGGGCGGTGGCGTCGGCGCCGTCGCGGTCGGCCTTGTTGACGACGTAGACGTCGCCGATCTCCAGGATTCCGGCCTTGGCCGCCTGGATCCCGTCGCCCATGCCGGGGGCGAGGAGCACCACCGACGTGTCGGCCTGGGAGGCGATCTCCACCTCCGACTGGCCGACGCCGACCGTCTCCACCAGGACCACGTCGCATCCGGCCGCGTCCAGGACCCGGATGGCCTGCGGCGCGGACCAGGCGAGACCGCCCAGGTGGCCGCGGGTCGCCATGGACCGGATGTAGACGCCGGGATCGGAGGCGTGCTCCGACATCCGGACCCGGTCACCGAGCAGCGCGCCGCCGGAGAACGGCGAGGACGGGTCGACGGCCAGGACGCCGACCCGCCTGCCCTGCCTGCGGTACGCGCTCACCAGCGCCGAGGTGGACGTCGACTTGCCGACGCCCGGCGAACCGGTCAGACCGACCACGTACGCGTTGCCGGTCAGCGGCGCCAGGGCCGCCATGACCTCCCTCAGCTGCGGGGACGCCCCCTCCACCAGGGAGATCAGTCGGGCCACGGCACGCGGTGCGCCCTCCCTGGCCCGTGCCACCAGAGTGGAGACGTCCTGCATCACTGCTCCGTTCACAAGGAAGACCCGTCAAGACCTACGGACGAAAGGGACGGCCGGTTCGCTCAGGCCCTGGGTACCCGCACGATCAGCGCGTCACCCTGCCCGCCGCCGCCGCACAGCGCCGCCGCGCCGACGCCGCCGCCGCGCCGCTTCAGCTCCAGCGCCAGGTGCAGCACCAGCCGGGCACCGGACATCCCGATCGGGTGTCCCAGGGCGATGGCGCCGCCGTTGACGTTCACCTTTTCCGTGGACACGCCGAGGTCCTTCATTGACTGCACGGCCACCGCCGCGAAGGCCTCGTTGATCTCGACGAGGTCCAGGTCGGACACCTCGAGGCCCTCCTTCTCGAGGGCGTGGGCGATCGCGTTGGACGGCTGCGACTGCAGGGAGTTGTCGGGGCCCGCCACGTTGCCGTGGGCGCCGATCTCGGCGATCCACTCGAGGCCGAGCTCCTGCGCCCTGGCCTTGCTCATCACGACCACGGCCGCCGCACCGTCCGAGATCTGCGAGGAGGAACCGGCGGTGATCGTGCCGTCCTCGGCGAAGGCGGGGCGCAGCTTGCCCAGCGACTCGGCGGTGGTGTCGGCCCGGATGCCCTCGTCCTGGCTGAAGAGGACCGGGTCGCCCTTGCGCTGCGGGATCTCGACGGGGGTGATCTCCGCCTCGAAGACACCGTTCTTCTGTGCCGCGGCGGCCCGCTGGTGGGACAGGGCGGCGATCTCGTCCTGCTCCGGGCGGCCGATGCCGAGGCGGGTGTTGTGCTTCTCGGTGGACTCGCCCATGGCGACGTTCTCGAAGGAGTCGGTCAGACCGTCGTGGGCCATGGCGTCGATCATCTGGACCGCACCGTACCTGAAGCCCTCCCGGGACTTCGGCAGCAGGTGCGGGGCGTTGGTCATGGACTCCTGGCCGCCGGCGACGACCACGTCGAACTCGCCGGCCCGGATCAGCTGGTCGGCCAGCGCGATCGCGTCGAGGCCGGACAGGCACACCTTGTTGACGGTGAGCGCCGGGACGTTCATCGGGATGCCGGCCTTGGCGGCGGCCTGGCGTGCCGGGATCTGCCCTGCCCCGGCCTGGAGCACCTGCCCCATGATCACGTACTGGACCTGGTCGCCGCCGATCCCCGCACGGTCGAGGGCGGCCTTGATCGCGAAGCCGCCGAGGTCGGCTCCGGAGAAGGACTTGAGCGAGCCGAGCAACCGGCCCATCGGGGTCCGGGCACCCGCGACGATGACGGACGTCGTGCCGTTCGCTGGGGATGGTGCGGAAGATGCAGAAGCCATGAGCTGCGATCCCCTTCCGGCTGCACAGCCGAGGAGTGAACGAGGGTTTACTTCGAATGTACTGAGCTGCGGTCCGCCCCGTCATCGGGCCGTCGGTGTGATCGCGCGCACGTTGCGTAACCGCCACGGTGACGCTCCACTGATTCCATGCTGACGCGAATCGACCACATCGGAATCGCCTGCCACGACCTCGACGCGACCGTGGAGTTCTACCGCGCCACCTACGGCTTCGAGGTGTTCCACTCCGAGGTCAACGAGGAGCAGGGCGTGCGCGAGGCCATGCTGAAGATCAACGAGACCTCGGACGGAGGCGCGTCCTACCTCCAGCTGCTGGAGCCGACCCGGGAGGACTCCACCGTCGCGAAGTGGCTCGCGAAGAACGGGGAGGGAGTCCACCACATCGCCTTCGGTACGGCGGACGTCGACGCCGAGGCCACCGCGGTCAAGGACAAGGGGGTGCGCGTCCTGTACGAAGAGCCCCGACGCGGCTCCATGGGGTCACGGATCACCTTCCTGCACCCCAAGGACTGTCATGGCGTACTGACAGAACTGGTCACTTCGGCGCCAGTTGAGTCACCTGAGCACTGACCCACGTACATAAGGGCCGGTAGGGTTGGGTGCGGTCGCCGCTCGGTCCAGGGCGATCGGGTCCTGCCGTCAGAAAGGTGACGACTGCCTCCGTTCGGGTGAGCGTCGCCGGCCTCGACAGCAGGACGTACCGGGGTCCGGGTTTCGGGGGGCGCGCGCGGGGGCAGCAGCGCATGTCCCTCCGTTGATCTGACACCATTCCCCGGGGGTCCCGTTCGGCGGACGGACGGGACTCGGCCAGAGTTGCGACCAGGGGACGGATGGGACCGCGCAGTGCGGGGCTACGAGAGCCAGGAGCGAGATCCGGCGGCTGACGTCGACCACCTCTCTCGGTTCGAAGCCGAGATGAAGCGGCTGAAGACCGAGCGGGAAAAGGCGATCCAGCACGCCGACGACCTCGGCTACCAGGTCGAGGTGCTGCGCGCCAAGCTGCACGAGGCGCGGCGCACCATCATGTCCCGGCCCGCCTACGAGGGCGGTGACATCGGCTACCAGGCCGAGCAGATGCTGCGCAACGCGCAGGTGCAGGCCGACCAGCTCCGTGCGGACGCCGAACGCGAGCTGAGCCAGGTCCGGGCGCAGACCCAGCGGATCCTCCAGGAACACGCCGAGCAGGCGGCCCGGCTCCAGTCCGAGCTGCACCAGGAGGCGGTGACCCGGCGCCAGCAGCTCGACCAGGAGCTGGCGGAGCGCAGGCAGACCGTCGAGTCGCACGTCAACGAGAACGTGGCGTGGGCCGAGCAGGTGCGGGCCCGTTCCGAGCAGCAGGCCCGCCGGCTCCTCGACGAGTCCCGCGCGGAGGCCGAGCAGGCCCTGGCCGCCGCCCGCGCGGAGGCCGAGCGGGTGACCTCCGAGGCCCGTCACCGGCTGCGCAGCGAGGCCGAGGCCGCCCGTACGGAGGCCGACCAGACGCTGCGCCGGGCCCGCGCGGACGCCGAGCGGCTGCTGAACGCCGCCTCCGCGCAGGCGCAGGAGGCCACCGACCACGCCGAGCAGCTGCGGACGTCGACGGCCAGTGAGTCGGAGTCCGCCCGCCGCGAGGCCCAGGAGCTCGCCAAGGCTGCCGAGCAGCGCATGGCGGACGCCGAGGAGGCGCTGCGCGCGGCCCGTACCGAGGCGGACAAGGTGCTCGCCGAGGCGAAGGAGGCCGCCTCGAAGGCGCTGGCCTCCGCCGAGGCGGCCAACGAGACCCGTACGCGTACGGCCAAGGAGCAGGTCGCCCGGCTGGTCACCGAGGCCACCAAGGAGGCCGAGACCACCAAGGCGGACGCCGAGCAGATCGTCGCGGACGCCCGCGCGGAGGCGGAGAAGATCGTCGCGGAGGCCTCCGAGAGGGCCCGCACGGTCACCGCCGAGGAGAGCGCCACCCAGTTGTCGAAGGCGGCCCGGACCGCCGAGGACGTGCTCACCAAGGCGTCGGAGGAAGCCAAGCGGACCACCAAGGAGGCGTCCGAGGAGGCCGCGCGGATCCGCCGGGAGGCCGAGGCGGAGGCGGACCGGCTGCGCGCCGAGGCGCACGACATCGCCACGCAGCTCAAGGGCGCGGCGAAGGACGACACCAAGGAGTACCGGGCCAAGACGGTCGAGCTCCAGGAGGAGGCCCGTCGGCTGCGCGGCGAGGCCGAGCAGCTGCGTGCCGAGGCGGTCGCCGAGGGCGAGAAGATCCGCGCGGAGGCCCGCAAGCAGGCCGTGTCGCAGATCGAGGAGGCCGCCCGGTCCGCCGAGGAACTGCTGACCAAGGCGAAGGCCGACGCCGACGAGCTGCGCTCCACCGCGCAGACGGACAGCGAGAAGGTCCGCACCGAGGCCATAGAGCGCGCCACGGCGCTGCGCCGGCAGGCCGAGGAGACGCTGGAACGCACCCGCAAGGAGGCGGAGCGGCACCGCGCGGACGCCGTCGAGCAGGCCGACGCGCTCAGGGAGGACGCCGAGCGGGCCGCGCGCGAGGTCCACGAGGAGGCCGAGCGGGCCGTCACCGCGCGGCGCGCGGAGGCCGCCGAGGAGCTGTCCCGGCTGCAGACGGAGGCCGAGGAGCGGCTCGCCTCGGCCGAGCAGGCGCTGAGCGACGCCCGCGAGGAGGCGGTCCGTATCCGCCGGGAGGCGGCGGACGAGGCCGAGCGGCTGCGCACCGAGGCGGCGGAGCGGGTCCGTGCGCTGCGGGAGCAGGCGGAGGCGGAGGCGGAGCGGCTGCGCGACGAGGCGGCGGCGGACGCGTCGGCCTCCCGCGCGGAGGGCGAGTCCGTGGCCGTGCGGCTGCGGTCGGAAGCCGCAGCGGAGGCGGAGCGGCTGAAGTCCGAGGCGCAGGACAGCGCCGACCGGATGCGCGCCGAGGCACTGGCCGCGGCCGAGCGGCTCGGCGCGGAGGCACAGGAGACGCTGGCCGGCGCGCAGGAGGAGGCCGCCCGGCGCCGGCGCGAGGCCGAGGAACTGCTGGGCGCGGCCCGCACGGAGGCCGACCAGGAGCGCGAGCGGGCCCGGGAGCAGAGCGAGGAGCTGCTGGCGTCGGCCCGCAAGCGGGTGGAGGAGGCGCAGGCCGAGGCCGTACGGCTGGTCGAGGAGGCCGACCGGCGCGCCACCGAGATGGTGTCGGCGGCCGAGCAGCACGCCCAGCAGGTACGGGACTCGGTCGCGGGGCTGCACGAGCAGGCGCAGGACGAGATCACCGGGCTGCGCCAGGCCGCCGAGCACGCGGCGGACCGCACGCGCCGCGAGGCGCAGGAGGAGTCGGAGCGGGTCCGGACCGACGCCTACGCCGAGCGGGAGCGGGCCGGCGAGGACGCGGCCCGGCTGCGGCGCGAGGCGCAGGAGGAGACGGAGGCCGCCAAGGCGCTCGCCGAGCGCACGGTGTCCGAGGCGATCACCGAGGCGGACCGGGTCCGTTCGGAGGTCTCCGAGCAGACCCGGCGGATGCGTACGGAGGCGTCGGACGCGGTCGCCGAGGCCGAACAGACCGCGGCGCGCACCCGCGCCGAGGCCCGGGAGGACGCCAACCGGATCCGTTCGGACGCGGCGGCCCAGGTGGACACCCTGATCACCGAGGCGCGCGGCGAGGCGGAGCGGCTCACCGCGGAGACGATCGCGGAGACCGACCGGCTGCGCACGGAGTCGGTGGCCAAGGCCGAGAAGCTGGTCGCGGACGCGTCCGGCGACGCGGAGCGGCTGCGGGCCGAGGCGGCCGAGGCGGCCGGTTCGGCGCAGCAGCACGCGGAGCGGGTCCGCAGCGAGTCCGCGCGGCTCAAGGCCGACGCGGAGCGGGAGGCGGACCGGCTGGCGACGTCCGCGCGCGAGGACGCCGAGCGCACCCTCGACGAGGCCCGCAAGGACGCCAACAAGCGGCGTTCGGAGGCGGCCGAGCAGGTCGACACCCTCATCACGGAGACCGCCGCCGAGGCGGACAAGCTGCTCACCGAGGCGCAGCAGCAGGCGCAGAAGACCACCGCGGACGCGGAGGCCCAGGCCGACTCGATGGTCGGCGCCGCCCGTGCCGAGGCCGACCGGCTCCTCTCGGAGGCGACGGTCGAGGGCCACTCCCGGGTGGAGAAGTCCCGTACGGACGCGGACGAGCTGCTGATCGGGGCCCGCCGGGACGCGACCCGGATCAGGGAGCGGGCCGAGGAGCTGCGGGACCGGATCACCAAGGAGATCGAGGAGCTGCACGAGCGGGCCCGCCGTGAGGCGTCCGAGACGATGCGGTCCACCGGCGACCGCTGCGACGCGCTGATCAAGGCGTCCGAGGAGCAGCTGGCCAAGGCGCAGGCGAAGGCCAAGGAGATCGTGTCCGAGGCCAACTCCGAAGCGGGCAAGGTGCGTATCGCCGCGGTGAAGAAGGCCGAGGGTCTCCTGAAGGAGGCCGAGCAGAAGAAGGCCGCGCTGGTCAGGGAGGCCGAGGAGCTGAAGGCCGAGGCGGTCCGCGAGGCGCGGGCCACGGTCGAGGAGGGCAAGCGCGAGCTGGAGGTCCTGGTGCGGCGGCGCGAGGACATCAACGTCGAGATCTCACGCGTGCAGGACGTCCTGGAGGCGCTGGAGTCGTTCGAGGCGCCCGGCGGCGGCAAGGACAACGGGGTGAAGGCGGCCGCGGCGGCCGGTACGCCCGGCCAGCGGAGCAAGTCTTCGGACGGTTAGGACTTCTCGCGACGAACCTGGCAAAATCCTTCGAGGGTGAGCGAAATCCCTTGTCGGCAGGTCAAATCCCCTGCCAGTAAGGGGGTTTCAGCATGAGCTTGGCAAGCACTCCGGGGGTCGGCCACTCAAAAGGGGTGTCATTCTCCGTATCAAACGTGCATCCGCTCGATGACACAGCGCTTCGGCCCCTAGGATTCCCCCTATCACCTCACCGGTCTCATTCGACAGGAACCCCATGAGCGACACTTCCCCCTACGGCTTCGAGCTTGTGCGGCGTGGATACGACCGCGCTCAGGTGGACGAACGCATCTCCAAGCTCGTCTCCGACCGTGACAGCGCTCTCGCCCGTATCACCGCGCTGGAAAAGCGCATCGAGGAGCTCCACCTCGAGACGCAGAACGCCCAGGCCCAGGTCACCGACGCCGAACCGTCGTACGCGGGGCTCGGCGCGCGGGTGGAGAAGATCCTTCGCCTGGCCGAGGAGGAGGCGAAGGACCTCCGTGAGGAGGCCCGGCGCGCGGCCGAGCAGCACCGCGAGCTCGCCGAGTCCGCCGCCCAGCAGGTGCGCAACGACGCGGAGTCGTACTCCGCCGAGCGCAAGGCCAAGGCCGAGGACGACGGCGTCCGGATCGTCGAGAAGGCGCAGAGCGAGGCCGCGCAGCTGCGGTCGGACGCCCAGAGGGACGCCCAGTCCAAGCGCGAGGAGGCGGACGCCCTCTTCGAGGAGACCCGCGCGAAGGCCGCGCAGGCCGCCGCCGACTTCGAGACGAACCTCGCCAAGCGCCGCGAGCAGTCCGAGCGCGACCTGGCGTCGCGTCAGGCCAAGGCCGAGAAGCGTCTGGCCGAGATCGAGCACCGGGCGGAGCAGCTGCGCCTGGAGGCCGAGAAGCTGCGCACGGACGCCGAGCGCCGGGCCCGCCAGACGGTGGAGACCGCCCAGCGCCAGGCCGAGGACATCGTGGCCGACGCCAACGCCAAGGCCGACCGGATCCGTTCGGAATCCGAGCGGGAGCTGGCGGCGCTGACCAACCGCCGCGACTCCATCAACGCCCAGCTGACCAACGTCCGCGAGATGCTGGCGACGCTCACGGGCGCCGCGGTGGCCGCGGCCGGTTCGCCGGCCGAGGAGGAGCCCGCCTCCCGCGGGGTCCCGGCCCAGCAGACGCGGTAACCAGCGGTTCCGGGCCGGCCCCGGGGCCGGATCACCGTGGCCGGACATCGGCGAAGCCCCCTGCCACCGAGGTGGCAGGGGGCTTCGTCCCGTTCTAGCGTTGCCGCATGATCGAGCTCGTGGGGCTGACCAAGCGGTACGGCGAGAAGGTGGCGGTCGACCACCTGACGTTCACCGTCGGACCGGGGATCGTCACGGGCTTCCTCGGTCCCAACGGCGCGGGCAAGTCCACCACCATGCGGATGATGCTGGGCCTGGACCGGCCCACCGCCGGTGACGTCCGGATCGACGGCAAGCACTACGACGGGCTCAAGGACCCGCTGAAGTACATCGGTGCCCTGCTCGACGCCAAGGCCGTGCACGGTGGCCGCAGCGCCTTCAACCATCTGCTGTGCCTCGCCCAGAGCAACGGCATCCCCCGGCAGCGGGTGCACGAGGTGCTGGACACGGTGGGCCTGTCGTCGGTGGCGGGGAAGAAGGCCAAGGGGTTCTCGCTCGGCATGGGCCAGCGGCTCGGCATCGCCGGCGCGCTGCTCGGCGATCCGCGCATCCTGATGTTCGACGAGCCGGTCAACGGGCTCGACCCCGAGGGCATCCACTGGATCCGCACCCTGATGAAGACGCTCGCCGCGCAGGGCCGCACGGTCTTCGTCTCCTCCCACCTGATGAGCGAGATGGCGCTGACCGCCGACCACCTCGTGGTCATCGGGCAGGGCCGGCTGCTCGCCGACACCTCCATGGCCGATTTCATCGCGCGCAACTCCCGTGCGTACGTCCGGATCCGCTCCCCGCAGCGGGAGCGGCTGCTGGACGTGCTGCACGAGGCCGGTGTCACGGCCGTGGAGAGCGGCGGGGCGCTGGAGGTGGACGGCGCCGGGGCGGAGCGGATCGGGGAGCTGGCGGCCCGGCACCAACTGGTGCTGCACGAGCTGAGCCCGCAGCGGGCCTCCCTGGAGGAGGCGTTCATGCGGTTGACCGCGGAGTCGGTGGAGTACCACGCGCACTCCGACGCGCCCGCCTCCCCGCGGCAGCGGGGCGACGGGCGGCAGTGGGGCGACGGCTGGAAGAGGGACTGAGCATGGCGGCGGCGCAGGTCATCCGGTCCGAGTGGACCAAGGTCCGGTCGGTGGCGTCCACCGTGTGGACGCTCTCCCTGGCGGTGGTCGTCACCCTCGCGCTCGGCATGCTGATCTCGGCCCTGTCGGCGAACGGGTTCGACGCCATGAACGCCCGGGAACGGCTCTCCTTCGACCCGACGCTCATCAGCTTCGCGGGGATGAGTCTCGGTCAGCTCGCGATGATCGTGTTCGGGGTGCTGGTGGTGTCGAACGAGTACAGCACCGGCATGATCCGCACCTCGCTGGCGGCCGTGCCGCAACGGGGCGGTTTCCTGGCCGGCAAGCTCGGCGTGGCGACCGCGCTCGCGCTCGTCGTGAGCATGGCCACCAGCTTCGCCGCCTTCCTCCTCGGACAGGCGATGCTCGGCGAGCACCGGGCGTCCCTGGGCGACGAAGGGGTGCTGCGGGCCGTGTTCGGCGGCGGCCTGTACATGACGTTGATCGCGGTGTTCTCGATGGGTGTCGCCACGATGCTGCGCTCCCCGATGCTGTCGCTGGGCATCCTGATGCCGTTCTTCTTCCTGATCTCCACCGTCCTGGGCAACGTCCCCGCGACGGAGAAGGTCGGCCGGTTCCTGCCGGACCAGGCCGGCAGCAGGATCATGCAGGTGGTCACGCCGCTCGACGACGACACCCCGTACGGGCCCTGGGGCGGACTCGGCATCATGGTGCTGTGGGTGATCGCGGCGCTCGCCGGCGGCTACCTGCTGCTGAAGAAGCGCGACGCGTAGGGGGCGTGGAGAGGGCACGCGGGGAACGCGGAGGGGCGGGCCGGTTTTTACCTCGCCTTGGGCGGAACCGTCAGCCTCTCGATATCCTCCTAACTCTTACGGGGGTGTGCGCCCCCGTTGTCCTGAACCTCTCGATGGGGCGGAGCATGATCGAGGCAGTCGGCCTGACCAAGCGGTACGGCGACAAGACCGCTGTGTACAACCTTTCCTTCCAGGTGCGGCCCGGCGCCGTCACCGGCTTCCTCGGGCCCAACGGCTCGGGCAAGTCGACGACGATGCGGATGATCCTCGGTCTCGACAACCCCACCGCGGGCCATGTCACGATCGGCGGCTACCCCTACCGCAGGCTGCCCAACGCCGCCCGGCAGGTCGGCGCCCTGCTGGACGCCAAGGCGGTGCACGGCGGCCGGTCCGCCCGCAGCCACCTGCTGAGCCTGGCCCAGCTGTCCGGCATCCCGGCCCGCCGCGTCGACGAGGTGCTGGGCGTGGTCGGGCTGCACGAGGTGGCGCGGCGGCGTTCCAAGGGCTTCTCCCTGGGCATGGGCCAGCGGCTGGGGATCGCCGCCGCGCTGCTCGGCGACCCCCAGGTGCTGCTCTTCGACGAGCCGGTCAACGGCCTCGACCCCGAGGGCATCCTCTGGGTGCGCAACCTGATGAAGACGCTCGCCGCGGAGGGCCGTACGGTCTTCGTCTCGTCCCACCTGATGAGCGAGATGGCGCTGACCGCCGACCACCTCATCGTGATCGGCCGGGGGCAGTTGCTGTCCGACATGAGCGTGAAGGACTTCATCTCCGCGAACTCCGCCGACTTCGCCCGGGTGCGCACTCCGGACAGCGAACCGCAGCAGCGCGAGAAGCTGTCCGCCGCGCTCACCGAGGCGGGCGGCCGCGTACTGCCCGAACAGGACGGCGCGCTGCGGGTGACGGGGCTGCCGCTGCCCCGCCTGAGCGACATCGCCCACGAGGCCGGCGTACGGCTGTGGGAACTGTCCCCGCACCAGGCCTCGCTGGAGGAGGCGTACATGCGGATGACGCAGGGCGCGGTCGACTACCGCTCGACCACCGACCAGAAGGAGGGGTTCCAGGAGCCGCTCCCGCCGGGCGCGCAGCCGCCGCTGCCGGTGCCGGGTCAGGGCCAGCCCGGCTGGTACGCCCCGCCGCCGCCCCAGCAGGGCGGTCAGCGGTTCGCGGTGGCGCCGGGTGCGGCGCAGGCCCCCGCGGGCCCGTACGGTGCTCCGGGCGGCCCTGCGGCGGCCCCGGGCGCGCCGGTGGCCAACCCGTATGCCGGGCCCGCCCCGCAGCCCGCCCCGACCGCTCCCCCCTCGGCCGCGCCGGCCGCCGCCCCGGCCGCGTCGTCGGCCGTCCCCGCTGCCCCAGCCGGCCCGGCCGGCTCCGACGTGACCAAGTCCGAGGACGCCCGATGAGCACGCCCCAGCCCCCGACGCAGCAGGCCGCGCCCGCATGGCAGACGGCCGGGCCCCCCTCCCCGTACCCCGGCTACACCTCGCCGATCCCGGTGGTGCGCACCCACTTCGGGCATGCGCTGGCCTCCGAGTGGACGAAGATCAAGTCGGTGCGCTCCACGATGTGGACGCTGGGCGTGTTCGTGTTCCTCGTCGTCGGCATCGGCCTGCTGACCGGTCTGGTGGTGGCGGGCACCGACCCGGACCTCGGTGGTGAGAACGCGCTCTCCATGGGCTTCTTCGGCCTGCTCCTGGGCATCATGTGCGTCATCACCCTGGGCGTGCTGACCACCGCCTCGGAGTACAGCACCGGCATGATCCGCACCACCATGGTGGCCTGCCCCTCACGCGGCCGGGTGCTCGCGGCCAAGGCCCTGGTGTTCTTCCTGATCGCCTTCGTGGTCACGCTGGTGTCCGCGACGGTCGTCGCGTTCCTGCACGTGGCCATGCTGGCGGGCAACAACGCGGACGAGCCCACCGGGGGCGAGTGGCTGAAGGCCACCGTCGGAGTCTCGTTCTACATCGCGCTGCTCGGCACGCTCTCGCTGGCCGTCGGTTCGATCGTCCGGCACTCGGCGGGCGCCATCACCCTCATGATCGGCGCCGTGCTCGCCCCGCTGGTGATCGCGGTGTTCATGCTCTCCTCGTCACTGGAGGGCGTGCGCACCGCGCTGTTCGAGTACTCCATCCCGAACCAGCTGAGCATCTTCTACGCCAACTCCCTCAGCTCGTCCGGCCCGTCCGGCTGGGATCCGCTGTGGATCATGCTCGGGCTCACGGCCGTGGCGTTCGGCGCGGCCTTCGCCCTTCTCGGAAAGCGGGACGTCTAGGGCCTCGGAGACCTCAGAACCTCGGCGCGTTACGGGACCGCTGCACCCGCGTGGTGCGGCGGTCCCTGGCGTTCCAGCAGGACTTGTGCCAGTGCCGGCGTTCGTCGACCCCCGAGTGGTCCGGCCAGGCCACCACGTGCGGCACCCCGTCCGGGATCAACTGGTCGCAGCCGGGGCACCGGTACGCCTTGCCCTGGGCGCTGGCCCCCGCCACGTGCCGGACGTTCCACTCCTCGCCCCGCCAGCTCTCGGCGGACTGCCAGCCGCCGTAGCGCCCGGCCCGGTCGTCCTCGGCGCTCCTGCCGGACGAACCGGATCCCTTGGCTCGGTTGCGACGCGGGGACACAGGACACCTCACGGGGCTGTACGGGATGCGGGGACCGCGTCCAGCCTACGCGGGGCGGAGCCGGGTACGCGCACGGAACCAATCATCACAAGCCTCACTTCACGGCGGCGCACCACCGGTTCCCGGACCGCCCGTTCTGCAGACAATCCCCACATTCCCCCTCCCGGCCGTGTCCTCGGCACGTGTCGGACGGTTATGCCCTGCGGGGGAGCTCCGTGTCGGAGCCGAGGAAGCAGGAAAGCGATGCGTGTGGGAAGTTTCGTGTTGGGCGCCCGGTTCCCCGGGCAGGGCGAGGGGGAGGCGCTGCACCGAGCGGTCCGTTCCGCCGAAGTGGCGGAGGAGGCGGGGCTGGACGCGGTCTGGCTGGGCGAGCACCACTTCGTGCCGTACGGCACCTGTCCGTCGGCGATCACCCTGGCGGCGTTACTGCTCGGCCGCACCCGCCGCATCCGTGTCGGCACGGCGGTGAGCGTCCTGCCCACCGTCCACCCGGTGGCACTCGGCGAGCAGGCCGCGCTGCTGCACGTCACCAGCGGCGGCCGGTTCTCGCTGGGCGTCGGGCGCGGTGGGCCGTGGGTCGACCTGGAGGTGTTCGGTGCCGGCCTGCAGGCGTACGAGCGGGGGTTCCCGGAATCGCTCGACCTGCTGGTGCGCTGGCTGCGCGAACCGTCCGTCGCGGCCGACGGGGAGCGCTACCGCTTCCGTGAAGTGCCCGTCGTGCCACGCCCGTCGGAGGCACTCACCGAGGCCACGGGCCCCGAGGTCGTGGTGGCCTGCACCTCCCCGGCGAGCGTGCGGCTCGCCGCCGAGCGCGGGCTGCCGATGCTGCTCGGCATGCACGTCGGGGACGAGGAGAAGGCCGGGATGGTCGCCCTGTGGGCGCGGCACGCGCGCGCGTGCGGGCTGCCCGTGCCGGAGATCCGCCGGGCGTCCCACGTGTCGGCCGGTGTCTGCCAGATCGCCGACCGGCGCACCGACGCGGCGGAGACGCTGCTGAAGGCGATGCCGGGCTGGCTGCGGCAGGGGCTCGGGGCCCATGTCACGGTGGACGGCCGCCGGCGGCGGATGCGTGACCCACTGGCCTACACCGAACTGCTCTGCGGGCTGCACCCGGTGGGCACCCCGCGACTGTGCGCGGACCGGCTCGCCGCGACCGGGGAGCGGACCGGCATCTCCCGGTTCGCACTGTTCGTCGAGGGTTCCGGCGACCTCGCGGCGACCGAGGAGACCGTGCGGCGGCTGGGCTGCGAGGTGATCCCCCAGCTCGCCGGCAGGCCCTGAACGAGCCGGGGTCCGATGGTGGCTTGCCGCCCCGGTGCAAAAAACCGCACCTCCGCGTACGGAGCGGCAAGCGACCGACGTGGTGCGTCAGCAGTCGCGCAGTTCCGGTGACTGGTTCAGCAGTTGACCGCGGACCGAGGTGAACCTGGCCAGCCTCTCGTCGACCGAGGAGTCCAGCGGGAACACGGCCACCCGGTGGCAGTTCTGGAAGGCCAGCCGGACACCGAAGTGCCGCTGCAGCGCGCCGCGTATCGCGTCACTCGCGAGCGCGCGCAACAGCTGGCCGCGCGCCTGCTCGTCCGGCGGGGGCGTCTGGTTGTCGGCGAACTCTCCGCCGTCGACCTTCAGCTGGGCCACCAGGGAGCTGATCATCTCCCATGCGTAGGGCAGGGAGGTCCGGACGCAGTCGACGAAGTCAGCTTCGTCGACCTCGCCTCGCTCGGCCTGTTCGAGTAGGGCCGGTGAGACGTCGAGCGACATGGGTTCTCCTCTCGCACCCCCGCGGGGCGGGGGTTGCCTGACAGATACGGGGGATCGCACGTTCCGCCACGCTGCGTACACATGTCGCGACCTCCCGTTCAATACCGTAAGCAACGGACCGTGACCGCACCAGGCGAATCCCCGGATGCGGGACTTCCTGTGGGCCGGTAATCGGCCATCGGAGAACACGCGTTTTCCAGGAGATACAGGACGGGCCGCGTGGGCCTGGAGGGACCCCTGGAAGTCGGTGGCACGTGGGGTGCGGGGGCGGGGCGGAGCCTGCCGCGGTGCGGTGCGCGGGTGCGCCGGCGGGGTGCCCGTGAGGGCGAATCGCATCGACCCCGGCCCGTCGAGTAGCGTTGCCGACCATGCGTCTCGTCATTGCCCGCTGCTCCGTGGACTACGCCGGGCGGCTCACCGCGCACCTGCCTTCGGCACCCCGTCTGATCCTGGTCAAGGCGGACGGCAGCGTGTCCATCCATGCCGACGACCGGGCCTACAAGCCCTTGAACTGGATGTCGCCGCCCTGTGCCCTCAAAGAGGGCACCGGCGACGAGGAGGGGGTCTGGACCGTCGTCAACAAGGCGGGCGAGAAACTCATCATCACGATGGAGGAGGTCCTGCACGACTCCTCGCACGAACTGGGCGTCGATCCCGGCCTGATCAAGGACGGCGTGGAAGCACACCTCCAGGAGTTGCTGGCGGACCGCATCGAGACGCTCGGCGAGGGCTACACCCTCATCCGCCGCGAGTACATGACCGCCATCGGCCCGGTCGACATCCTCTGTCGCGACGCCGAGGGCCGGACCGTCGCGGTGGAGATCAAGCGGCGCGGTGAGATCGACGGCGTGGAGCAACTCACGCGCTATCTGGAGCTGTTGAACCGCGATCCGCATCTCGCCCCGGTGCGCGGTGTGTTCGCCGCCCAGGAGATCAAGCCGCAGGCCCGGGTGCTCGCCACCGACCGGGGCATCGGCTGCCAGGTCCTCGACTACGACGCGATGCGGGGCATCGAGGACGACAAGCTGCGCCTGTTCTGACCGTCGCCGCGGTGCCCGGCACCGCGGCACACGCCGTCACGCCACGACGGCATATGCGAAGGGCCGGATTCCTCCCCTCGGGTCCGAGGAGAGGAATCCGGCCCTTCGTCGCGCGGTGGCGTCCGTCAGATCACCGTCGTCCCGGAGCTGCCGGGCGTGCCCGGTTCGCCGCTCTGCGGGGCACTCGCCGAGGTGCTCGCCTCCGCCTCCGTCTCGACCGGGGTGGAGGGGGCGGGTCCGCTCGCCGAGTTGGACGTCTCGGGCGGCGGGGGTTCCTCCGTCGGCTCCTCCGTCGGCTCGGTGGGCTCGGTGGGCTCGGACGGCTCCCCGCTCGGCTCCTCACCGGGATCCGTCGGATCGTCCGACTCCGTCGGCTCGTCGGAGTCCGACGGCTCGCCGGACGGCCCGGACGGCCCGGGGGACTTCGACGGACTTGTGCCGGGCGTCGGATCGTCCGGTTCCTCCGTGCCGCTCGGGTCGTCCGAGGGCTCGCCCGACCCGGTGGCCGTCGGCGTCGGATCGTCCGAGGTACCGAGGGCGCCGTCCGGGCCGGGGTCGGTCGGCCGGCTGGTGGCGTCACCGGTGTCGCCGTTCTCGTCGGCACGCGGGTCGGCGCCCAGACTGCCGTCGTCGACGCCCTGGCTCGCGGACGGGTTGACGCCGACGTTCTCCGACGGAGTGCCCGCGTCGTTCTCCGAGGTGGCTCCGAGGGTGACCACCGTGCCCAGCACGGCCACGAGCAGCGCGCCCGCGCCGGCCGCCACCAGATTGCGCCTGGCCATGCCCTTCAGGCCGCCTGCCGCCCGGTAGGCGGGCGCGGGTCCCGGCACGGGCGCGGGCCGGTGGACGACCAGCCCGGTGTCGGTGGGCGGCTGGAGCTCCGGGAAGGCCGTCGGCGCCCCGCGGGGCGGCGACACCGGCTCCTCGTAGTGGGCGTCGGGCACCTCCTCGCCCGCGGTCGGCGTCATCGGGGTGCCGGACCGGTCGGCGACCAGGGCCAGCGCACGGCGTCCGGCGACGGTGCCGCGCTTGTCGGCGAGGGCGCCGCGCAGGCCGATGGAGGCCTCCAGCTCGGCGCGGGCACGGTCGAGGTCACCGGTGCACAGGGCGTGGATGCCGAGTTCGTGGTGGAAGTAGGCCTCCTCCGCCACGTCCCCGGCGAGCCGGGCGGCCTCCGCGCCGGTCCGCAGCGTCCGCTCCCAGGCGCTCCAGTGCAGGCCCGCGGCGAACGCGGGTGCGGCGGAGCGGGCGAGCTGCACGGCGGTGCTGGGCTCGCCCTCGCCGCCGGACGGGCCGAGCGGCGACAGCAGGCCGAGCGCGGCGAGCACGGCATCGGCCTCGGAGCAGACCCGCTCCGGGGTGACCGAGGGGTGCCCGGTCCACCAGGCGTAGTGCTGGGCGGCGGTACGGGCCTGCGCCTCGGCCTCGTCGGTGTACCCGGCGGCCTCCAGCTGGGCCGGCACGCCGGCGGCGAGCCGGTAGCGGGAGCCGACGGTGGAGACCAGTCCGCACGCGGCCAGTTCACCGAGCGCGGCGTCGGCGTGGGTGTCGCCGACCAGCGCGGGCAGGTGTGCCTGGTGCGGGAGTTCACCGCCGAGCGCGACGGCGAACCGCAGGGTGGCGCGGGCGGAGCTGCTGAGCCGCGAGGCGAGCAGCGGGGCGGGGGCGGCCGCTTCGCCGAGCGAGGGCAGCGGGACCTCGTCACCCTCGACGACGTCCTCGGGCAGGTCCTCGGGCGGAATGTCCTCGAAGACGCCGAACTCGTCGACGGCGCTGGCCCCGGCGCGCAGCCGGTCGCGCTGCCGCAGCAGGGCGCCGGCCTGGACGAAGCGCAGCGGCAGGCCCTCGGACTCGAACCAGAGGTCACCGGCCCAGTTGGACTCGTCCTCGGTGAGGCGCCGGCCGGCGGCGTGCTCCAGCAGTTCCAGGCCGGCCGCGCGGTCGAGGCCGTCGAGGGCGATCTCCTCGACACCGGAGCCGGCGGACGGGGCGGGCACGTCCGGTGTGGCGCCGAGCAGGAAGGCGCACTCGGGGGTGGCGTCCAGCAGTTCGTCCAGGGCGGCCCCGCCGAACCCGAGGTCGTCGAGGACGACGACCGCGCCGACCTCCCGCAGGCACTCGGCCAGTTCGTCCCGGCCGGGGCGGTGCAGGGGCGCGCCGTGGACGGCGTAGAAGAGGTCGTACAGCAGGTCCTCGGTGCTGCGGCGGTGGCCGTTGATGCGGACGACGCCGTCGGGGGCGAGGTCCGCGCAGTCCTCGGCGACGGTGTCGAGCAGCCGGGTGCGGCCGGAGCCCGCGGGCCCGGTGAGGAGCACGGAGCGGCCGCGGGCGAGCAGCCGGACCAGCTTCTCGCGTTCGTCCTGGCGGGCCAGCAGCGGCAGCTCGGTCTGCGCGGGTCCCGGCGGGACGGGGGGCTTCGCGGCACGGGCGGTCCCGGCGCGCTCGGCCTCCGTCAGCTTCACCGGGCGGGCGGGCCGCTCGGCGGGCGGGCAGGGCTCTATCTCGCTGCCGTCGACGGGGTTGACGGTGAGCAGGTAGTCGCCGGAGACGAGCTGCACCGTGCGCGCGAGTGCGGGCGCGTGCTGTCCGATTTCGGATGCGAGGGGATCCCTGGGCGGGCGCTGGCGGGGCGCGTGCCCGTCGCCGTCGCGACCGTACTCCTCGGGTCCCGGGTTGTTCGGGTCCATAGGTCCTAGCCCCCAAAAGCGTTGTGTGCCTGGGTCCTGTCGTCGGACTCCCGGTGTCGCTGCACACCGCGCTGTCGCTTCTGGTCCGGTCCCGCTCGAGGGTTGCAAGCTCGAGGGTTGCAAGGCGGCGGGTAGCCGAACCCTAAACCTTCGCTCAGTATCCACGACAGCCCGGGGTGCCGGGCGGTCCGAGACGTCACGGTCTCGTGAGGATTGTGCGCGGGTCACACCGTTGGCCGAGGCCGGCCCGGGCCCGCCATCCGCCCGTCCGTCCGGGGCCGCCCGTCCGTCCGCCCGTCCGGGTCCGTTCGCCCGGTCCGGTCCGGCAGGCCCTGTCCCGCACCTCATACACGGGGCAGTGTGTCCACCCCGATGCCTCCTTCGATCGCCAGGATCCGGTGCAGCCGGGTGGCCACCAACAGGCGCTGCATCTGCGGCGGTACGTCACGCAGCACAAGACGCCGGCCGCAGCGGCCGGCCCGCCGGTGGGCTCCCATGATCACGCCGAGTCCGGTGGCGTCCCAGGAGTCCAGTTCGGACAGGTCCAGCAGCAGGTCGCCGACTCCGTCGTCGACGGCCGCGTGCAGGGCCGTACGGGCGTCCGCCGCGCTGCGGACGTCGAGGCGGCCCCCGACGACCAGCTCGGCGTGGTCGCCCCTGATGTGCATATGCGCTCCCCGGTGCGTGCGTCTCGTGTCTCCGCGGTTCGGTCATGACGGTGATGCAACCTCTGACTGCGTGGAGCCTGCGGAGGTTGCCCCGCGTAAGCGAACCGATACCGAATTCACCCCGGCGTGTGACCGGGCCGGGGGTTCGGGTTGATCAGTACGTGTAGAAGCCCTGCCCGCTCTTCCGGCCGATGTCACCCGCGTCAACCATCCGGCGCATCAGTTCGGGAGCGGCGAACTTCTCGTCCTGGGACTCGGTGTAGATGTTGCCGGTGGCGTGCAGCAGGATGTCCACGCCGGTCAGGTCGGCGGTGGCCAGTGGTCCCATGGCGTGGCCGAAGCCCAGTTTGCAGGCCAGGTCGATGTCCTCGGCGCTCGCCACACCCGACTCGTACAGCTTCGCGGCCTCGACGACGAGGGCGGAGATGAGGCGGGTGGTCACGAAGCCGGCCACGTCGCGGTTGACGACGATGCAGGTCTTGCCGACCGACTCGGCGAACCCACGCGCGGCGGCGAGGGTCTCGTCGCTGGTCTTGTAGCCGCGGACCAGTTCGCACAGCTGCATCATCGGCACCGGCGAGAAGAAGTGGACGCCGACGACCCGCTCCGGGCGCCGGGTCGCCGCCGCGATCTTGGTGATCGGGATGGCGGAGGTGTTGGAGGCGAGGACGGTGTCGTCGCGCACGATCCCGTCCAGGGCACGGAAGATCTCGTGCTTGACCTCGAGCTTCTCGAAGACCGCCTCGACCACGACGTCCGCGTCGGCGCAGGCGTCCAGGTCGGTGGTCGCGGTGATCCGGGCGAGGGCCGCGTCGGCGTCGTGGGCCTCGAGCCTGCCCTTGCCCACGAACCTGTCGTACGACGCCTTGATCCCGTCGGTGCCCCGGGCGAGCGCCTCGTCGGTGACGTCGCGCAGCACGACGTCCCAGCCCGCCTGGGCGGAGACCTGGGCGATTCCGGACCCCATGAGGCCGGCCCCGATGACGGCGAGCTTCCGTGCCACTGTGCGACTCCCCTTCGAAACGCTCACACACTGTTCATGTCTGTCACTCGCGGACACTAGCGTCCGCGAGCGGATGTGTGAGGGGTTAGTAATGCGTGTCACGTCTCACGCCGTGAGACACCGATCACGCCCGAGGACCGTACCGTCCCCGACTCCGGCGCGGCTCTTGGCCGGTGACGGACGGCAGGGATCGCTCACCGGATCCCCCCGAGGCCAACTCCGTTCATTCACCGGCACGTTGTTGACGCGCGTAGCGGTGTGGCGCACGCTGGTCGACGGTCGCCGTCCGGCCGACGGCACCGCCCCATCCAGCGACCGACGGTCGGGAGGCCACCATGCTCGGACGCGCGGCACGAACCCTCCTCTCTCTTGTCATGGTCATGTCTGGCACGGTCCTCGGTGTGAGCGCCACCGCGGGCACGGCGCACGCCGACGACTGCTACACCTGGAACCGCACGCTGTCCCAGGGCTCCTCCGGCAACGATGTGACCCAGCTGCAGATCCGGGTCGCGGGCTGGGTGACCTCGGGCGAACAGCTCTCCTACGACGGCCGGTACGGCGCCCGCACCGCCGCCGCCGTCAAGAAGTTCCAGGCGGCCTACGGGCTGGCCGCGGACGGCGTGGCCGGACCGGCGACCTTCAGCAGGATCTACGCGCTCCAGGACTCCGACTGCACGCCGGTCCACTTCACCTACGCCGAACTCAACAGGTGCAACTCCACCTGGTCGGGCGGCGCGGTCCCGGCGGCCACCGCCAGGGCGAACGCCCTGAAGACCATGTGGAAGCTGGAGGCCATGCGGCGCCGGCTCGGTGACGTGCCGATCAACATCTCCAGCGGCTTCCGGTCCTACGCCTGCAACAACGCGGTCGGCGGCTCCTCGACCAGCCGTCACCTCTACGGAGACGCGGCCGACCTGGTCGGCTCCCCGGGCTTCTGCACCCTCGCCAGGCAGAGCAGGACCCACGGCTTCTCGGAGATCCTCGGCCCCGGCTACGCCGGCCACAACGACCACGTCCACGTGGCCCACGACCCGTCGCCGTACTGGTCGGCCCCCACCTGCGGCATCTGACGGACCGGTCCGGCGCTCCGGCACCCGGCGCCCCGGCGCCGCGCGGCGGGCGGTCCCCGGTGCGGACCCGCCCGCCGTGCCCGCCGCGCCCGGGCGCAACTAGGCTTGGCCGCATGGTCAATCTGACGCGCATCTACACCAGGACCGGTGACAGGGGCACCACGAACCTGGGCGACATGAGCCGGGTCCCCAAGACCGATCTGCGGATCTCCGCCTACGCCGACGCCAACGAGGCGAACGCGGTGATCGGTGCGGCGATCGCCCTGGGCGGCCTGGAGGCGGAGGTCGTCGCGGTCCTCACCCGCGTCCAGAACGACCTGTTCGACGTGGGCGCCGACCTGTCGACGCCGGTCGTGGAGAACCCGGAGTACCCGCCGCTGCGGGTCGAACAGTTCTACGTGGACCGGCTGGAGGCGGACTGCGACCGCTTCAACGAGCAGCTGGAGAAGCTCCGCTCCTTCATCCTGCCGGGCGGGACGGCGGGTGCCGCCCTGCTCCACCAGGCGTGCACGGTGGTCCGCCGCGCGGAGCGCTCCACGTGGGCCGCGCTGGAGGCGCACGGCGACACGATGAACGCCCTCACCGCCACCTATCTCAACCGCCTCTCCGACCTCCTGTTCATCCTGGCGCGCATCGCCAACAAGGAGACCGGCGACGTGCTGTGGGTGCCGGGCGGGGAGCGCTGAGCCCCAGGGCGTGTTCCGGGAGTCCCGTCGGGCCCCGCCCTCCGGGCGGACGACGCCGCTCCCGCAGCACGCCCTACCGGGGCCCGGCCGCGGTCCGCGCGGCCCGGTACAGGCCCAGCAGGACCTCCGCCCCGCCGACGCACATCATCACCACCCCCACCTTGGCGGGGGTGACCAGGGGCAGGTCCACTCCCCCGGCGAACAGCCGCAGTCCCAGGCCCGCCACCAGTGCGGCGGCCCCCGCGAGGAGATCCCTGGACGCCCGGTTCATCGGCCCACACGCTCCTTGCCGGTGTCCGCCCCGGCCCGGGACTCCCCCGCCGGGTCCTTCTTCGGCCAGACCCAGTGGGCCAGGGCCACCACGCCGTGGATCGCGGTGATGCGCAGGGCGGTGGCGCGCCAGTCCTCCAGCGGGCCGGTACGGCCCGCGTCGCCGACGTACCAGACGGCGAGCTGGAGCAGTGCGACGGCCACGGCGGCGCCCGCCAGCGTGCCCAGCCACAGCCTGGTCTCGTACCGGGCGCGGGCCGTCCCGTGGCGCGGTGGTCCGGCCGGCTTCGGGGCACCGCCGAAGCGGTGGGCGGCATGGCCGTCCAGCCACTTCACGGTGCGGTGGCCGTGCCCCACCGTGTAGCCGATGTACAGCGCGGCCAGGCCGTGCGCCCAGCCCGGCTCGGCGCCGTTCCTGAGGTCGACCGCGGTGGCGACCAGCAGGACGACCTCCAGCAGCGGTTCGCACAGCAGCAGCGCCAGTCCGGTGCGCGGCATTCTCAGCAGGTAGCGGAAGGCCAGTCCGGCGGCCAGCAGCACCCAGAAGCCGATCTCACAGGCGACGATCAAGGCGACGATCACGGTTGGCTCCTCTCGGTCACCCTTTCAGGCTCCCGTGCGCACCGGCCGCCGGCGTCGTCGCCGCCGATGAACTCCCCGTACATCGAAAGGTGCAGTCCAGCGCCGCCGAGGACCGTTCTCGGGCATCAGGCGACGGCCGCGCGCAGCGTGTTGGATGGAGTCATGGCCCCACGACTTCCCCGGCCCCACCGCTTCGACGTGTGGGCCTCGCTCGCCGGACTGCTCGGCGGGCTGCTGCTGTGGGGCATCGGGCTGGGGATGCGGCCCGCCGACGAGGCCTACGTGGTCTTCGACGGCAGGTGGCCGCTCCTGGTCCCGCTCGTCGTGATCGCCGGCTGCGAGCTGCTGCGCCGCAGCGCCCCGCGCACCGCGCTGCTCACCGGCACGGCCGCGCTGCTCGCCGACGGTCTCACCCAGGGCAGCCTGGTCACGATCATCATGTACACCGACCTGATGTACGCCGCCGTCCTGTACGGCACGCCCACCGCCGCCCGCCTCCTCCCGCGGATCACCGCGCTGCTCACGGTCGCGGGGGCGCTGGTGCCGTACGCGGTGTGGCGGGTGCCCGAGGCGCTGCTGGTCGGCGTGGCCGTCGGCGTCGTCGCGTTCACGCCCGCGTCGACCGGGCTGATCGTGCGCAACCACCGCGAGGCCGCCGAGGCCGCCCGGCTGCGCGCCGAGCAGACCGCGCTGCTGGCCGAGATGGACCGCACCCAGGCGGTGACCGCGGAACGCTCGCGGATGGCACGGGAGTTGCACGACATGGTCGCCAACCACCTGTCCGCGATCGCCATTCACTCCACCGCCGCGCTCTCCCTGGACGACGAGTCCGCCTCCCGGGACGCGCTCGCCGTGATCCGGGAGAACAGTGTCCAGGGGCTGGCCGAGATGCGCCGCCTCATCGGCATCCTGCGCCACCACGACGACCGGGAGCCGGTCGCCACCCCGACCCTCGACGGTCTCGGCTCCCTGGTGGAGGGGGCCCGCACCAACGGCCTGGACGTCGCCTTCGACCCGCTGCCCGACGCCGCGCACGGTGACGTCCCGCCGCCGGTGGAGCTCGCCGCGTACAGGATCGTGCAGGAGTCGCTGACCAACGCGCTGAAGCACGCCGGTCGGGGGCCGGTCACCGTGCGGCTGCGCCACGGGGCCGGCGCCCTGGACATCCGCGTGGTCAGCCCGTACGGCGGTCGGGACGCCCCGCGCGCCCCGGGCTCCGGGGCCGGTCTGGTGGGGATGCGGGAACGGGTCGCCCTGCTGCGCGGCACCTTCGAGGCCGGCCCCGGGGACGGCGGCGGCTGCGCTCACCCCGGGAGCTGGGTCGTGCACGCCTCCCTGCCCCTCACCGGCACCCCCGCCGACGCCACGGCCACCGCCCCCGCGCCCACCCCCCGAGGAGAGACCGCATGATCCGTGTCCTGGTCGCCGAGGACCAGTCGGCCGTCCGCGCCGGGCTGGTGCTGATCCTGCGCAGCGCGCCCGACATCGAGGTGGCGGGCGAGGCGGCGGACGGCGAGCAGGCGGTGGCCCTCGCCCGTGAACTGCGGCCGGACGTGGTGCTGATGGATGTCCAGATGCCGCGCCTGGACGGGGTGGCGGCCACCCGTCAGGTGGTCGCGGAGGAGCTCGCCGACGTGCTGGTGCTGACCACCTTCGATCTCGACGAGTACGTCTTCGGGGCGCTGCGGGCCGGGGCCTCGGGGTTCCTGCTGAAGAACACGGAGGCGAAGGACCTCATCGCGGCCGTGCGCACGGTGGCGTGCGGGGAGGGGATCGTCGCCCCGGCCGTCACCCGGCGGCTGATCGCCGAGTTCGCGGCGAAGCCCGCCCGCGCGGCCACGGCCGATCCGGCGGTGCTGGACTCCCTGACCCGGCGTGAGCGGGAGGTGCTGGCCTGTCTCGGCGAGGGCCTGTCCAACGCCGGTGTCGCCGAGCGTCTCGACATGGCGGAGGCCACGGTGAAGACGCACGTCAGCCGCCTTCTGGGGAAGCTGGGCCTGCGCAGCCGGGTGCAGGCGGCGGTGCTCGCACAGGAGTTGGGCGTCCAGGGACCATGACGACCTAGTGGTCCAGACCTATTGACCCGTGGTCCAGACCTTTCTATCCTCACGGCACCGCGGGTGTGATGGCTCAGTCATGCCCGCGACGACATCCGGCCTCACAAAGGAGGCGCAGCATGCGCTTCGGACACAGAGCCGTGGCAGGGTTCGCGACCCTGCTCCTCCCCTTCTCCGCCCTCGTCGCCCTCGCGAGTCCCGCCCAGGCAGCGACGTCCGCCACCGCCACCTACGCCAAGACCCAGGACTGGGGCTCCGGCTTCGAGGGCACGTGGACGGTGAAGAACACCGGCACCACCGCCCTCAGCGCCTGGACCGTCGAGTGGGACTTCCCCTCCGGCACCTCCGTCACCTCCTCCTGGGACGCCGACGTGACGTCCTCGGGCAACCACTGGACCGCCAGGAACAAGTCCTGGAACGGCACCCTCGCCCCCGGCGCCTCCGTCAGCTTCGGCCTCAACGGCTCCGGCACCGGCTCCCCCGCCGGCTGCAAGCTCAACGGCGGCAGCTGCGACGGCACCTCCGTCCCCGGCGACGCGGCACCCTCCGCGCCCGGCACCCCCTCGGCCTCCGGCGTCACCGACACCTCGGTGAAGCTGTCCTGGTCCGCGGCCACCGACGACAGGGGCGTCAAGAACTACGACGTCCTGCGCGACGGCGCCAGGGTCGCCACCGTGACCGGCACCTCGTACACGGACAGCGGTCTCAGCAAGGGCACCGACTACTCGTACAGCGTGCGGGCCCGTGACACCGCCGACCAGACCGGCCCGGTCAGCGGCTCGGTGAAGGTCCGCACCACCGGCGGGACCACGGAGCCGCCGCCCACCGGCGACAAGATCAAGCTCGGCTACTTCACCGAGTGGGGCGTCTACGGCCGCAACTACCACGTCAAGAACCTGGTGACGTCCGGCTCGGCCGAGAAGATCACGCACATCAACTACGCGTTCGGCAACGTCGTCAACGGCCGGTGCAAGCTCGACGACGCCTACGCCGCCACCGACAAGGCCTACACCGCGGACCAGTCCGTCAGCGGCACCGCCGACGCCTGGGACCAGCCGCTGCGCGGCAACTTCAACCAGCTGCGCCAGCTGAAGGCGAAGTACCCGCACATCAAGGTGCTGTACTCCTTCGGCGGCTGGACCTACTCCGGCGGCTTCGGCCAGGCCGCGCAGAACCCGGCCGCGTTCGCCGAGTCCTGCAAGCAGGTCGTGGAGGACCCGCGCTGGGCCGACGTCTTCGACGGGATCGACATCGACTGGGAGTACCCGAACGCCTGCGGCCTCACCTGCGACACCAGCGGCCCGGCGGCCTTCAAGAACCTCTCCCGGGCCCTGCGCGCCGAGTTCGGCCAGGACTACCTGGTCACCGCGGCCATCACCGCGGACGGCTCGGAGGGCGGCAAGATCGACGCGGCCGACTACGGCGGCGCCGCCCAGTACCTCGACTGGTACAACGTGATGACGTACGACTACTTCGGCGCCTTCGACAAGGACGGCCCCACCGCCCCCCACTCGCCACTGACCTCGTACGACGGCATCCCGCAGGACGGCTTCAACTCCGCGGCCGCGATCTCGAAGCTGAAGGCGAAGGGCGTCCCGGCGAGCAAGCTGCTGCTCGGCATCGGCTTCTACGGCCGCGGCTGGACCGGTGTCACCCAGGCCGCCCCCGGCGGCGCGGCCACCGGAGCGGCGCCCGGCACCTACGAGGCCGGCATCGAGGACTACAAGATCCTCAAGAACAGCTGCCCGGCCACCGGCACCGTCGCCGGCACGGCCTACGCCCACTGCGGCGACACCTGGTGGTCCTACGACACCCCCGCCACCATCGACAGCAAGATGGACTGGGCCAAGGACCAGGGCCTGGGCGGTGCGTTCTTCTGGGAGTTCAGCGGTGACACCGCCAACGGCGAGCTGGCCACCGCCGTCGACAGCGGCCTGAAGTAGACCGCGGGTCCGCAGGACCCCGCACGGCAGAGGTGCTCCCCCGGACCTGGTCCGAGGGAGCACCCGTGTGTCCGCGCCCGGCTACGCCACGTTCACCCTCTGGCCGGGCGGGGCCGCCTCCAGCCAGGCGAGGAAGCCGGTCAGCGCGTCGTCGCTCATCGCGAGCTCCAGCCGCCTGCCCCGGTGCAGACAGGCGAGGATCACCGCGTCCGACAGCAGCGCCAGCTCCTCCTCGCCCTCGGGCACCCGGCGGCCGGCCACCTCGATCGCCGAGCGCTCCAGGACCCGGCGCGGGCGCGGGGCGTAGGAGAAGACCCGGAACCACTCCACCCGGTCCCCGTTGTAGCGGGCCACCCCGTACGCCCAGCCCTTGCCGCCGGAGTCGCCCGGTTCGGGGGCGTCCCAGCGCAGGCTGCAGTCGAAGGTTCCGCCGGAACGCTGGATGAGGCGGCGGCGCAGACCGAAGACGAAGAGGCCCACCACCACGAGCGCCACGACGCTTCCGCACACAGTCAGAGCGAGGACCATCGACACCGACCTCCTCGTCTCCTAGGTAACGAAACGGAAAAATCATCCAGATCTGCCTCAGCCGCGACCGGGTCCGGATCGCTCCGGTCCCAGCCGCGGCTGAGTGACGTCATCGTACGGCTCCCTCAGAGCCTAAACGGCTCGGAAGGCGCCTCGGGCACCCCGGTCGTTCAGCGGCCCGCCGCAGCGGCCCGCAGGCGAACGTCCGCGCGACGCTCCGCAGAGGCGTCGGCGTCCGACTTCGCACGACCCAGCGCCCGCTCGGCACGCTGGACGTCGATCTCGTGCGACAGCTCGGCGATCTCCGCCAGCACCGACAGCTTGTCGTCGGCGAACGAGAGGAAACCGCCGTGCACCGCGGCGACGACCGTCCCGCCGTCGTTCGTACGGATGGTCACCGGGCCCGACTCCAGCACACCCAGCAGCGGCTGGTGACCGGGCATGACGCCGATGTCGCCGGACGTGGTGCGCGCGACGACCAGGGTGGCCTCGCCGGACCAGACCTCTCGGTCGGCCGCGACCAGCGCGACGTGCAGCTCAGCAGCCAAGATGGCTCCTCGGGTCACCACCCGGCAGGTCCGCCGGGTGTTGGTTACAAGTCTAGTGGGCGTGGATCGGGGGGCGGGACGGTGCCCGCCCCCCTCTCACTCGAGCACGTGGCTCAGGAGACGCCCAGCTCCTTCGCGTTGTTCTTCAGGTCCTCGATGCCACCGCACATGAAGAACGCCTGCTCCGGGAAGTGGTCGTACTCGCCGTCGCAGATCGCGTTGAACGCGGCGATCGACTCGTCCAGCGGCACGTCCGAACCGTCCACGCCGGTGAACTGCTTGGCGACGTGGGTGTTCTGGGACAGGAAGCGCTCCACGCGACGGGCGCGGTGGACGGCGAGCTTGTCCTCCTCGCCGAGCTCGTCGATACCGAGGATCGCGATGATGTCCTGCAGGTCCTTGTACTTCTGCAGGATGTTCTTCACCCGCATGGCCGCGTCGTAGTGGTCCTGCGCGATGTAGCGCGGGTCCAGGATGCGGGACGTGGAGTCCAGCGGGTCCACGGCCGGGTAGATGCCCTTCTCGGAGATCGGACGGGAGAGAACCGTCGTCGCGTCGAGGTGGGCGAAGGTGGTGGCCGGGGCCGGGTCGGTCAGGTCGTCCGCGGGGACGTAGATCGCCTGCATCGAGGTGATCGAGTGACCGCGGGTCGAGGTGATGCGCTCCTGGAGGAGACCCATCTCGTCGGCCAGGTTCGGCTGGTAGCCCACCGCGGAGGGCATGCGGCCGAGCAGGGTCGACACCTCGGAACCGGCCTGCGTGAAGCGGAAGATGTTGTCGATGAAGAACAGCACGTCCTGCTTCTGGACGTCACGGAAGTACTCGGCCATGGTGAGGCCGGCCAGCGCGACGCGCAGACGGGTGCCCGGCGGCTCGTCCATCTGACCGAAGACCAGGGCGGTCTTGTCGATGACGCCCGACTCGCTCATCTCGTCGATGAGGTCGTTGCCCTCACGGGTGCGCTCACCGACACCGGCGAACACCGAGACACCGTCGTGGTTGTTGGCGACACGGTAGATCATCTCCTGGATGAGCACCGTCTTACCGACGCCGGCGCCGCCGAACAGGCCGATCTTGCCGCCCTTGACGTACGGGGTGAGCAGGTCGATGACCTTGACGCCGGTCTCGAACATCTCGGTCTTCGACTCGAGCTCGTCGAAGTTCGGCGCCTTGCGGTGGATCGGCCAGCGCTCGCCCGTGTAGGACTCGTCGCTGTTCAGCACCTCACCGAGGGTGTTGAACACCTTGCCCTTGGTGAACTCGCCGACGGGCACGGAGATCGCCGAGCCCGTGTCGGTCACCACGGCCTGGCGGACCAGGCCGTCGGTGGGCTGCATCGAGATGGTGCGGACCAGGCCGCTGCCCAGGTGCTGGGCGACCTCGAGGGTCAGCGTCTTCAGCTCGCCCGCGTTCGCCGGGTCGGCGACCTCGACGTGCAGGGCGTTGTAGATCTCCGGCATCGCGTCGACGGGGAACTCCACGTCGACGACCGGGCCGATGACCCGGGCGACTCGGCCCGTGGCCGTCGCGGTCTCAACAGTGGTGGTCATTAATTGTCACTCCCCGCGTTTGCGTCGGCCAGAGCGCCTGCGCCACCGACGATCTCGCTGATTTCCTGGGTGATTTCGGCCTGGCGGGCCGCGTTGGCAAGACGGGAGAGCGTGTTGATCAGCTCGCCCGCGTTGTCGGTGGCCGACTTCATCGCGCGCCGCGTGGCGGCGTGCTTCGAAGCGGCCGACTGGAGCAGCGCGTTGTAGATGCGGCTCTCCACGTAGCGCGGCAGCAGGGCGTCGAGGACGTCCTCCGCCGAGGGCTCGAAGTCGTACAGCGGAAGGATCTCGTCCTTGGTGGACGCCGCGGCCTCAGCCGCTGACGTCCCCGCCTCGGCGACCTCTTCGAGACGCAGCGGGAGCAGCCGGGAGCCGAGCGCGGTCTGCGTCATCATCGAGACGAACTCGGTGTAGACGATGTGGAGTTCGTCCACCCCGCCGTCCGCCGCGTCCTTCTCGATGGCCTCGATCAGCGGCGCCGCGACCTTCTTGGCGTCCGCGTACGAGGGCTCGTCGGTGAAGCCCGTGAACGACTCCGCGACCGTGCGCTCGCGGAAGTTGTAGTGCGCGAGCCCGCGGCGGCCGACGATGTACGTGTCGACCTCCCTGCCCTCGCGCTCGAGGCGCTCGGTCAGCTGCTCCGCCGCCTTGATGGCGTTGGAGTTGAAGGCGCCGGCCAGGCCGCGGTCGCTCGTGAGGAGCAGGACCGCGGCACGGGCCGGGTTCTCCGCCTCCGTCGTCAGCGGGTGCTTGGCGTCCGAACCGGTGCCGACCGCCGTGACCGCACGGGTCAGTTCCCGGGCGTACGGCGAGGAGGACCGCACCTTGCGCTGCGCCTTGACGACGCGCGAGGCGGCGATCATCTCCATCGCCTTGGTGATCTTCTTGGTCGCGGTGACGGATCGGATGCGACGCTTGTAGACCCGGAGCTGGGCTCCCATGAGTCAGGTCCCTTCCTTGAACGTCACTTGGCGGCAGCGGCCGGAGCGTCCTCGCCGAGCAGCTTGCCGTCGCTCGTCTCGAACTGCTTCTTGAAGGCCGCGACCGCGTCGCCCACGGCCTGGAGGGTGTCGTCCGACATCTTGCCGCCCTCACGGATGGAGGTCATGAGGCCCTGCTCACTGCGGTGCAGGTACTCCAGCAGCTCCTTCTCGAAGCGGCGGATGTCGGCGACCGGCACCTCGTCCATCCTGCCGGTGGTGCCGGCCCAGACGGAGACGACCTGGTCCTCGGTGGACATCGGCTGGTACTGGTCCTGCTTCAGCAGCTCGACCATGCGCTGACCGCGCTCCAGCTGCGCCTTCGACGCGGCGTCCAGGTCGGAACCGAAGGCGGCGAACGCCTCCAGCTCACGGAACTGGGCGAGGTCCACGCGCAGTCGGCCGGAGACCTGCTTCATCGCCTTGTGCTGGGCGGAGCCACCGACGCGGGAGACCGAGATACCGACGTTCAGGGCCGGGCGCTGACCGGCGTTGAACAGGTCGGACTCCAGGAAGCACTGGCCGTCGGTGATGGAGATGACGTTGGTCGGGATGAACGCCGACACGTCGTTGGCCTTGGTCTCGACGATCGGCAGACCGGTCATCGAGCCGGCGCCCATCTCGTCGGAGAGCTTGGCGCAGCGCTCCAGCAGGCGGGAGTGCAGGTAGAAGACGTCACCCGGGTAGGCCTCGCGGCCCGGCGGGCGGCGCAGCAGCAGGGAGACGGCGCGGTAGGCGTCGGCCTGCTTCGACAGGTCGTCGAAGATGATGAGGACGTGCTTGCCCTCGTACATCCACTGCTGGCCGATGGCCGAGCCGGTGTAGGGCGCCAGGTACTTGAAGCCGGCCGGGTCGGACGCCGGGGCGGCGACGATGGTCGTGTACTCCAGGGCGCCGTTCTCCTCCAGCGCGCGGCGGACCGACGCGATGGTGGAGCCCTTCTGGCCGATGGCGACGTAGATGCAGCGGACCTGCTTGTTCACGTCGCCCGTGCGCCAGTTGTCACGCTGGTTGATGATCGTGTCCACGGCCAGCGCGGTCTTGCCGGTGCCGCGGTCGCCGATGATCAGCTGACGCTGGCCGCGGCCGACCGGGGTCATGGCGTCGACGGCCTTGTAGCCCGTCTCCATCGGCTCGTGCACCGACTTGCGCTGCATGACCGTGGGGGCCTGCAGTTCGAGGGCGCGGCGGCCCTCGGTCTCGATCTCGCCGAGGCCGTCGATCGGGGTGCCGAGCGGGTCGACCACGCGGCCGAGGTAACCCTCGCCCACGGCGACGGACAGGACCTCGCCGGTGCGGGAGACCGGCTGGCCCTCTTCGATGCCGCTGAACTCACCGAGGACGACGGCACCGATCTCGCGCTCCTCGAGGTTGAGGGCGAGGCCGAGGGTGCCGTCCTCGAACTTCAGCAGCTCGTTGGCCATGGCCGAGGGAAGACCCTCGATCTTGGCGATGCCGTCGCCGGCGACGGTGACCGTGCCGACTTCCTCGCGCGAGGCCGCGTCCGGCTTGTACGACTGGACGAAGTTCTCCAGTGCGTCCCGGATCTCCTCCGGCCGGATCGTGAGCTCCGCCATCTGAGTTCCCTGCTCTCCTTGTTGGGCCCGAAGTTTCACTTTGGGGGGGATGTGGACTCCCCCCGGAAAGAGGTGAATCCTCTGCACGGCCCAACCAGGGCCGTAGGTACGTACTACGTGTTCAGTTGCCGCGTCCGCCGCGTGGTGCGCGGGGGCCGCGTCGGCGCTAGCCGGCCAGTCGGCGGCTCGCGTCCTCCAGCCGGTCCGCGAGGGAGCCGTTGATGATCTCGTCCCCGACCTGTACCCGCATCCCGCCGACGACCGCGGGGTCGACGTCGAGGTTGAGGTGCATGGTGCGGCCGTAGAGCTTCGCGAGGGCGGCGCCGAGGCGCTGCTTCTGCGGGTCGCTCAGCGGCACCGCGGAGGTGACGACGGCCACCATGCGGTTGCGACGGTCGGCGGCGAGCTTGGACAGGGACTGCAGTCCCGCTTCCAGGCTACGTCCACGCGGCGCGGAGACCAGACGCGTCACCAGACGTGCGGTGGTCGCGTTCGCCCTGCGTCCGAGCAGGCTGTCCAACAGCTCGCTCTTGGCCGGGGCGGTGGCCTTGCGGTCGGTCAGCGCGGCGCGCAGGTCGTTGTTCGCGGAGAGGATCCGGCCGAACCGGAACAGCTCGTCCTCGACGCTGTCGAGCGCGCCGGCCTGCTGCGCGGCGGTGAGGTCGGCGAGGTCGGCCAGCTCCTCCAGCGCGTCCACCAGGTCGCGGGGCTGCGACCAGCGGGAGCGCACCATGCCGGAGACCAGGTCGGCGGCGCTGCCGCTGAGCTGGGATCCGAGCAGGCGCTGGACCAGGTCCGCCTTGGCCCCGCCGTCCTGCGCCGGGTCGGTGAGGACCCGGCGCAGCGACACCTCGCGGTGGAGGAGCGCGGTGACGGAGGCAAGCTCCTCGGCGAGCGAGCCGGCGTCCACGGACGTGGAGTCCGTCAGCGCGTCGAGACGCTCACGTGCGGCTGCCAGGGCCTCGCGGCTCGCTCCGTTCATCGTGCGGCCTCGGCCTTCTGGTCGAGGTCGTCGAGGAACCGGTCGATCACACGGCTCTGCCGGGCGTGGTCCTCGAGGGACTCGCCGACGAGCTTGCCGGCCAGGTCGGTGGCGAGCTTGCCCACGTCCTGGCGCAGCACGGACGCGGCGGCCTTGCGGTCGGCCGCGATCTGCGCGTGACCGGCGGCGATGATCTCCTCGCGCTGCCGCTGGCCTTCCGCGCGCATCTCGGCGATGAGCGTGGCGCCCTGCTCCTGCGCCTCCTGGCGCAGGCGTGCGGCCTCGTGCCGGGCCTCGGCGAGCTGGGCCTTGTACTGCTCAAGGACGCTCTGGGCCTCGGTCTGAGCGGCCTCGGCCTTCTCGATACCGCCCTCGATGGACTCGCGGCGCTGCTCCAGAACCTTGTTGATGTTCGGGAGGAGCTTCTTCGCGAGGAAACCGAAGACGATGACGAAGGCGAGCAGGCCGATGACGAGCTCGGGGATCGGCGGGACGAGGGGGTTCTGTGCCTCCTCGGCCGCGATATGAAGCAATTGGCTCATATCAGAGTGCCTTTCGTCTGGTGGGCCGGTCGTGGATCAGGTGATTACCGGCCGTAGACGAACGGCATGACCAGACCGATCAGGGCGAGCGCCTCACAGAAGGCGAAGCCGAGGATCTGGTTGGAGCGGATCAGGCCGGCGGCCTCGGGCTGACGGGCGAGAGCCTCGGTGCCCTTGCCGAAGATGATGCCGACGCCGATGCCGGGACCGAAGGCGGCGATGCCGTAACCGATGGAAGCGATCGAGCCGGTGACAGCGGCCAGGGTGTAGGACATTCCGGTTCTTCCTTTTCTTCACGGGCCGGTGGGGGGTGGGCCACCGGACGAATGGGGGTGGTGCGGGGCGCTCAGTGGTGCTCGGCGAGCGCGCCCTGGATGTAGGTGCAGGCCAGGAGAACGAAGACGTACGCCTGCAGGGCCTGGATGAAGAGCTCGAAGAGGGTCATCACCAGGACCATCACGAACGAGACGCTGGCATAAGCGATCCCGATGCCGTTCAGGAGGTACCAGCTGGCGATGGTGAACAGCACCAGCAGGATGTGGCCCGCGAACATGTTCGCGAAGAGCCGCACGGCGTGGGTGAAGGGTCGCACGAGCAGGTTCGAGAAGGCCTCGATCAGCATGACGACCGGCAGCGCCGCACCGAGCGACTTGTCGTAGCCGGTGAAGTTCTTCAGGGCACCGACGAAGCCGTGCCGCTTGAAGGTCAGCGAGACCCACACGGCGTAGACGAGCAGCGCCAGCACCAGCGGGTACGCGATGACCGACGTCACCGGGAACTGGGCGAGCGGGATGATCGACCAGAGGTTCATCATCCAGACGAAGAAGAACAGCGCGACGATGAACGGGACGTACTTCTCGCCCTCGCGCTTGCCCATCGTCTCGTAGACGACGCCCCGGCGGACGAAGTCGTAGCCGGCCTCGGCGACCATCTGGAGCTTGCCGGGGACGACCTGGGGCCGGCGGAACGCCGCCCAGAAGAAGCCGATGATGATGACCGAGCCGAGCAGCGCCAGCAGCATCGTCTTGTTGAAGTACACACTGCTGTCACCGTCGCCCCACATGGGCTCGAACAGGAACGAGTGCAGCCCGGGAGACGGGAAGCCACAGCCGTCGAAGATGTGGCAGTCGGTCTCGAAGGCGAGCACCTGTGTCGGGTCAGCACTCACCGCGGGCTCCTTCAGCGTGGCGCATTGATTCGGCAACCTCGTGGTGTCGGCGCGGCACGGAGCCGCGGATCGGCACGGGACTGGTGTTACGGATGTGGGGGCGGCTGTGGGGCATCTCGCCTCGCGATGTGTCAGGCGTCAGCGTGGATGCCCGCGCCCGCGATGCCGCAGTTGGCACCGGACGATAGCAGGGTCTGTCATGCGCCCTTATCCCGGCCCTACGTCTCACGGCTGGCGCCCCGAAGCTTCCTTCGCCTCAGCCGTGTTGCCGGTCGTCGTCGGTTCGGGGTCCACGTAGTAGGTCTTGGCCTTCATGGTGGCGCGCGCCTGCGCCGTGACCCAGGTGAGGGTGGAGACGAGCAGGGAGAGCGCGAAGGCCTGGGGGTGGAAGAGCGTCGTGTCCTTGAAGAGCGCGATGAAGACGAAGATCAGCAGGATCTGCGTCAGGTACATCATCATGCCCATGGCCTGGAACAGGTGCGGGATGGACCTGGCGATCCACTGGAGGACGTACAGCCCGGTCCCCATGAGCAGGATCACGAGCGCCGCACCGATGACCGCGCCGATCGCTCCCTGGCCGCCTTCGACGGCACCACCGACCGCGACCGCGACGGCACCGACGGCGGCGGTGGGTACGGCAGCCTGCATCAGGATCCGGACGTCGTTGGACGGCATGGCGGAACTCCGCTTTGAACAGGGGGCAAAGGATGTCGTCAGGGACGAGCGTAGTCCCGCGGACGGAGGACGATTTCCCTCCGCCGGCGAACCGTCGTGCTGCGGTTCCCCGGCTCTCCCCGACGAGACTCGTGAACGGTATCACAAACTATTTGATGCAGTCTTTACCTAATGGCCGCAGGAGAGGTCACACATGCGGGTGAGCCTACGTACCTGAGGGTGCGAGGGGTCGACTTGTCTGGTATTAGGGCGCTTCATGCCCCCAAGAACGTCCCATCGCCGCCCCACGACTTGGCAATGCTCTAGTCGGATTCTTACCTTGACCGTGATGTGTGCCACGACGCCTCAGCGGGAACCCGCGGTCTTCCCCCGGTCGCCCGGGTGCGCGTGGTGGCCCAGGGCCGTCGCACCGTTGCCCCCCGAGACCCCGGCGGCCACCGGGGCGCGGCGGCCGGCCGCCGCGGCGGCCCGGGCGGCCGCGTCCGGCTCCGGGCCCGCCGGGGCGGCCGCGTCCGCGGCCCCCGCGCCCGCCTCCTGCGGGGCGGACGCGGCCGCCGGGGACCGGCGGCGACGGCGGTAGCGCGGCGGGACGACGCGCTGGGCCCACAGGGGCGCGCGCGGGGTGAACCGGGGCAGCAGGAGCAGCAGCAGACCGAGGGCGCTCAGGATGACCACGCTGAGCACGATCCACATGGACGCCGAGTTGACCGAGTAGGCGAGCGCGCCGAAGGCGATCAGCGCCGACCAGAAGTACATGATCAGCACCGCCCTGCTGTGCGAGTGGCCGATCTCCAGCAGGCGGTGGTGCAGGTGGCCCCGGTCCGCCGCGAACGGCGACTGGCCGCGCCAGGTGCGGCGCACGATGGCCAGGACGAGGTCGGCGGCCGGCACCGCGATGATCGTCAGCGGCAGCAGCAGCGGGATGTAGACCGGCACCGTCTGGTGCACGGCCTCCTTCTCCCCGCCCGCGTACAGGTTCAGGGCGTCGGGGTCGACCTGGCCCGTGATGGAGATCGCGCCGGCGGCGAGGACCAGACCGATCAGCATGGAGCCGGAGTCGCCCATGAAGATCCGCGCGGGATGCATGTTGTGCGGCATGAAGCCCAGGCACATGCCCATCAGGATCGCCGAGAACAGCGTCGCCGGGGCGGCAGCCTCGATGCCGTACGAGTACCAGATGCGGTACGCGTACAGGAAGAACGCCGCCCCCGCGATGCACACCATGCCGGCCGCGAGACCGTCCAGGCCGTCGACGAAGTTGACCGCGTTGATGGTGATGACGACCAGGGCGACCGTGAGCAGGGTGCCCTGCCACTGGGTGAGCGCGACCGAGCCGACGCCGGGGATGGGCAGCCACAGGATCGTCAGGCCCTGCATGACCATCACACCGGCGGCGATCATCTGCCCGCCCAGCTTGATCAGGGCGTCGATCTCGAACTTGTCGTCCAGCACACCGATCAGCCAGATCAGCGCCGCTCCGGAGAGCAGCGCCCGTGGTTCGTTGGACTCCTCGAAGAGCTGGCTGAGGTTGGTGAGGTGGTCGGCGACCAGCAGTCCCGCGCACAGTCCGAAGAACATGGCGATCCCGCCGAGCCGGGGAGTGGGTTCCCGGTGCACGTCGCGTGCCCGGATCTCCGGCATCGCTCCCGCCACGATCGCGAACTTCCGTACCGGCCCTGTCAGCAGATACGTCACCGCGGCCGTGATGCAGAGCGTCAGCAGGTATTCACGCACGGGCTTCCCCACAGGTCTCGCTGGCCATCACAGCCTCACACCCTAGCGAGGCACGCATACGGGTGAGGACTTCCGGGTAACGACGATGGTTGCACGTGTGTCTGTGCACGACGGCGCACACGGCCCGACCGCCCGGGCGTGCCCGCCCCACGTCGGCACCCGTACGGGTGCGCATGCCCGGCCGGGTGACATGTCTCAGCCAGGATATGGCGGAAAGGCGGCGGTCAGTTCGTGGACGTCCGTGCGGGCCCGCGCCGGCTCGGTGCCGCCGCGCAGGACGCTCGCCAGCAGCCCGGCGATCAGCGCCATCTCCCGCTCCCCCATGCCCTGCGTGGTCACCGCCGCGGTGCCCAGGCGCAGTCCGCGGTCGTCGGCGTGCGGCAGGACACAGCAGTCCAGGACGATTCCGGCCGCCGCGAGCCGGCCGCGGGCCTCGCGCCCCTCGACGCCGAGCGGAGCGGGGTCGGCGGTGATCAGGTGGGTGTCCGTGCCGCCGGTGGTGACGAGGAGTCCCTCGTCGGCCAGAGCTTCGGCGAGGGCCCGCGCGTTGGCGACGACCTGGTGGGCGTACGCGGCGAAGGCCGGGGTCGCCGCCTCCCCGAAGGCGACCGCCTTGGCGGCGACGGTGTGCATCTGGGCCCCGCCCTGGGTGAAGGGGAAGACCGCGCGGTCGACCCGTTCGGCCAGCTCGGCGCCGCAGAGGAGCATGCCGCCGCGCGGTCCGCGCAGCACCTTGTGCGTGGTCGCGCAGACGATGTCCGCGTACGGGACCGGGCTGGGCGCCGCTCCCCCGGCGACGAGCCCGATGGGGTGCGCGGCGTCGGCGATCAGACAGGCGCCCACCTCGTCGGCGACCTCGCGGAAGAAGGCGTGGTCGATGTGGCGGGGGTGGGCGATGGAGCCGCAGACGATCGCCTTGGGCCGGTGGGCGCGGGCCAGGGCGCGGACCTGGTCGTGGTCGATGAGCCCGGTCTCCGCGTCCACGCCGTAGCCGACGAAGTCGAACCAGCGGCCGGAGAAGTTCGCGGGTGAGCCGTGGGTGAGGTGGCCGCCGTGGGCCAGGCCGAGGGCCAGGACGGTGTCCCCGGGGCGCAGCAGGGCGGCGTAGGCGGCCAGCACGGCCGACGATCCGGAGTGGGCCTGGACGTTGGCGTGGTCGGCGCCGAAGAGTGCCCTGGCCCGCTCGACGGCGAGGCGTTCGGCATCGTCGGCGGTCTCACAGCCGCCGTGGTGGCGGGCGCCCGGGTACCCCTCGGCGTACTTGTTGGCGAGCGGTGAGCCGAGGGCGGCCAGCACGGCGGGCGAGGTGAAGTTCTCGGCGGCGATCAGCTGGAGGGTGGCCGCCTGCCGCTCCCGCTCCGCGTCCAGGATCCCGGCGAGTTCGGGGTCCTGCCGGCGCAGAACCCCGAACCCGCCCTCGAGGGCGTGGGTGACCGTCATGGTGTGCTCCCGGACGTCGAAGCCGGCGTACGACCAATGTAGGCCCGCCACCCCCGCCCCGCTCGGCTGCCGCGCCTCCCGGAAGGTCGCGGTCGTCGCCCGGGGCACGACGGGCGGGCACCCCGGCGGAGCCGTCAGGTTCGGGTCGGGACGCCGGTGAGGGCGGTGACGACCGGGTCCAGGGCCTGGTGTATCTCGTCGCCGATGGAGCGGAAGAACGGCAGGGGTCCGCCGTAGGGGTCGTAGACCTCGTCCGCCTCGGCGGTCGGGGCCAGCAGCCACCCGCGCAGCGCGGCGGCGGCGCGGACCAGGGCGCGGGCGCGCATGACCAGGCCCTCGTCCACCGGGGGCAGGGTCGCCGGGTCGATCGCGTTCACCAGGCGGGTGAACTCCTTCAGCGTGAAGGTGCGCAGGCCCGCCGAGTGGCCCATGGAGATGACCTGGGCGCGGTGGTCGCGGGTCGCGGTCAGCACCAGGTCGGCGCGGATCACGTGGTCGTCCAGCAGTTCACGGCCGGTGAAGCCGGAGGCGTCCGCGCCGAAGTCGGCCAGCACGGTCTCCGCGTGGGACTCCATCGGCGCGCCCTCGTGCCCCCAGGTGCCCGCGCTCTCCACGATCAGCCCGCCGCCCAGGAGGCCCAGCCGCTGGCTCACGAAATGCCGGGTCAGCCGCTCGGTGATGGGCGAGCGGCAGACGTTTCCGGTGCTGACGTGGAGGATGCGGAAGGTGTCGCGCGGAAACCCGAAGGTGGTCGTCTCCTCCGCGCTGCGTTCCCCGTTGCCTATGCCACGCCCCGACTCGGGGGCCGTCAATTCGCCACCTCGAGGTCGGGTACCACTTTGCGCAGCTCCTCCGGCGAGATGGCGCCTTCGCGCAGCAGCACGGGCACGGGGCGCGTGACGTCGACGATCGACGAGGGGACGATGCCCGGGGTGGGCCCGCCGTCGAGGTAGACGGAGACGGAGTCGCCGAGCATCTCCTGGGCCGCGTCGCAGTTCTCCGGCGCGGGGTGTCCCGTCAGGTTGGCCGAGGAGACGGCCATCGGGCCGACCTCGGTGAGCAGCTCGATGGCGACCGGGTGCAGCGGCATGCGGACGGCGACCGTGCCCCGGGTGTCGCCGAGGTCCCACTGGAGGGACGGCTGGTGCCGGGCGACCAGGGTCAGCGCGCCCGGCCAGAACGCGTCGACCAGTTCCCAGGCCTGCTCGGAGAAGTCCGTGACCAGGCCGTGCAGGGTGTTCGGGGAGCCGATGAGGACGGGCGTGGGCATGTTGCGGCCGCGCCCCTTGGCCTCCAGGAGGTCAGCGACGGCCTCGCCGGTGAACGCGTCGGCACCGATGCCGTAGACGGTGTCCGTCGGCAGCACCACGAGCTCGCCCCGGCGGACGGCGGACGCGGCTTCACGCAGACCGGTCGCGCGGTCGGTCGTGTCGTTGGTGTCGTATCGCCGAGCCATCTGGCGGGCCTCCTCGTACACATGCGGCTGGGGGTGGTCGAAGTCTGCCGGACGGTCACGGCAGCGCCTTGCGGGCGGTGGCGAACCGGGGCCGGTTGTTCAGGTCGGGGTGGTCTGCGGCGTCGGTCCAGCCGCGGTCCTCGGCGAAGATCCACGGGACCTGGCCGCCCTGGGTGTCGGCGTGCTCGACGACGACCACGCCGCCGGGGCGCAGCAGGCGGTGCGCGGTGCGTTCCAGACCGCGGATGAGGTCGAGGCCGTCCTCGCCGGAGAACAGCGCCAGGCCGGGGTCGTGGTCGCGCGCCTCGGGGGCGACGTACTCCCATTCGGTGAGCGGGATGTACGGCGGGTTGGAGACGACGAGGTCGACCTGGCCGTCGAGGTCCGGGAAGGCCGTCAGGGCGTTTCCCTGGCGCAGCTCGACGCGCGAGCCCTCCATGTTCCTGCGGGTCCACACGAGGGCGTCCTCGGACAGCTCCACGGCGTACACGCGGGAGCGCGGCACCTCCTGGGCGAGGGCGAGCGCGATGGCGCCCGAGCCGGTGCACAGGTCGACGATGCACGGCTCGACGACGTCCATGGCCCGTACCGCGTCTATGGCCCAGCCGACGACCGACTCGGTCTCCGGGCGCGGCACGAACACCCCGGGCCCCACCTGGAGTTCGAGGTAGCGGAAGTAGGCGTGCCCGGTGATGTGCTGGAGCGGTTCGCGCGCCTCGCGGCGGGCGACGACCTCCCAGTAGCGGGCGTCGAAGTCGGCGTCCTGGACGGTGTGCAGCGCGCCGCGTTTGACGCCGTGCACGAACGCGGCGAGCTCCTCCGCGTCGGTGCGCGGCGAGGGCACGCCCGCGTCGGCCAGCCGCTGGGTGGCCTGGGCCACCTCCGCGAGCAGCACGCTGCGGGGGCTCGGGGGTCGCCCCCCACTATGTTGCTGCACGCTCATCCTCCGGAAGTTCTTGTACGGCCGCTGCGGCGGTACGGTGTCCGGGCCCCTCGCGCGGCCCGGACAGCGGGCCGGGTGCTCAGGCCCGGTGGGCCGGCCTCATGCCGCGGCGAGCTTGGCGGCCGAGTCCGCGTCGACACAGGCCTGGATCATCGCGTCCAGATCGCCGTCCAGGACCTGGTCCAGGTTGTACGCCTTGAACCCGACGCGGTGGTCCGAGATGCGGTTCTCCGGGAAGTTGTAGGTGCGGATCTTCTCGGAGCGGTCGACGGTGCGGACCTGGCTGCGCCGGGCGTCCGCGGCCTCCTTCTCCGCCTCCTCCTGCGCCGCCGCGAGCAGCCTGGAGCGCAGGATACGCATCGCCTGCTCCTTGTTCTGCAGCTGGCTCTTCTCGTTCTGGCAGGAGGCGACGACTCCGGTCGGCAGGTGCGTGATGCGCACGGCGGAGTCGGTGGTGTTGACGGACTGCCCGCCGGGTCCCGAGGAGCGGTAGACGTCGATCCGCAGGTCGTTCGGGTTGATCTCGACGTCGACCTCCTCCGCCTCGGGGGTCACCAGGACACCCGCCGCGGAGGTGTGGATGCGGCCCTGCGACTCGGTGGCGGGCACCCGCTGCACGCGGTGCACACCGCCCTCGTACTTCAGCCGGGCCCACACGCCCTGGCCGGGCTCGGTGGCGCCCTGGCCGCCCTTGGTCCTCACGGAGACCTGGACGTCCTTGTAGCCGCCCAGCTCGGACTCCGTGGCGTCGATGATCTCGGTCTTCCAGCCCACGCGCTCGGCGTACCGCAGGTACATGCGCAGCAGGTCACCGGCGAACAGGGCGGACTCGTCGCCGCCCGCGCCCGCCTTGACCTCGAGGATGACGTCCTTGTCGTCGCTGGGGTCGCGCGGGACCAGCAGCAGGCGGAGCTTCTCGGTGAGCTTCTCGCGCTGCTTCTCCAGGTCCTTCAGCTCGGCGGCGAAGTCCGGGTCGTCCGCGGCCAGTTCACGCGCGGTCCCGATGTCGTCACCGGTCTGCTTCCAGGTGCGGTACGTGGTGACGATCGGGGTGAGTTCGGCGTAGCGCTTGTTCAGCCTGCGCGCGTTGGCCTGGTCGGCGTGGACCGACGGGTCGGCGAGCTTCGTCTCCAGGTGGGCGTGCTCGGCGACGAGTTCCTCGACGGCCTCGAACATCTTGGGCTCCTGCTGGTACGTGGGTGAAGGGGCGGACCAAAAACGCCGGTCCCGGCCTGCCCCGGGCGGGAGCGCGGCCGTGGACCGGCGAAATGGGGCTCGCTACTTCTTGGAGCCGGCGGCCTTGCCGAAGCGGGCCTCGAAGCGGGCCACACGGCCACCGGTGTCGAGGATCTTCTGCTTACCCGTGTAGAACGGGTGGCACTCGGAGCAGACCTCGGCCCGGACGGTGCCGGACTCGATGGTGCTGCGGGTGGTGAACGACGCGCCGCAGGTGCAGCTGACCTGCGTCTCGACGTACGCGGGGTGAATGTCGCGCTTCAAGGTGACTCCTAGGTTCGGGAGGGCGCCGGGTCGCCGCCGCGGGATGCGGGAGCGTGAACCGGAGCCGACGTACCAGTCTGCCAGGACTGGTGCCATCCCCCCAAACCGGGGGCCGCCGCCTTTTGTTCCCGGCGCGCCGGCGCCGGCTCCGCGGGGCCTTCGGCGCTGCTCACGGGGCGCCCGCGACGTCCCCGGCCTCGCCGGTGGCCGTGTCGTCCGTGGCCGTCCCCGGGATCGGCTCGTCGTTCCTCAGGGCGTCCCAGACCAGCCGCGCCTTCTGCGGCTCGGGCACGAGGCGGTTGGGGTCGGCGGGGTCGTAGCGCACCGGCATGGTCACCATGTGCAGGCCGGCCGGGTCGATGTCGCGCAGGCCGGCGGCGAAGGACATCAGGGAGTTCACCGAGCCCAGGCCGGTGTCGGTGGTGAGGGCCCGGGTGGCGGTGTCGGCGATGTCGTGGAGCTTCCCGGGGTCGGCGAGGAGGCCGACGTCGTCCACCTGCTGGACCAGGGCCCTGACGAAGGCCTGCTGGAGCTGGATGCGGCCGAGGTCGGAGCCGTCGCCCACGCCGTGCCGGGTGCGGACCAGGCCGAGGGCCTGCGCGCCGTCGAGCCGGTGGGTGCCGGCGGCGAGGTGCAGGTGGCTGTCGGGGTCGTCGATGTCCTCGGTGGTGGTGATCTCGACGCCGCCCAGCTCGTCGACGAGCTCCCGGAAGCCGCTGAAGTCGACCTCCAGGTAGTGGTCCATGCGCAGGCCGGTCATCGACTCGACGGTCTTGACGGCGCAGGCGGCCCCGCCCGTGGCGTACGCGGAGTTGAACATCACGCCGTCCGCGGCGGGGTGCCCGCCGCCTTCGGTGCCGGTGCACTCGGGACGGTCGACGAGGGTGTCCCGCGGGACGGACACCACGGAGGCCTCGTCCCGTCCCTCGTGGACGTGCACGATCATCGCGGTGTCGGAGCGGGCCGTGCCGTCGTCGGTGCCGCCGCCGAGCTTCCCGTTGCCGCCGGAGCGGGTGTCGGAGCCGAGAACGAGGATGTTCTCGGAGCCGTCGTCGGCCTTCTCGGGCCGGTCGGCTCCGAGTGTCCGGTCGATGTCGACGCTCCTGAGGTTGCCGTCGAGGGTGACGTACACGTATCCGAGGCCGGCGCCGCCGAGGGCGAGGACGAGGGCCGCGGTCCACGCCACGACCTTCATGCCCCGCCACCTGCGGCTGCGGCCCCCGGCCCGCAGGCCGTCGGTCCGGTGCGTGTTCTCGGCAGACATAGGCGGCTCCCGTCCGCCCGGGTACCCCCTTCGACCACACCGGAACCGGCCGTACCACCCCGTCCGCGGCGTCGTCCGGAACCACAAGGGCCGCGCCCCGGATGTCCGGGAAGCGGCCCTGGTGAGGAGACGGGTGTGGCGAACGGCGGACGTCAGTCGCCGTTGCCGGGCGTCGGCGTCGTCTTCTGGATCTGCAGCAGGAACTCGCCGTTCGACTTCGTCTGCTTCATCTTGTCGAGGAGCAGCTCGATCGCCTGCTGCGAGTCGAGTGCGTGCAGCACCCGGCGGAGCTTCCAGGTGACGGCCAGCTCGTCGCTGCCGAGCAGGATCTCCTCCTTGCGGGTGCCGGACGCGTCGACGTCCACCGCGGGGAAGATGCGCTTGTCGGCGAGCTTCCGGTCGAGCTTGAGCTCCATGTTGCCGGTGCCCTTGAACTCCTCGAAGATCACCTCGTCCATGCGGGACCCGGTGTCCACCAGGGCGGTGGCGAGGATGGTCAGCGAGCCGCCGTCCTCGATGTTGCGGGCCGCTCCGAAGAAGCGCTTCGGCGGGTACAGCGCCGTCGAGTCGACACCACCGGAGAGGATGCGGCCGGAGGCCGGGGCGGCGAGGTTGTACGCACGGCCCAGACGCGTGATCGAGTCGAGCAGCACGACGACGTCGTGACCCAGCTCCACCAGACGCTTGGCGCGCTCGATGGCGAGCTCGGCGACCGTGGTGTGGTCCTCGGCCGGACGGTCGAAGGTCGAGGAGATGACCTCGCCCTTCACCGACCGCTGCATGTCGGTGACCTCTTCCGGACGCTCGTCGACGAGGACGACCATCAGGTGGCACTCGGGGTTGTTGTGCGTGATCGCGTTGGCGACCGCCTGCATGATCATGGTCTTGCCGGTCTTCGGCGGGGCCACGATCAGACCGCGCTGGCCCTTGCCGATCGGCGACACGAGGTCGATGATCCGCGTGGTGAGGACGCCGGGGTCGGTCTCCAGGCGGAGGCGGTCCTGCGGGTACAGCGGGGTGAGCTTGTTGAACTCCGGGCGACCGCGGCCGTGTTCGGGCGCCATGCCGTTGACGGAGTCGAGGCGGACCAGCGCGTTGAACTTCTCGCGCCGCTCGCCCTCCTTCGGCTGGCGCACCGCGCCGGTGAGGTGGTCGCCCTTGCGCAGGCCGTTCTTGCGGACCTGGGCGAGGGAGACGTACACGTCGTTCGGGCCGGGCAGGTAGCCGGAGGTCCGGATGAACGCGTAGTTGTCGAGGATGTCGAGGATGCCCGCGACCGGGATCAGGACGTCGTCCTCGGTGATCTGCGGCTCGGAGGTCATCTCGTCGCGGCCACGGCGGCCACGGCGGTCGCGGTAGCGGCCGCGACGGCCGCGACGGCCGCCTCCGTCGTCGTCGTAACCGTCGTCCTGACGGCCGCCGCCCTGCTGCTGGTTCTGCTGACGGCCCTGGCCGCCGCCCTGGTTCTGCTGCTGGTCGTCGCCCTTGCCCCGACGGTCCCCGCGGTCGCCGCGATCCCCGCGGTCACCCCGGTCTCCGCGCTCGGCACGGTCACGGCCGCGCTCGCGGCGGTCACGGCGGCGGCCGTCGCCGTCGCCGTCGGACTTGCCGTCGCCCTGCGACGAGGACTGCTGCGACTGCGCCTGGCCCTCGGCCTTCGCGTCGCTCTTCGTCTCGGCGGGGGCCTGCTCGGCCGCAGCGGCCGGAGCGCCCGCGTCCGCGGTGGCCCGGCGACGGCGCTCGACGGGGGCCTCGGCGGCGGGGGCCTGCTCGGCCGGGGCGGAGGCCTTCGGGGAGGGCTGGCCGGGAATGTCGATCTGCTGCTGGGCGGCGGCCTGTTCGGCGGGGGCCTCGGCAGCCGGCTTCTTCTGGGCGGTGTCGCCCGTACGGGTCCTGGAGGTGGTGCGGCGCTTGGGCTTGGTCTGCGCCGGCTCGGCCGGGGCCTCGCTCTTCGGCGCGGCGGAGCCGCCCGACGCCTGCGCTTCCTTGATGACCTCGATCAGCTGGCTCTTGCGCATGCGCGCGGTGCCCCTGATGCCGAGGCCGGAGGCGACCTGCTGAAGCTCGGCCAGCACCATGCCCTCGAGGCCGGTACCGCGGCGCCGCCGGGAGCCGGCACCGCTGGCAGGCGCGGAGGCGTCCGTGGCGGGCGCGGCAGCGGTCTCCTCGACACGTGCGCCCATCAGATCGGTGGTGTCGCTCACGAAGGGTCCTTCCCTGGAGCGGACGTCGGCCTGTCTGGCTCGGCGACCGGTTGTGCTGTCCGGCTTCGGTCCTTGCTGTGCGAACCGTGCCGGGGCGGTGGTCCGCCTCGACGGCGGAAGGGATATCTGGTGATGGCGCTTCCCCGAGCCGTGGCATCCAGTGTCACGTGGCGCGGTCGCACCGGTTCCGGAGCGTGCCCGGCGGGCCGTTCGGTGTCCGCGTACGACGTACTGCCCGCGTACGAAGCAGAGAACACAGTTGGGCTTGGGGGGCTCCCGGAAGAATGTCTGTCCCGAGCGGGGACACGAGGCACCTCGCCATGGTGGGGTGCGGGTGCAGACTTGAGATTAACACTACCGGATCCAACAAACATTCCCCCTCTCCTTGTCCGGCAACCGTGTGTCAGGTGGCGAGCGGAAGCACGCTCGCTCCCTGCGCATCGAGGCCGAGCCGGTTGGCGGCCCAGTCGTTGCCCGCCAGCGCTTCGACCTTGTCGGCGGTTTCCGCGTCGGCCAGCGCCATGACGGTGGGGCCCGCGCCGGAGATCACCGCGGGGACGCCGTCCGCGCGCAGGCGCTCGACCAGCGCCGCGCTCTCGGGCATGGCGGGGGCTCGGTACTCCTGGTGCAGACGGTCCTCGGTGGCGGGCAGCAGCAGTTCGGGACGCCTGGTCAGAGCCTCGACGAGCAGGGCGGCGCGGCCCGCGTTGGCGGCGGCGTCGCCATGCGGCACGGTGCGCGGCAGCAGGCCGCGCGCGGTCTCGGTGAGGACGGGTTTGCCGGGTACGAACACCACCGGCACGACGGAGGCGGCGGGCTCCATCCTGATCGCGCGGGCCGCGCCGCTCTCCATCCAGGAGAGGGTGAAGCCGCCCAGCAGGCAGGCCGCGACGTTGTCGGGGTGGCCCTCGATCTCGGTGGCGAGCTCGAGCAGCGCGGTGTCGTCGAGCCTGGCCTCGGCGCCTATGGTCACGGCGCGGGCGGCGACGATTCCGGCGCAGATGGCGGCGGAGGAGGAGCCGAGGCCCCGACCGTGCGGAATGCGGTTGGCGCAGACGATCTCCAGGCCGCGCGGCTGTCCGCCGAGCAGGTCGAAGGCGGTGCGCAGGGAGCGTACGAGCAGGTGGTTCTCGTCGCGGGGGAGGGTTTCACCGCCTTCACCGGCGATGTCGATGTGCAGCCCGGCGTCGGCCACCCGGACGACCACGTCGTCGTAGAGGCCCAGCGCGAGGCCGAAGGCGTCGAAGCCCGGACCGAGGTTGGCGCTGGTGGCGGGGACGCGCACCCGGACGGCGGCGGCGCGGAACGCGGGACCGGCCATCGCTCGTTGACTCTCCTTGAGCTGGTGACGGTGACGGTGGCAGCCGAAGAGTGCCGGACTGCCGAACTGTCGAATGACATTCGATGACGTACACAACCCCGGGGACCGCCGCCGGCCGGGGTGGCCGACCGCTTCCCGAACCCCTCCCGGCTCCTCCGGGGCCCCCGCGGACCGTGGTCCGGACCACGGGAGGACGCGGGACCGCGGCATGTGCGGCGGACGGGTTGAGTACAGCCTATCGAAGGAAGGTTCTGTGTCGACATAGGGCGCACGGGAGGCGCACGATGCGTGTCGCAAGCCCTCCGTGCCTCCCTCAGGGGGAACTTCCCCGGACAGGCGCCTTCTTACGCCCGTCCTGCCGGCGCGTGCTGCCGCCGCCGGGCGGGGAGGGCCCGGGGCGGGCGGCCGGAAGGCCCGTGGCGCGGCGCCCCGGGCCTTCCGGTGGCGGCGGTCAGGCCAGTCCGAGCCGCTCGGCCGCCGTCGCGGCGTCCACGGGGACGGTGACCGGCTGCGGCGCCCCGGCGACGGCCCAGTCCGGGTCCTTCAGACCGTTGCCCGTGACGGTGCACACGATGCGCTGTCCCGGGTCGACCTTGCCCTGCTCCGCGGCCTTCAGCAGGCCGGCGACCGACGCGGCGGACGCGGGCTCGACGAAGACGCCCTCCTGCGAGGCCAACAGCCGGTAGGCGCGCAGGATCTCACGATCCGTCACCTCGTCGATGACACCGCCGGACTCGTCCCGCGCGGCCAGCGCGTACTGCCACGAGGCGGGGTTGCCGATCCGGATGGCGGTGGCGATCGTCGCCGGGTCCTTGACGACCTCGCCGCGCACGATCGGGGCGCTGCCGGAGGCCTGGAATCCCCACATCCGGGGCTTGCGGGTGGAGACGCCGTCGTCGGCGTACTCGCGGTAGCCCTTCCAGTAGGCCGTGATGTTGCCCGCGTTGCCCACCGGCAGGACGTGGACGTCGGGGGCGTCGCCCAGCATGTCCACGATCTCGAAGGCGGCCGTCTTCTGACCCTCGATACGCACCGGGTTGACCGAATTGACCAGCGCCACCGGGTAGTTGTCGCTGAGGGCGCGGGCGAGGGTGAGGCAGTCGTCGAAGTTGCCGTCGACCTGGAGGATCTTCGCGCCGTGCACCAGGGCCTGGCCCATCTTGCCGAGCGCGATCTTGCCCTGGGGCACGAGCACGGCGGAGACCATGCCGGCGCGCACCGCGTAGGCGGCGGCGGAGGCGGAGGTGTTGCCGGTGGAGGCGCAGATGACGGCCTGCGCGCCCTCCTCCTTGGCCTTGGAGATGGCCATGGTCATGCCCCGGTCCTTGAAGGACCCGGTCGGGTTCGCGCCCTCGACCTTGAGGTGGACCTCGCAGCCCGTGCGCTCGGAGAGCACCCGCGCGGGCACGAGCGGCGTGCCGCCCTCACGGAGCGTCACGACCGGCGTGGTGTCGGCGACCGGCAGCCGGTCCCGGTACTCCTCGATGATTCCGCGCCACTGGTGGGTCATTGCTGCTTACTCTCCTTCAACCCGCATGATGCTGGCGACACCACGCACGGTGTCGAGCTTGCGCAACGCGTCGACGGTGCCGCTGAGGGCCGCGTCGGACGCACGGTGGGTGACGACGACGAGGGAGGCCTCCCCGTCCTTGCCCTGCTGGCGAACCGTGTCGATCGAGACACCGTGCTCGGCGAACACGGTCGCGACCTGGGCGAGAACGCCCGGTTTGTCGGCCACGTCGAGGCTGATGTGGTAGCGCGTGACGACCTCGCCCATCGGGGAGACGGGCAGCGCCGCGTAGGCGGACTCGCCCGGTCCGGTGGTCTCGCCGAGCCGGTTGCGGCAGACGGCGACGAGGTCGCCGAGGACGGCGGAGGCGGTGGGCGCCCCGCCGGCGCCGGGCCCGTAGAACATCAGCTGCCCGGAGGCGTCCGACTCCACGAACACGGCGTTGTAGGCGCCGCGCACGGAGGCCAGGGGGTGGGTGAGCGGGATCATCGCCGGATGCACCCGCGCGGTGACGGATCCACCGTCCGCGGCCCGCTCGCAGATGGCCAGCAGCTTGATGGTGCAGCCCATCCCCCGCGCCGAGGCGAAGTCGGCGGCGGTGACCTCGGTCATGCCCTCACGGTGCACGTCGTCGAGGCGCACGCGCGTGTGGAAGGCGATCCCGGCGAGGATGGCGGCCTTGGCGGCGGCGTCGAAGCCCTCGACGTCGGCGGTCGGGTCGGCCTCGGCGTACCCGAGCGCGGTGGCCTCGTCGAGCGCCTCCTGGTAGCCGGCGCCGGTGGTGTCCATGGCGTCGAGGATGAAGTTCGTCGTGCCGTTGACGATGCCGAGCACCCGGTTGACCTTGTCGCCGGCGAGTGACTCGCGCAGCGGTCGGATCAGCGGGATGGCACCGGCGACGGCGGCCTCGTAGTAGAGGTCCTTGCCGTGCTCCTCGGCGACGGCGTGCAGCGCGGCACCGTCCTGGGCGAGCAGTGCCTTGTTCGCGGAGACGACGGACGCGCCGTGCTCGAACGCGGTGGTGATCAGCATCCGCGCCGGCTCGATCCCGCCGATGACCTCGACGACGACGTCGAGGTCGCCCCGTTTGACCAGGGCGGTGGCGTCGGTGGTGACGAGCTCCGGGGCGATGCCCTCGCGCACCCTGTCCGGACGCCGCACGGCGACCCCGGCGAGCTCCACCGGGGCCCCGATGCGGGCGGCGAGGTCGGCGGCCTGCGTCGTCATGATGCGCGCCACCTCTGAGCCGACCACTCCACAGCCCAGCAGCGCCACCTTCAGCGGACGCGTACGCATCATCCGACCTCGTTTCCTGATTACCGTCTAGGTTGCACCAGTCTCACTCACCGGACGGAGGATTCTTCCCTATGTCCGAATCGTGAGACATCAATTCCATCGGGAAGCAGGAAGAACCGAAGATCTTCCGCCGCTCCTTCTCCGCTTCCTGCTCTGCTTCCTTCCTGGTTCCCCTGGCCGCCTCCGGCGTCTCCCCTCACCCGACGTCGAGGCGGAGGAGGTCGTCCTCGGTCTCGCGCCGGACGATCGCCCGCGCCTCACCGTTCGCGACGGCGACGACGGGCGGGCGGAGCACGTGGTTGTAGTTGCTCGCCATCGACCGGCAGTACGCCCCGGTGGCCGGTACGGCGATCAGGTCGCCCGGCGCCAGGTCCCCGGGCAGGAAGGCGTCGCGCACCACGATGTCGCCGCTCTCGCAGTGCTTGCCGACGACCCGGCAGAGCATCGGCTCGGCGTCGGAGGTGCGGGAGACGAGGGAGACGCTGTAGTCGGCGTCGTACAGCGCGGTGCGGATGTTGTCCGACATCCCGCCGTCGACGGAGACGTACGTGCGCAGCCCGTCGAGCGGCTTGATGGTGCCGACCTCGTACACGGTGAAGGCCGTCGGCCCGACGACGGCCCGCCCGGGCTCGACGGAGATGCGGGGGGTGGCGAGATGGGCGGACTCGCACTCGCGGGTGACGATCTCGGTCAGCGCCTTGGCGATCTCGTGCGGCTCGCGGGGGTCGTCGTCGCTGGTGTAGGCGATGCCGAGGCCGCCGCCGAGGTCGATCTCGGGCAGCTCGACCCCGTGCTCGTCCCTGATCTCCCTGAGCAGCCCGACGACCCGGTGGGCCGCGACCTCGAACCCGGACATGTCGAAGATCTGCGACCCGATGTGCGAGTGGATCCCGATGACCTCGAGACCGTCCAGCTGGAGCGCCCGCCGCACGGCCTCGGCGGCCTGCCCGCCGGCCAGCGGGATCCCGAACTTCTGGTCCTCGTGCGCGGTGGCGATGAACTCGTGCGTGTGCGCCTCGACGCCGACGGTGACACGGATCTGCACCCGCTGCCGCCTGCCGCGCGACTGCGCGATGTGCGCGACCCGGACGATCTCCTGGAAGGAGTCGAGCACGATCCGCCCGACCCCGGCCTCGACGGCCCGGGTGATCTCGGCCACGGACTTGTTGTTGCCGTGGAAGGCGATCCGGTCGGCGGGCATGCCGGCGGACAGGGCGGTGGCCAGCTCCCCGCCGGAGCAGACGTCGAGGTTCAGCCCTTCCTCGTGGAGCCACCGCACGACGGCCCGGGAGAGGAACGCCTTGCCCGCGTAGAACACGTCGGCGTCGTCCCCGAAGGCGGTGCGCCAGGCCTGCGCGCGGGCCCGGAAGTCGGCCTCGTCGAGGATGTAGGCGGGGGTGCCGAACTCCTCGGCGAGCCGCGTGACGGAGACCCCGCCGACGGTGAGCGCGCCGTCCTCGTCACGGCTGACGGTCTGCGCCCACACCTTGGGGTCGAGGGCGTTGAGGTCGGCGGGCGGTGCGGAATAGTGCCCCTCGGGCAGGACGTCGGCGTGACGGGGCCCGGCGGGGTGTGCGGAACGGCTCATTCTTCGCGTGCTCTCTCAAAGATGGTCGGGGGCGTCGATGCCGAGCAGGGACAGGCCGTCGGCGAGCACCGTCCCGGCGGCTTCGGCGAGCGCGAGCCGGGCGCGGTGGACGGCCGAGGGTTTCTCGGCGCCGAGCGGCAGCACGGCGGGGAGCAGGGGCTGCGTCGCATCGGCGACGGTGACGAGATGCCGGGCGAGCCGGTCGGGAGCACGGTGCCGCGCGGCGGCCGCGAGGACGCGGGGGTGGTCGGCGAGGGCGGTGAGCAGCGGCCGGGTCCCGCTCACGCCGACGGGGCCGGGCACGGGGCGGAACCCGAGGTCGGCGGCGTTGCGCACGAGGGCACGGGTGCGGGCGTGGGCGTACCGCACCCGGAAGAGGGGGTTGCCCTCCCTCTGCTCCAGGTGCTCGCCACCGATCCGCGGCCGGTCGTGCGCCGCGGGCCGCAGCAGCGCCCAGCGCGCGGCGTCCCGGCCCAGCGGCAGCGGGTCGGCGGGGGCGGGCACGGGGCGGACGGGCACGGGGACGGGAGGGCGGCCCTCCTGACCGCCGGCGCTCTGCTCGTACTCGAGGGAAGCACCCCCGGCGGCACCCCCGGAGCCGCCCTCGGTGCCGCCCTCGATGGCGCCGTCCCCGAGCACGACGCCCCACTCGGACGCGGGCGGGGCGTCGAAGCCGACCCGCACGGGATGCCCCTGGGCCCGCAGGATCCGGGCCAGCGCGTCGAGGTGCACGAAGGCACGCACGTCAGCCGCACCACGCAGCAGCACGGGCTCCCGGCTCCCCGCGGGGAGGTGCCCGTAAGGGGTGTCCCCCGCGCCGAGGATCTCCTCCACGAGGGCGACGGACGCGTCGGCCCCCCGCAGGCTGATGTTGAGGAACCCGGGTCCGGTGATGACGACATCGCCGATGCCCTCGGCGCGAAGGAGACGGTCCCGGAGAACCCCGGCCACGTGCTGCGGCGTCCGTCCGGCCGGCCGGGCCAGCTGGAGGGCGACGCCGGTGGCGTACTCCCCGCACCCTCCGGGTCCCGGCGGCGCGACGACGACCCGCTCGGGCACGGCCACGCTCAGCTCCCCGTCGTCGACAGCACGGCGCACCGCGCGCAGCACGGTGCGGGAGAGCTCGACGGGGGTCACGGGGACAAGGGTAGGGGAGGAGGGGGGTGGGGAGGCGAGTCGGCTCGGCCGGGATCCCGCGATGTGGACGCCCGCACGGACGGACCGGGCGGCGCGGCTACCCGGGAGCGTGCCCGGCGGCCCGCTCGGCACCCCCGAGGCCACCGCCGTTGCTCGTCCCACCGCCGCCCCCGCCGGCCCCCCGCCTCCGCCGCTCGACCAACTGCCCTACCACCCGCACGAGTTCAGCGGGGTCGAAGGGCTTGGCGAGGAAAACATCCACCCCGACGTCAAGCCCGCTCTCGACCTCGTACCGGGTACAGGCACTGATGATGGCGAGCGGGAGGTCCCGGGTCCGGGGATCGGAACGCAGCCGGGCCGCGGTCCTGAGCCCGTTGAGCCGCGGCATGGCGACATCGAGGGTGACCAGGTCGGGCCGCACCTGATGAACGACTTCCAGACACTCGGCACCGTCGGCCGCGGTCACGACCTCGAAGCCCTCAAGCTCGAGATTGACCCTGATCAACTGCCGGATGACCTTGTTGTCGTCCACAACAAGCACCCGGCGCGACGCCCCTGGCACCACTCGAGAGTAGGTCGGGACCGGCCACCGCGTCCGCGCTTTCCCCACTTCCACCCCCAGGGGTGGCCCCTCGAACGCACAGGGTGACCCCACCCCTCCCCCGCGCCGCGGAAAACGGGTTCATGACCACCCCGCCGGAACTGGTACTGTTCTACCCGTCGAAGCGATCACCGCAACCGACACGCCCCCGTAGCTCAGGGGATAGAGCAACGGCCTCCGGAGCCGTGTGCGCAGGTTCGAATCCTGCCGGGGGCACTTCGCATGAGGTGCCCGAAGACCCCGTCAGCAGCGCTTTCGCTGAGGCCGGGGTCTTCGCGTAGGTGCGGGCGTGTGCCGCAGGGAGCAGGCGTGTGCCGGACTCGGGTGTTCCAGGGGTCGCCTTGAGGCGCGACTCGGCCATCGAGCGTTTCCGGCCCCGGTGTGAACAGGTCAGACGGGACGTGAGGGGGCACGAGCGCCGGCCGCCCGCAGGGTCACGGTGGCCGCGACGCCCGCGAGGGCGCCCCAGAGCAGTGCGGCGGTGACCCCCTCGCCGAGACCGGACGCCGCGTACAGCAGCCCCGAACGCATCTGCGTCCCGTCCGTCGTCATGCGCAGCGCCTGCTCGGCCAGCAGCCCAAGGACGACCGCGCAGACCCCGCCCGCCGCCATCGCCGGGACGGACACCCGGGTGAGCAGCCCGGGCAGCCACCGCAGGGCGCACCAGACCACGACGAGGAGCAGGACGTCTCCGAGGCGGTACAGGAGCCAGTCGCCGAGCGGTGTGCCGGCCGGGCCGGACCAGGCTCCGAGCAGCAGCCACTGGCGCAGCAGGTCACCCGGTTCGGCGAGCAGTCCGCCGCCGGTGAAGGCCGTCTGGAGGGTGGCGGCGTTCGACTGGTACGACAGGACGACCAGGGACACCGCGACCACCGCGGTTCCGACGGTGGCGGCCAGCAGGGCGGCCCGCGCCGGAACGTCCTCGCGCGGCTGGGGCCCGGCGCCCTTCAGCGCCGGCCGCGCCACGAGCACCGCCCACGCCGCCGCGGCCAGCGCCACCGGCACCACGATCGGCCGCCCGGCCGAGGAGAGGGACGCCAACTGCGGCAGGAACTGGTAGCTGCCGTGCCCCTGGGCCGCGATGAGCCAGGGGGCCGACACCGTCACCGCCAGGGTCCCCGCCACCAGACCCCAGGCCCACAGCGCGAGCAGTGCGGCCCACGTCCGGCCGCGCTCCGGGGGAAGCCGCCGGAGCAGGAGGAGCGCTCCGGCCGCGTAGAGGACGAACACGGCGGCGAAGCGGATCTGGATCGCCGTGTGGTGCAGGCCGAGATAACGGGAAGCGTCGGTCCCGTCGAAGGAGCCACCCGTGGTCCCGCCGGAGGGTTCGTACGCCCAGGGCAGCAGCCAGCCCCGGAGGCGTGCGACGGTCTCGTGGCCGAGAACGTCGGCGGCGCCCTCCAGGTGCAACGCGTCGGCGCTCGCCCCCGCCCACCACAGGAGCAGCGTCACCATCAGCCCGCCCGCCACCGCCGGTATCACCGCGCGCCGGTATTCCATCTCCCGCCCCCGTGTTCGCTTGCTGTCACCACAAGTCACCGTGGCTCAAGGGACCTTACGTGGCCGCGGTCACATGCGGATCACAGCCTCGCTTCGTCCCGCCCGCGCTGCCGGGCCCCTTCGCCGTCCCTCCGGGGCCGGAACGCATGCCGTCGTGACCGTCGTACCGGGTCCAATGCCACAATGGCGTGCCATGTCTGCCACACCTGCCCTCAGGGACCAACGGCTCCGGCGCTGGGAGCAGCGCACCGGCGGCTGGCTCATCGGCCTCGCGCTGGTCTACCTCACGGCCTACGCGGTGCCGATCCTCGACCCGGGACTGCCCCGCGCCTGGCGTGACGCCGCCGAGACCGTGACCTTCGCCATCTGGGCGCTGCTGGCCGTCGAGTTCGTTCTGCGCTTCGCCGTGGCCGGCAGCCGGTGGCAGTTCCTCAAGGTACGGCTGTTCGACCTGGCGACCCTGGTCCTGCCGCCGCTGCGCCCCCTGCGACTGGTGACCCTCGTGTTCATGGTGGTGCGCCGCAACGCCTCCACCCTGGGCCGGGTACGGCTGCGTCTGGGCACCTACGTGGCGGCCTGCACGGCTCTGCTGCTGTTCCTCTCCAGTCTGGCGATCCTCGACGTCGAGCGGCGCAACCCGGACGCCTCGATCACGACGTTCGGTGACGCCCTGTGGTGGTCGCTGACCACGGTCACCACCGTCGGTTACGGCGACCTCTATCCCACGACGACCGAGGGGCGCCTGATCGCCGTCGCGCTGATGGTCGGCGGCATCGCGCTCGCGGGTCTCGTCACCGCGACCCTCGCGTCCTGGTTCATGGACCGGTTCTCCGAACTCCGCGCCAACGAGGCCCAGACGACCAGCGAGATCTCCGCCCTCGCGGAAGAGGTCCGCCGCCTCCGCGAGGAACTGCACGCCCAACGCCCCACCGCCCCGTCCGCTTCCGCGGAAGGGCCGCACACCGCTGGAACGAGCGGCCTCGAAACCACGTCCGGCAGCACCCCCGGCCTGGACACCGGCACCGCGGACGGCACCCCCGGCGCGTCCGGGGCCCGCGCCCCCTCCCGCCTCGCGTAGCCCGGCCGCGGAGGGCGAGGCACCCGGCCGCCACGATCGGGCCGCCCGGCAGGCCGCCCGCACAAGAGGAACGTCATGATCTTGATGGCCTTTCCGGCAGGCCAGGACTCGTTTCGGGGCCGCGCGGACGTCCAAGCGTCTGGGCACGCAGGAGATCTTGTGATGTCCTGCTCCCCGTGGCCGGTGTTCTCTCAGCCTTGATCGCAGTTCTGGGGACTCTCCTCGGTGTTGCCGTGACGCACCTGTTCCAGCGCCGAGCGGCTGCACGCGACCAGATGGTCGCGGCTCAGCGGCAGCTCCGCAGCGAACGCATGACCGTGTACAGCGACTTCGCCGGGACAGTGACCGAGTTCAGGCGGGGCCAACACGACCGCTGGCATCGCAGGGACGAGGATCCCGACGGCCCCGCCTGTCTCGAAGCTCGCGTCGAGGCGTACCGCCTTCGTGGAGTCGCCCTTCACGCACTGTTCCGGGTCCAGCTCATCGCAAGCAGCCAGACAGTGATCGATGCCGCGCGGCATGCCTACGAACTGACGGCCGGGGTGCACGAAGCATCCGACAGGACGGAACTGAGTGCGCTGGGCAACCGGGCACGGGACGCGTTGGAGCACTTCGTGAAACTCGCGTCCTCCGATGTGCGCTAGCAGCGGGGAAGCCCTGGGCGCCTCCGGGCAGATCAAAAGCCTCCGTCCCCGCCGGAGCGGTTCACGATCCGGCGGGGAGCGCGCCGGCGGGGAACATTCCGGTGCCGCTCCGCGCTGACCGTAATGTCCCGCCGGAGGTCCCGGACAGGACACCTGCCGGGCCCAGCGGACAGGACACCCGCCGGAGTTGCCGGGCCGGCCGGCGCAAAGGAGTGTGAGACGGATGACGACGACAGGACGCGACCTGGCCACCGCCACCGCGACCGAGACCCCCTCGCTCGTGACGGCCTGCGGGCGCAGGATCGCGGTGCGGTGCCTGCGGCTCGCGCCCGCGGACCGGCCCATCAGCAGGGTCACCCTGGACGTGGGCCAGGACCAGGGGGGCGGGCCGGGGACGTGGGCGGCACTCACCGCCGACGAGGCGCGTGACCTGGCCCGCCTGCTTCTGCTGCACGCCGGGCTCGCCGAGCGGGGCAACGGGCCCGTCGGGCCGCCGCAGCCGGGGGTTCCCTCCCTCTGACCTCGTTCGGGCGTTGCCCAGGAGGCCCACGCCACGGTGAGCACGGCTTCGCCGCGGGCGTGGCCCCGCGCCATGGGGCCTACCGACTCGGACGCCTCGGCCCCCTCGGCCCCCTCGGCCAGGGGGTTGTCGCAGCCGTGTGATCGTGCACCGGTCCGCTGCCCGCCACCCGACGCACGCCGTCAGATCCTGGTCACTGCGGTGTGCCCGCCGCACAGTGCTGCGATGTCCTCGGGATCAAGGGCCCCGACGCCGGTGACGGCGGTGAGGCCGGTAGTTGGCCGGTAGTTGTTCGGGTGCCGTGGGTATCACGCTGATGTGCGCTGCCGTGTGTCGCGGATTCCGGGTGGGAACGGGGGGATCGTGGTCGAGCCTGACAGGGGCTGGGTGACGTTGAAGGAGTGGGCCGCCCAGGTGGGGTACAGCCACGGCTACGTGGTGCACGTGATGCCTCGTCACTACCCCGGCTTCCCGGCCCCGGAGCGCGCTCGCCGCGGGGTGAGCGCCAAGGGCGGGGGCGGGGGCAGCGCGTGGTACGACCCGGTCAAGTTGGAACCGTTTCGTCCGCGGCGAGCCGATCCGGTGGAGCTGAGGGAGGAGGACCTGGACCGTGAGGTGACGCTGGGAGGGTTCGCCAAGCTGATCGGAGTGGACGGCCGCAGCGTGACGCAGATCAAGGACGACCGCCCCGACACCCTTCCGAACACGGTGGACGGACGGCGGTGGTACCCGAGGGCGCGGTTCCACGTACGCGACCTGCTGCTGATGTGGAACAGCCGCCCGGGACCGGGACCGGGCTCGGACAAGAGGCGTCCGCCGCTTCCCTGGAGCGTGGACGGGTAGAGGGCCGGTACGCCGACGGGGACGAGCGGCCAGGACACGGTGACCGGGCAGCATGCCCGGCAACTCGGCGGACCGGCGACCGCAGGTGATCTGCACCCGGGGGCGACGACTCCTGCTGAGATCTCGTGGGATCTCGCGGCTGGTGGCCCTGGACAAGAGGGAGCGATCGCCGCAGTGAGCGCCCACCCCACTCTCACAGGCGCGGTCCCTCCTCGGGCTCGGGCGTGGAGGTCCTCGCGGCCGCGGGAAAGGCCGCCGGGCCGATTTGGACGGTGACGCTCGGGTGTGCGGTCAGGCCGAGGCACCGGGCTGGACGCCGAAGCGGTGCATCGAGCAGCAGAACCGGCCGCTCCGACTCCGGCTGAGGTGAACAGTGCGGATCCGTGCACACATCTGAGGTCGGAGCAGGCCGAGGATGCGCTTCACCACCGGCCGAAGCCCGATGCACTGCGAATGAACCCGGTGGCGGTCGTCGTTCCGCGCAGGGACCGGGGCTGCGTGGCACCGGTTCCCGGGCTTGCGGCCGCAGAAGGCCCGGTTACCCACCGGATTCGGGGAGGCCCGGTCACCCACCGGGATGGGGGAGGCCCGCTCGCCCACCGGGATGGGGGAGGCCCGCTCGCCCACCGGGATGGGGGAGGCCCGCTCGCCCACCGGGATGGGGTTGCCCGCCCTGATCGGGCATGGCCTCTCGTGCGGGCGAGGACCGGAGCCGGGGCGCGCTTCCCGTCGTCACGAGGTGTGGCGGCCCAGGAGGACGAGTTCCTGGTTGAGTTCGGTGAGGAAGCGGGTCACCGTCATCAGTTCGTCCTGGGTGAAGCGGACCCGGGCCGCTTCCGTGCTCTGCGCCAGAGGGCGGAAGAAGGCGCCGGCGACGGCCCTGGCCGCCTGCTCGTAGTGCAGATGGACCACGCGGCGGTCGCCCAGGGCCCGTACGCGGCGGATGTGGCCCGCCTTCTCCAGGCGGTCGACGCATGCCGTCACCGCGCCGGACGTGAGGTCGAGCTGGTCGCGCAGCCTGCCGGGTGTCATGGGGCCGTCGGCCGGGTCGGCGTCCAGGATCGCGACGAGCGCCTGCACGTCGGTGAGGTGCAGGCCCTGCGCCTGGGCGAACTCGTGGGCGATGCGGTTGAACTCGGCGTTCATCCGGCGCAGCAGGACCGCGAAGCTCTGCAGCCCCGTCGGGTCGTCCCCGGAGTGGGAGGGCGGGGGGCTCTCGGTGCCGGACATGCGTTCAGTATATATTTGTTCAATAATTGAGATACTCGATGATTGACTTATCTCTGCTCGCGTCGTCTCCTCTCCTTCCGTTCCGATGCCACTTGGGGATTCAATGAGGACCACACCAACCCGGGGCCGGTGGCTGGTGCCGCTCGTTCTGCTGATCGTCTGGCTGGGGGTGGGCGGCACGCTCGGCCCCTACGCGGGCAAGCTGGGCGAGGTCGCCACCAACGACCAGGCCTCGTTCCTGCCGCAGAGCGCCGAGTCCACCAAGGTGCTCGAAGAGGGTGCGGCGTTCGAACAGGCCGGGGCGTCGCGCGATGTGCCCGCCATCGTCGTGTGGACGGCCGAGGGGGGCGGCCGGGTCACGGAGGCCCAGCAGGAGGAGGCCACGCGGGCCGTCGGTGCTCTCGCCGGCCGGCCCGGGGTCGCCGGTTCGCCGTCGCCCGCTCTCGTCTCCGACGACGGGCAGGCCCTGCAGGCGGTCGTCCAGCTGGAGCCGGATCTCGACGAGGAGTTGCCCACCGTCCTGGACGAGGTCCGGGAGGCGGCCGGGAGCGTGCCGGGGACCACGGCGCAGATCGCGGGGCCGGCGGCGAGCCAGGCCGATCTCTCGGACGCCTTCGCGGGGATCGACGGGCTGCTGCTGGGCGTGGCGCTCGCCGCCGTGCTGGTGATCCTGCTGCTCGTCTACCGGAGCGTCCTGCTGCCGTTCCTGATCATCCTCGGGTCCGTCTTCGCCCTCGGGCTCGCCTGCGCGGTCGTGTACGCGCTGGCCGACCGGGACGTCGTCCGGGTCGACGGCCAGGTGCAGGGCATCCTCTCCATCCTCGTCATCGGCGCCGCCACGGACTACGCGCTGCTGCTGACCGCCCGCTTCCGCGAGGAGATCACCCTGCGCGGGGACCGGGTCGAGGCCGCGGTCGCCGCGGTGCGCCGCTCGTTCGGGGCGATCACGGCCAGCGCCGCCACCGTGGCGCTCGGCCTGCTGGCGCTGCTCGCCAGTGACCTCACCAACAACCGCGCCCTCGGGCCGGTCGGCGCCATCGGCATCGTGTGCGCGGTGCTCTCCACGCTCACCTTCCTGCCGGCCGTGCTGGCCCTGCTGGGGCGTACCGCCTTCTGGCCCTCCCGCCCGAAGGAGGCCGGGAGCACGCCCTCCTCGGACGCCCCCTCGGACGCCCCCGCGGAGGGGCACGGAGTGTGGCACCGGGTCGCCGCGACCGTGGACCGGCGGCCGCGTGCCACCTGGGTGGTGACCGCCCTGGTGCTCGCCCTCTTCGCGGCCTTCTCCCCCACCCTGTCCTCCAAGGGCGTGCCGTTCGAGGAGATCTTCGTGGGCGACGCCTCCTCGGTGACCGCCCAGGAGACGCTCGGTGAGCACTTCCCCGGCGGCTCGGGCAACCCCGCCGTCATCATCGCCGACGCCGGCAGCGCCACCGAGGTGACGGCCGCGGCCGAGGAGACCGAGGGCGTCGCCTCGGCGGCCCCGGTCTCCGCCTCGGGGCGGCCCGGCGGCGAACCGCTCGTCGCCGACGGCCGGGTCGAGATCGCCGCCACCCTCGAGGACGGCGCGGACAGCGACGCCGCCAAGGAGACCGTCGAACGGCTCCGCGACCACGTGCACGCGGTCTCCGGGGCCGACGCGCTGGTCGGCGGTTACACGGCGCAGCAGTACGACACCCAGGAGACCGCCGCCCGGGACCGTGCGGTGATCGTGCCGATCGTGCTCGCCGTCATCCTGCTGGTCCTCGTCCTGCTGCTGCGCTCGCTGCTCGTACCGGTGCTGCTGGTGGCGACGGTCGGGCTCAACTTCCTGGCGACGCTCGGGGTGTCGGCGCTCGTCTTCGAGCATCTCCTCGGCTTCTCGGGCACGGACGCGTCGGTACCCCTGTACGGGTTCGTGTTCCTGGTGGCACTGGGCGTCGACTACAACATCTTCCTGATGTCCCGGGTCCGGGAGGAGGCGCTCACGCACGGCAGCCGGCAGGGCGTGCTGCGCGGGCTCACCACGACCGGCGGGGTCATCACCTCGGCGGGTGTCGTCCTCGCGGCGACGTTCGCGGCCCTGATGGTGATTCCCCTGGCCTTCCTGGTCCAGATCGCGTTCATCGTGGCCTTCGGCGTCCTGCTCGACACCCTCGTGGTCCGCTCGCTCCTGGTGCCCGCGCTCGTGATCGACATCGGCCCCCGGGCGTGGTGGCCGAGCGCCCTGGCCCGGAAGGGCGACGCGGATGCCGGTGCCGGCACCGGCTCCGGGTCCCCTTCCGGTTCCGGGGCCCCTTCCGGTTCCCGGTCCGGCTGAACGGGCACGTCCACCGCGCTGCCGCCATGATCGGAGGGGAGGAAGCAATCCCGGAGCGAGTGGGCACGTGGGCACATGGGCACGCGGGCATGCCGACGGACGAGCGCGGAGGAGACGGACGTGGGTACCGAGACGGACGCGGGCGAGGGCTCGGGCGGGCAGTGGGACGAGGGCGGCGCCGAGCGGCTGCACTGCCTGGTCACCGGCGCCTCCGGATACATCGGCGGGCGCCTGGTACCGGAGCTGCTGCGGGCCGGCCACCGGGTCCGGTGCCTCGCCCGCTCCCCCGGCAAGCTCCGCGACCACCCCTGGGCGGGTGACGTCGAGGCGGTCCGGGGCGACGTCACCGACCCCGGTTCGGTCGCCGCGGCCATGCGCGGGATCGACGTCGCCTACTACCTGGTGCACGCCCTCGGGACCGGTTCCGGCTTCGAGGAGACCGACCGGCGGGCCGCCCGGACCTTCGCCGAGCAGGCCCATGCCGTCGGCGTACGGCGCATCGTCTACCTGGGCGGGCTGACCCCGCGCGGCGTCCCGGAGCAGTCCCTGTCCCCGCATCTGCGCTCCCGCGCCGAGGTGGGGCGGATCTTCCTCGACGGGCCGGTGCCCGCCACCGTGCTGCGGGCCGCGGTGGTCATCGGTTCGGGGTCGGCCTCGTTCGAGATGCTGCGCTACCTGACCGAACGGCTGCCGGTCATGGTCACCCCCAGCTGGGTGCACACCCGGATCCAGCCGATCGGGGTACGCGACGTGCTGCGGTACCTGGTGGGCTCGGCCGGCATGCCCGCCGACGTCGACCGGGCGTTCGACATCGGCGGGCCGGACGTCCTCACCTATCGCGAGATGATGCGGCGGTACGCCGTCATCGCCGGACTGCGACGGCGGCTCGTCGTGTCGGTGCCGGTGCTCACCCCGAGTCTGTCCAGCCACTGGATCGGGCTCGTCACCCCCGTACCCGCCTCCCTGGCGCGGCCGTTGACGGAGTCGCTGCGCCACGAGGTCGTCTGCCACGAGCACGACATCGCCCGATACGTGCCCGACACACCGGACAGCCCGCTGTCGTTCGACGAGTCACTGGCCCTCGCGCTGCGGAGGGTGCGGGAGGCGCAGGTCACCACGCGCTGGTCGTCCGCGAGCCTGCCGGGGGCGCCCAGCGATCCGCTGCCCACCGACCCCGACTGGGCCGGCGGAAGTCTCTACCGCGACGAGCGCGAGGTGCGCGTCGAGGCGTCCGTGGAGTCGCTCTGGAAGGTGATCGAGGGCATCGGCGGGGACAACGGCTGGTACTCCTTCCCGCTGGCCTGGGCGGTGCGGGGCTGGCTGGACCGGTTCGTCGGCGGGGTGGGCCTGCGGCGCGGGCGGCGTGACGCCGAGCGGCTGCGGGTCGGTGACTCGCTGGACTTCTGGCGGGTCGAGGAGATCGAGCCCGGGCGGCTGCTGCGGCTGCGGGCGGAGATGCGGCTGCCGGGTCTCGCGTGGCTGGAGATGTACGCCGGCACGGACGACGAGGGCCGCACTCTCTACCGGCAACGCGCCCTGTTCCATCCGCGCGGGCTGCCGGGCCACGCCTACTGGTGGTCCGTCGCCCCGTTCCACTCCGTCGTGTTCGGCGGCATGGCCCGCAACATCACCCAGGCCGCCACGAAGGGCATGAGCGCACACGGGGCCGATGCGCGCAGGGGCCGCGGCAGAAGCCACGGGTCCGCACGGCGTGCCCGGCACCCGCACCGCGGGTGACGAGTCCGGCGGAGGCGTTCCCAGCGGAGGCGCTCCCGACGGAGGCGCTCCCGACGGAGGCGCTCCCGGCTCCGCATCCGCGGGCCGGGAACAGCCCGAAGAGACGGCGGGAAAGCAAGCAAGGCCTCATGCACGGCGAGGAGTGGCCCCATGACCGTCGCGGTCGTCCTGTTCACCTCGGATCTGCGTCTGCACGACCATCCGCCGCTGCGCGCCGCGCTCGCCGCGGCCGACGAGGTGGTGCCGCTCTTCGTACGCGATCCCGGCATCCACGCGGCCGGCTTCGACGCGCCGAACCGTGCCGCCTTCCTCGGCGACTGCCTGCGGGATCTCGACGCCTCGCTGCGCCGACGCGGCGGCCGGCTCGTCGTGCGTACGGGGCCGGGTGTCCGGGAGGCCTGCGCGGTCGCCGCGGAGTGCGGGGCCACGGAGGTCCACATGGCGGCGGGCGTCAGCGGCTACGCCCAGCGGCGCGAGGAGCGGCTGCGGGAGGAGCTCGAGCGGCGCGGGGTGGCGCTGCGGGTGCACGACGCCGTGATCACCGCCGTCGCCGCCGGGGCGGTGACACCCGCCGGGTCCGACCACTACGCCGTGTTCACCCCCTACTTCCGCCGCTGGTCGCAGGAGCAGCTGCGGGAGACCTGCCCGGCGCCGCGCACCGTGCGGGTCCCCGACGCGGTGCGCGGCGAGCCGCTGCCCTCCCGTGACGGCCTGTCCGGCCTCTCCCCCGGCCTCCCGGACGGAGGCGAGTCGGCGGGGCGCGAACAGTTCGCCCGGTGGGCCCGGTCCCGGATGTCCGGGTACCAGGAACGGCACGACGACCTGGCGGGCGACGCGACCTCCCGGCTCTCGGCCCACCTCCACTTCGGGGCCCTCTCGCCGGTGGAGCTCGTCCACCGGGCCCGGTCGCGGGGCGGGGCCGGGGCGGAGGCGTTCGTGCGCCAGTTGTGCTGGCGCGACTTCCACCACCAGGTGCTGGCGGCACGGCCCGAGGCGTCCGTACGCGACTACCGCCCCCGGCACGACCGGTGGCGGACCGAGGACGAGGCGGCTGAGGACATCGCCGCGTGGCGGGAGGGCCGTACCGGCTATCCGGTCGTCGACGCGGCGATGCGCCAGCTGCTCCACGAGGGCTGGATGCACAACCGCGCACGGCTGCTGGCGGCGAGCTTCCTGACCAAGACGCTGTACGTGGACTGGCGGGTCGGCGCCCGGCACTTCCTGGACCTGCTCGTGGACGGCGACCTCGTCAACAACCAGCTCAACTGGCAGTGGGTCGCCGGTACCGGCACCGACACCCGCCCGAACCGGGTCCTCAACCCCGTGCGCCAGGGCAGGCGTTACGACCCGAGCGGCGCCTACGTACGGCGCTGGGTGCCCGAGTTGGCGGACGTGGACGACCGGTACGTGCACGAGCCCTGGCGGCTGCCGGAGAACCGGCGCGCCCTCCTCGGCTACCCCGAACCGCTGATCGGCCTCGCCGACGGCCAGGCCCGCTTCGCCCACGCCCGCGGCCTCGGCCTCGGCCTCGGCGTCACCTGAGCCCGAGGGAACGGGCGCCGGACCCCGGGCGCCGGAGCCCGGACTCCGGGGTGAGGACTCGGAGACGAGGCGTTCACCGCGCGGGGGACTCCTGGGGGACAAGGGGTCTCCGGCGTCTGCGGGCATGGATCCAGCGGTGTATACGCGGCCGGAGGCGGGCCCGCCCGATCCTGCCGGACAGCTCACCCCGGGGGTCCCGGACGTGACGCCGCCCGCGGGTTCGCTGCGTGACCGGGTGTACGCGGAGTCGCGGGCCGCCGTGCTCGACGGCGGGCTCGGGGCGCGCGAGCGGCCGAGCGACGTACGCCTGGCCGCGCCCGAGCACCCGCGCGTCGCGGTGCCCCGGGACGAGGACCTGGCCCCGCTCTCACCAGCGGCCCGGGCCGCGTTCCGCGGTGCCGTCGAACGGCTGGAGGCGGCCGGGGCGGAGACCGCCGTCCTCGACGTCTCCCCGCTGCTGCGGGCCGCGCGGCTGCTGTACGACGGTGCCCTGGCCGCCGAACGGTACCCGGCCGTCGGCGAGTTCGTCGCGCGGGACCCCTCGGTGGCGGACCCGACGGTGGCCGCGGTCACCCCGGCCGGCGGGCGGCGGCCCCGGGGTCCCGGGGTCCCGGGGATTCACCCTGCGGACCTCGGCGCCGTCGTGTCCCCCGGCGCGCCCGGCCAGGTGGCGGTCATCAGCCAGTGCCGCGCCATGAGCCGTACACCCCCGGCCGTGCCGCCCGTCCCGTCCGCGTCCTTCACCTCGTACGCGCGAAAGGCGTCCGCGGCGGCCCGCCGGGCCCGGTCGACGGCCTCGGGGGCCGCGTCGCGCAGCCAGTGGCGCATCGGCCCCCACCCGAAGAGGAAGTCGGCGGCGTCCTGGGCGTCCTCGCCCCACCTCTGCGGCAGTTCGACCGGCTCGGCGGTGACGGCGTCGAAGCCGGCGTCGCGCAGCACGCGTGTGGTGCGCGCGGAGTCCGCGAAGGAGGCGGGGCCGGTCTCCGTCTCCCGGGAGAGGTCGGGCAGGGGCACCTGCTCGGCGACGGCCGCGAAGACCACCGACTGGTCCATCCGGCCGAAGGACTGCGGACAGACGAAGGCGAGCCGTCCGCCCGGCCGCAGGGAGCGTCCGATGTTCGCGAAGGCGGCGACCGGATCGGCGAAGAACATGACCCCGAAGCGGCTGAGGGCCGCGTCGAAGACGGCGTCCCCGAAGGGGTGCACCTGGGCGTCGGCCCGGAGGAAGGTGACGTTCTCGAGGTGTTCCTCGGCGGCGCTCGCGCGGGCCCGGTCCAGCATGGGCGCCGACAGGTCGACGCCGAGAGCGTGCGCCGCGGTGCGGGCGGCCAGCCTGGTGAGGCGTCCGTTGCCGCAGCCGACGTCGAGCACACGGTCCGTGGCCCGGAGGCGCACGGCGTCCAGGAGCGGGGTGTTGGCGGGGTCGTTGAGTGCGTCGTAGCGCGCCCGGTGGTCGGCCCAGTGCCGGCCCTCGTATCCGTTCCACGCCTCGGCCTGGTGGGTGTTCACGATCCTGTTGTCGCCCATGGGTCACATGGTGCCGCACAGGGCCTCCGAACGGACCGGGCCGCCGGGTGGCACCACCGCTCACACCACCCTTCACACCACCGAGGGGCGTGACCCCGGGCCACGGGTGGGGTCAGGTCCGCGGGGGTCAGGTCCGCGGGGGGCAGGTCCGTGGGGAGGGCAGATCCGTGGGCAGGGTCAGGTCCGTGGGCGGGGTCAGGTCCGTGGGCAGGGTCAGGTCCGTGGGCGGGGTCAGGTCCGTGGGCAGGGTCAGGTCCGTGGGCAGGGTCAGGTCCGTGGGCAGGGTCAGGTCCGTGGGCAGGGTCAGGTCCGTGGGCAGGGTCAGGTCCGTGGGCGGGGTCAGGTCCGTGGGCAGGGTCAGGTCCGTGGGCGGGAGGTCGCGGTTCCGGTTTCGAGGCCGGCCCCGGTGGTGGGGCCGGTCGTCGCCACGGACGGGGCCGGGGTGGCCTCGGAGGTGATCTCGACGTGTTCGCCCCGCCGGGCGCGGGTGTAGAACCATCGCGCGTCGTCGACGCTCAGGCCCAGCCAGCTCGTCCTGGTGTCGAGGGCACCGAGGGATCCGGTGTCGAAGGCGAGGGCGCCCGCGTAGGCCGGGGCCCCGTCGCCGGTACGCAGCTCCACCACGTACGGGACCTTGGCCTCGTAGACGTTCCCGGTCCTCGCGTCGCTCCGCAGCAGCATGACCTCGTGCTTGGCCCGCACGGTCAGTCGGTGGCCGTGCGGCAGCGGAGCGGCGACGAAGTGCGCGTTGACGCGCATGACACGGCCGCCGACCGTGAGGGTGTGGCGGCCCAGGTCGAGGACGGCCTCCGCGGTGCCGGCCGGCCTGCCGGTCGCCGTCCCGGGTGCCCGGGGGCTGGACGCCGGCGTGCCGATCGCCTGGGTGTCGGGCGAGGTGGCCGGGGTGCGCCGCGAGTCGTGGCCGGGCTCCTCCGCGTGCACGGTGAGTCCGATCGTCGCCAGCACGCCGGCCGCCGAGGTCGCCAGGCCCAGGCGGACGGTGGTCAGGCGGCGGCGGGAGCGACGCCGTGCCCGGGTGCGGACCTCGGCGGCCGGCAGGGGCGGCGGGGTCTCATGGGCCTCCGCCAACTCGCGCAACGCAGTGGCGAGTTCATCCGACACGGCCGCCCTCCCTCCAGGCCGGCTCCTCGGCCTCGTCCACCGCCAGCTGTCTGGCCAGTGCCGCCCGCCCCCGGGACAGCCGGGCCTTGACCGTCCCCACGGGGGCGCCGGTCTCGGAGGCTACCTGTTCGACACTGAGGTCGCACAGATGGTGAAGGACGACCGCCATGCGCTGGGCTTCGGGCAGTTCGCGCAACGCGGCGACCAGCGCGGCGCGTTCGGGGCCGGGGCCGGGGGTCGTTTCCGGCAGCGCGGAATGGTGCACCAGCTCCAGCCAGCGGCGCGCGCGGCGCCAGCGGCTGACCGCGAGGCGCATGGCGACCGTGCGTACCCATGCCTCGGGTGCCCCGTCGGCCTGCAGCTTGCGGCGCCGGTCCCAGGCCCGTACGAACGCCTCCTGGACCACGTCCTGAGCCTCGCCCAGGTCCCCCGTGAAGGCGAAGAGCTGCCCGGTCAGACGGGGGAACGCGGCCGCGTAGAAAGCATCGAACTCGTCCTCGGTCATGCCCTCCGCCGGTGTCCGTGAGTGTGCCGTGTGACCGGCTGCCTCTGTCATGCACACAGGTCCAACAGATCACGCACATGGAAGCACAGCCCTGGAGGAAGACGCGGAACACGGGCCCTGGGATCCATGAACCGCCGTACGGGTGAATTCCGTTTCGCCGTCCCGCGGTCGCCCACAGCCGCCCACAGCCGCCCGCGGTCGTCCGCCAGTCGTCCGCGGCCGGGCCGGGCCGGCCCGAGCGTGTGCGCGGGGCGGCCTTACCGGCCGGGGCCTCCTTCGCGCCCCGGGACGCGCGGGCGGCGCGGACGCCGCTCTCCACGGCCGCCATCAGGTCCGGGGCCTTGCCGCTCCGTTCAGAGCCGGGCCCACGTGTTCCGGTCCCGCGCCCTCGCGTGCAGGGCCTCCACGTCGGCCGGCTTCAGCACGCCCCCCAGGTCACCCAGACGCTCCACCTCGCCGTCCGTCAGGACGCGCACCTCGCGCGGCGGGGTCCTCACCGTCACCTGCGACGCTCCGACCAGGACAAGCACCGGGCGGACCTCTGCGGTCAGGGCGTACGAGACCCGGTCCGCGTCGGCGCGGACTCGGCGCAGTACGGGGTGCGGCTCACCACGGCGGCCGACGGCGACCAGGGGGTCGACGACCGTCACCCGCTGCCTGCGGGCGTACACGGCGTGTACGGCGTACAGCCCGCCGGGGCCGATCGCCAGGTGGTGGACGCGGTCGCCGCCGGGGAGCGGGATCGAGTGCAGGGTGCGTACGCCCAGGCCGTCCATGCGGTCCAGGGCCTCGCCCACCGCCCGCTCCGCCTCGAGTGCCCGGTGGCGCGGGTCGGCGCGGAGGCGGTGGGCCGGGCCGGGGTCGCGGTCGAGCGCGATCAGGAGGGCCTCGCCGGGGCGGTTCGGGGCGAGGTCGTCGTCGGGGTGGAGGGTGAGCCGTGCCAGCTCGGCGGGGGTGGGGACCGGAGGCGGGCCGACCGAGACCGGGCCGGTGAGGAAGGGGCCGAGCGCTTCGAGCACCTCCGCCTCGCGGTCCTCACCGAGCAGGTTGACCCTGGCCGCGTCACGGTCGTACCAGGCGATGTTCCCGCCGTCCGGGAGACAGACGTACAGCCGCTCCCGGCCGTGCCGCCAGGCCGGTACGACGCGCAGACCGTTCATGCACCATCACCCCGCCTTCCATGGGAACAGCCGGGGTGCCCCAGGGGCAAGAACCCGGCTACCTTGGAGAGCACGTGGACGGTGATGCCCGGGAGGCGCCGTTGCATGCCCGCAGAAAGCAACCCGACGTACCGGCACCGGACACTCCGTGGGACGAGGTCGCACCCGGTCTGTGGATGGGCGGCCACCAGTTCAGGGCCCGGACCGGGCAGCTGGAGTTCGCCTCGGTGCGCCAGGAGTTCGATCTCGTGCAGACGCTGCTGCGACTGCCGGGGCACGGGCCGGCCCCCGGGGTCGAGCACCATGTGTGGCCGATCCCGGACGGGCCGCTCGACGGAACCCAGCTGCTGGGCGTCATCCGGCTCGCCGAGGCGGCGTGCGAGGCGCTGGAGGACGGGCGCAAGGTCCTCGTGCGCTGCTATCACGGGTACAACCGCTCGGGACTGGTCGTCGCGCACGCGCTGATGCGCCGGGGCAGCTCCGCCGAGGAGGCGATCCGGCTGATCCGGACCCGCCGTTCGGGCTGGGCCCTGCACAACGACCTGTTCGTCGACTACCTGCGGGCCGGGCTGACGACGGCCCGCCTGCTGGAGGAACTGGCCGAATAGGCGGACGGCCGTCCCCGATGGCGCACCAAGGCGGGCAGGGGCGGAGGGCTGCTCCTAATGTGGCGATTGGTCACCTTCGACTGCTCCGACCCCCTATGGAGGTACTTCATGTCACGCCACTCCCCGCACGCGCCGCGCTCGCCACGCTCCCCCCTCCTTCGCCGCCTGCCCATGACGCTGGCCGCCGGCACCCTGGCGCTCGCGGCCGCCGTCGCCCCCGCCGTCGCGAGCGACACGCCGGACGGCGGAGGCCAGTCGGACTGGAGCCAGCAGGGCGGCAACGGCGACGGCGGAGGGTCCTCGAACCAGCAGGGCGGCAACGGCGGCTGGGACCAGCAGACCGGCGGCAACGGCGGCAACGACCACGGCAACAACAACGGCGGCGGAGGCAACGGCGGAGGCGGAGGCAACGGCAACAACGACCACGGCAACAACAACAGCGGCGGAGGCAACGGCGGAGGCAACGGCGGAGGCGGAGGCAACGGCAACAACGATCACGGCAACAACAGCGGCGGGGGCGGCGGTAACGGGGGCCACCAGGCCGGCGGCAACCACGGCAACCGGGGCGAGTACAAGGGTGTCGTCACCAGCGATTCGCTCGCTCTGCGCACCTCGCCGGACCGCGGTTCAAAGGTCATCCGGTACGCCCACAAGGGCGATGTCGTCTCGATCTACTGCAAGGTCGGCGGGGACGAGGTGCAGGGCAACCCGCTCTGGTACCTGCTCACCGACGGCACCTGGGCCTGGGGCGCCGCCCGTCACATCGACAACATCGGGCCCGCGCCACGCTGGTGCTGACGGACACAGCACCCAAGGGGGACATATAGATAAGTTCCGGACATGAGCAAGGCCGGAATCTCCTTGGCGACGGCTGATCCGCCCACGCCCACCGTCCCCCTCCCCCGGCGCCGCGGCGTCGAACTCACCCTCCTCGTCCTGGCCGTCCTGCTGTCGGTGTACGGCTACTGCGCCGTCGGCCACGCCAGGAACGGCTCCGTCCCGCCCGGCGCCGCCGGTTACGGCGCCGGGCTCGGCGTGCTCGCGCTGGTCGCCCATCTGGCGGTGCGCTTCCGAGCACCCTGGGCCGACCCGCTCCTGCTCCCCATCGCCGTCCTGCTCAACGGGCTCGGCCTGGTGCTGATCTACCGGCTCGACCTGGAGACGCCGGGTGACGAGGCCGCCCCGACCCAGTTGGTGTGGTCCACGCTGGGCGTGTCGCTGTTCATCGCGGTCGTCCTGCTGCTGCGCGACCACCGGGTGCTCCGGCGCTTCACCCGCGTGTACGCCGCCTCCGCTCTCGTCCTGCTCACGGTGCCGATCTTCTTCCCCCCGGTGAACGGGGCCCGGATCTGGATCCGCGTCGCCGGCTTCTCCATCCAGCCGGGCGAGTTCGCGAAGGTGCTGCTCGCGGTGTTCTTCGCCGCCTACCTGGCGGAGAACCGGGGCGCGCTCGCCTATGCCGGCCGCCGGTTCTGGGGGGTGCGACTGCCCACCGGCCGGGTGCTCGGACCGATCGTCGCCGTGTGGCTGGTGAGCGTGGGCGTGCTGGTCCTGGAACGGGATCTCGGCACGTCGCTGCTGTTCTTCGGCCTGTTCGTCGTCGTGCTGTACGTCGCCACCGGCCGCACCGGCTGGCTCGCCGTCGGGCTGCTGCTGGCGTCCCTGGGCGCGGTGGCCGTGGGCCGGCTGGAACCCCATGTGCACAGCAGGATCGAGACCTGGCTGCGGCCGTTCGAGTCGATCGAGGCGGGCGAGGGCCCGAACCAGCTGGCGCAGTCCCTGTTCGCCTTCGCTGAGGGCGGGCTGCTCGGGACCGGTCTGGGGCTCGGGCACTCCGTCCTCATCGGCTTCGCGGTCAAGTCCGACTTCATCCTGGCCACGGCCGGTGAGGAACTGGGCCTGGCCGGGCTCTCCGCGATCTTCCTGCTGTACGGGCTGCTGGTGGAGCGCGGCTACCGGGCGGGGCTCGCGCTGCGCGACCCGTTCGGCCGGCTGCTCGCCGTGGGGCTGGCCGCGATCGTGGCGCTCCAGGTGTTCGTGATCGCGGGCGGGGTGACCGGGCTGATCCCGCTGACCGGGATGGCGATGCCGTTCCTGGCGCAGGGAGGTTCGTCGGTGGTCACCAACTGGGCGATCGTGGCGCTGCTGGTCCGGCTGAGCGATTCGGCGCGCCGTCGGGGGGACGGGCGTCCCCGGTGGGACGGGACGAGCGAAGGCGTGGCGTCATGACGCGGTACATCCGGCGTGCCGCCGTCTTCTGCGCGCTGCTGCTGTTCGCCCTGCTGGTGAACGCCACCCGCGTCCAGGTGCTGCATGCCGACGCCTACGACGACAACCCCGCCAACCGCCGTGACGCCATCGCCCGTTACCACCAGCCGCGCGGCGACATCCTGGTCGACGGCCGCCCGGTCACCGGCTCGCGGGACACCGGCGAGTATCTGCGCTACGAGCGGACCTACACCGACGGCCCGTTGTACGCGCCGGTGACCGGCTTCGCCTCACAGGAGTACGGGACGACCCTGCTGGAGCACACGGAGGACGCACTGCTGGCGGGCACCGACCCGCTGCTCCAGCCGCTGCCGCTGTGGAACGACTTCACCCGTTCCCGCAACGCGGGCGGCGACGTCGTCACGACGATCCACCCGGCCGCCCAGCGGGCCGCGTACGAGGGACTGCGCTCGCGCAAGGGCGCGGTGGCGGCGGTGGAACCGTCGACCGGGCGGATCCTGGCGCTGGTGTCCGTTCCGTCGTACGACCCGGAGCCGCTGTCCGGGAACGGGGCGGCGGCGCGGCGGGCCTGGGCCCGGCTGAACGCCGATCCGGACAGGCCGATGCTGAACCGGGCCGTGCGGCAGACGTATCCGCCGGGTTCGACGTTCAAGGTGGTCACCGCGGCGGCGGCGCTGGACGCGGGGGTGGTCACCGACCTGGACGAGCCGACGGACTCCCCCGACCCGTACACCCTGCCGGGGACGACGACACGGCTGACGAACGGGTCCCGCGGGTGTGCGGACGCCTCGGTGCGGGAGGCGTTCACCTGGTCCTGCAACACCGTGTTCGCCAAGCTGGGGGTGGCCACGGGCCTGGCGGACCTGTCGGCCACGGCGGAGGGCTTCGGCTTCAACGAGGAGGGGCTGCGGGTGCCGTTCCCGGTGGCGCGCAGCACCTTCGACACCACGATGGACCGGGCGCAGGTCGCGCTGTCGTCGATCGGCCAGTACAACACGCGGGCCACTCCCCTGCAGATGGCGATGGTCGCGGCGGCCGTCGCCGACAACGGGAACGTGCGGGAGCCGTACCTGGTGGAGCGGACGACCCGGGCGGGCGGCGGCCCGGTGTCGACGGCCGGCCCGGGGCCGGCCCGGCGGGCCATGCACCCGACGACGGCTCTGCGGATGCGGGAGCTGATGCGCGGAGTGGTGGAGGAGGGCACGGGCACGAACGCCGCGATCCCCGGTGCCGTGGTCGGCGGCAAGACCGGCACGGCCCAGCACGGGATCGGCAACTCCGGTACACCGTACGCCTGGTTCGTGTCCTGGGCGCAGGCCGACGGGGACCCGGTGGCGAAGGTCGCGGTGGCCGTCGTGGTGGAGGACGCGTCGGCCAGCCGCCGGGAGATCAGCGGCGGCGGCACGGCGGCACCGATCGCGCGGGCGGTGATGGAGGCGGTGCTGGGGCCGTAGGCGTCGCCGGCGGATCACCTCGCGGATCACCTGCTGGGACGAGGGCCGCCGAAACCCGCCCTCCGCGCCTACCGTTCGGCCCATGCCCGAAGCCACCCCCGCGTACGAACTCGCCCAGGTCGACATCGCCCGGCTCAGGGCACCTCTGGATTCCCCGCGGTTGAAGGACTTCGTCGACAACCTCGACCCGGTGAACGCGGACGCCGATGCGCCGTTCCGCGAGGTGCTCCGGGGAGCGCACCGTTGACGCCCGCGCCAGGTAGATCACCTGTCAACAAGACCTGCGCAAGGGATTGACGAGCTTGCTGACAGGCGGTCTCATAAGTCGGGTAACCGCCGGTAACTCGATATGCCCGCGAGGTGGGACCACCATGACGACCCAGCCCCTGACGGACGCCGACGCGATCGACGGGCTGCGCGACGCGCTCGGCCTGCTCAAGGACCGGGAGCAGGTGGCGCAGCGGCTGCTCGACGCCTCCGCCAAGCACTCCTTCGACCCGGACAGGGAGCTGGACTGGGACGCGCCCTTCGAGGAGGGCCTGTGGTTCTGGCCGCCGGAGCTGGTCTCGCTGTACGGCACCCCGCTGTGGAAGCGGATGAGCGAGGAACAGCGCATCCGGCTGTCGCAGCACGAGGCGGCGGCGCTCGCCTCGCTCGGCATCTGGTTCGAGCTGATCCTGATGCAGCTGCTGGTGCGGCACGTCTACGACAAGGACGCCACCAGCGCACACGTGCGGTACGCGCTCACCGAGATCGAGGACGAGTGCCGGCACTCCATGATGTTCGCGCGGCTGATCACCCGCGGCGGGACACCGTGGTACCCGGTGAGCCCGGCGCACCAGCACCTGGGACGGCTGTTCAAGACCATCTCCACCACGCCCGGCTCCTTCACCGCCACCCTGCTCGGCGAGGAGGTCCTGGACTGGATGCAGCGGCTGACCTTCCCCGACGAGCGGGTCCAGCCGCTGATCCGGGGCGTCACACGCATCCACGTCGTCGAGGAGGCCCGGCATGTGCGCTACGCCCGTGAGGAACTGCGGCGCCAGATGGTGACCGCGCCGAAGTGGTCGCAGGAGTTCACCCGGGTCACCTCCGGCGAGTTCGCCCGCGTCTTCTCGGTGGCGTTCGTCAACCCGGAGGTCTACACGAACGTCGGGCTGGACAAGCACGAGGCCGTCGCCCAGGTCAGGGCGAGCGGGCACCGCCGGGACATCATGCAGCAGGGATCGAAGCGGCTCACCGACTTCCTGGACGACATCGGGGTGCTGCGCGGGGTCGGGCGGCGGCTGTGGAAGGCGTCCGGACTACTGGCCTGAACACCACCACCCCGGCACCCCGGCACCCCGGCACCCCGGCGCCCCGACACCCCGGCACCCCGGCACCCCGGCAAGCAGCCCACCGCCACGCGGCGGAGCCGCACTCCGACACAGCCCGGACGGCATCGGGGTGCCGCGCGGGGTCGGGCGGCGGCCGTGGAAGGCGTCCGGACCGCCGGCGCAGTGCGGGCAGGGCCGACCGGTACATGCCCGAGCAGCCGCCGGGGGCGGGCGGTTACGCTGCGGAGCATGACTCCGCAGGCTCCCACCCCCGCCTACCGGCGCCTCGGCGTCGAGGAGCGGCGCAGTCAGCTGCTCGACGCCGCGCTGTCCCTGTTCGCGCACCGCGCACCCGACGAGGTGTCGCTGGACGACGTGGCGGAGGCGGCCGGGGTGTCGCGACCCCTGGTGTACCGGTACTTCCCGGGCGGCAAGCAGCAGCTGTACGAGGCGGCGCTGCGGTCCGCCGCCGACGAACTGCGGGACTGCTTCGACGAACCCCGCGAGGGCCCGCTGCTGTCCCGGCTGGCCCGGGTGCTCGACCGGTATCTCGCCTTCGTCGACGGGCACGGCACCGGGTTCAGCGCGCTGCTGCAGGGTGGGAGCGTGGTGGAGACCTCCCGTACGAGCGCCATCGTCGACGGGGTGCGCCGGGCCGCCGCCGAGCACATCCTCAGCCATCTCGGGGCCGCCGAGCCGGGGCCGCGGCTGCGGATGACCATCCGGATGTGGATCACCGCCGTGGAGGCGGCCTCGCTGATCTGGCTCGACGAGGACAGGCCGCTGCCCGTCGCCGAGCTGCGGGACTGGCTCGTGGAGCAGTTCCTGGCCGCCCTGGAGGTGACCGCGCGGCGTGACGCGGAGACCGGGGCCCTCGTCCGGGCACTGCTCACGGACGGCTGACCGGCCGGACGGGCGGCCGGGGGGCGGCCGGCGTGGGGGCATGGCCGACACTGGTGCCGTGAAGAGACAGGACACCCCCTTCGAGGGCGGGCCCATGGACGGGCGCGTCCTGCCCGTGCTGCTGGGCATCACCGGGCACCCGCCCAAGACGTACCGCATCCCCGTCCCGGCCCCGGACGGCGGCCCGCCCACGGTGCTGGTCTACCGGCGCGTGCCCCGGGGGCAGAGCAGCCGGCTCGGGCTGACGCAGGGGTGGAAGTACCTGTACGACCCGGACGGGGCGGCGACGCCCGACCGCCCGAGGTGGCCGTGGTCCGGACCCGCCCGCGGCCCGGCCGCCGATCCAGGCGCCACGCCGCGCGGCAAGCCGGACGACGCCGACGGGTGACGCCGTTGCGCCGAACCGCGCACATCCGGCGAGCGGGCCCGGCCGGGCGGCCGGATGCTCGCGGTGCGGAGCGGAGGAGCCGCCCGCGTCGGAGGTGATGTCGTGTCAGGAATGCTTCTGCGTCTGGTGTGTACGGCGGCGGTCGCGACCGGAACCGTTCTCGCGCCGGCGTCCGCGACGGCCGCCGCGGACCCGCCGGTCAGCACCGCGACCGGGGCTCCGGAGGCCGACGTGCCCACGGGGGGAGCTCAGCCCGGCAACCGGTCCGTCGCGGGACTGCTGACGGATCTTCAGCGGCTGTACCGCGAGGTCGGGAAGGCCACCGAGGCCTACAACGCCACCGAGGAGCGGCTGGCGAAGCAGCGCGCCGAGACACGGCGTCTGGACCGCGCCCTCGCCGCCGCCCGGCTCTCCCTGCACGACAGCCGGAGCGCGGCCGGGCGGCTGGCCCGGCAGCAGTACCAGAGCAGCACCGGCATCTCCCCGTACGTACGGCTGCTGCTGGCCCGCGACCCGCAGCACGCGCTCGACCAGGGGCACGTGATCGGGCGGCTGGCGCGCAACCGGGCGGCCGCGGTGGGCCGGCTGACCGGCAGCGAGCAGCGGGCCGACGCGCTCGCCCGGCAGGCCCGCAAGGCGCTCGACGACCGGCTCGCCCTCACCGAGCGGCGCGGGAAGCAACGCGCCGCGGTGCGCGAGCGGCTCGGCGAGGTCGAGGAACTGCTCGCCTCGCTCACCCCCGGCCGACTGGCCGCCCTCGCGGAGCTGGAGCGGACCGAAGCGTCCCGGAAACAGGCGGAGTTCATGGCGTCCGGCGCCCTCGACGTGCCGGGTGCTCCCGGCGCCCCGGGCGGTCCCGGTACCGGGCGCACGCCCTCCGCTGCGGGCGACCGGGCCCTGCGGTACGCGGTGGAGCAGATCGGGAAGCCGTACGAGTGGGGCGCCGAGGGCCCGGAGGCGTTCGACTGCTCGGGGCTGACCTCCGAGGCGTGGGGGGCGGCCGGGACACCGGTGCCCCGGACCAGCCAGGGGCAGTGGGCACGGCTGGACCGGGTCCCGCTGGACGAGCTGCGGCCGGGTGACCTCGTCGTGTACTTCCCCGAGGCCACGCATGTCGCCCTCTACCTCGGCGACGGCATGGTGGTGCAGGCGCCCCGGCCCGGCGCGCGGGTGAAGGTCTCCCCGATCGCGGCCAACCCGGTCCTGGGCGCCGTACGCCCGGACCCGGACGGGGAGCCCCTGCGGCACCATGTACCGCCCGAACTCCCCGCGGGAGCGACGGAGGGACCCGACGAGGGATACGACCCGGACCAGGACCAGGACCGGGTCAGGGGCCAGGGCCAGAACCGGGGCCAGGACCTGCCCTACGCCCCCACGGCCCCCGAGACCTCCGCCAGGTAGGCGCCGGCCTTCCGGGGGTCGTAGAAGAAGTTCTCGAAGTCGGCCGGGTTGTCGAAAGCGTTGGCGAACCGGTCGGCGACGGGCTGGAGGCCGCCGGCGGCACCGAGGATGTCGAGGACGTGCCCGGGCGGCGGGGCCAGCATGGCGTTGGTCCACTTGGTGACGTGCTGGGCGGTGTCCCAGTGCGGTCGAAGGCTCCCCGCATCCACTCCTCGTCGAACGGCGCCTCGCCGTGCTCGACGATGGAGGCGAGATAGGAGGCCGCGCACTTGGACGCGGAGTTGGAGCCCTGGCCGGTGATCGGGTCGTTGGCCACGACCACGTCGGCGACGCCGAGGGCCTTGCCGCCGCCGGGCAGGGTGCCGACGGGGTGGCGGACGGTCGGGGCGCAGCGGCCGGCGAGGGTGCCGCCGGCGTCGGTCAGTTCGGCCTTGGTGGCCCGCGCGTACTCCCAGGGGAGGAACGTCTCCATGAGTTCCAGGGTCAGGGAGAGGTGCTCCGCCGGGTCCCTGACGTCCTTGAAGACGTCCAGCGGACCGCCGGGTACGCCCTCCCAGAACAGGATGTCGGCGCGGCCCGAGGTGGTGAGCGTCGGCATGACGAACATCTCGCCGACCCCGGGGACGAGGTTGCAGCGGACGGCCTCCGTGTCCGGGTGCTCCGGACGCGGGGCGAGCCCGTGGACGTAGGCCACCGCGAGGGCGCGCTGCGGCTCGGCGTACGGGGAGCGCGAGGCGTCCCGGGCGAACATCCGCACGAGCTCGCCCTTGCCGGCGGAGACGAGCACGAGGTCGTACGTACGGGAGAGGTAGTCCAGGTCACCGACGGCCGCGCCGTGGATGACCAGCTGGCCGCCGCGCTGGGCGAACGCCTCCATCCAGCCCGCCGTCTTCACCCGCTGGTCGACCGACTGCGCGAACCCGTCGAGCCTGCCCAGCCAGTCGATCGCGCGCTGCGTCGGACCCGGGTCGTGCGAGCCGGGGGCCGCGACCGAGACGCCGAGCCCCTGGATCCTCGGGGCCTGGGACTCCCAGAAGTTCAACTGGAGATCACGCTCGTGCTGCAGGGCCGTGTGGAACATGCACTGCGTCGACATCACCCGCCCGGTGCGGATCTCGTCCGCGGTCCGGTTGGACATCAGGGTGACCTCGTACCCGTGCGACTGGAGGCCGAGGGCGAGCTGGAGACCGGACTGGCCGGCTCCGACGACGAGTATCCTCCGCATGCGGGTTCTCCCAGCTGGACGAGGGCTTCGGGCAGCCGAGCAGGGGCTTCCGGGTTACTCCGGGGTCTCCTCGAGTGCGTGAGCCACCAGGGACAGGAGGGTCTCGATGACCGAGATCCGGCGCCGAGCGTCCATGATCATGACAGGTATGTGGGCGGGGATGGTGAGCGCCTCCCGCACGTCGTCCGGCTCGAACAGCTCGGTCTCGTCGAAGTGGTTGACCGCGACGACGTACGGCAGTCCGCAGCTCTCGAAGTAGTCGAGCGCCGGGAAGCAGTCCTTCAGCCGGCGGGTGTCGGCCATGACGACCGCGCCGATCGCGCCGCGCACCAGGTCGTCCCACATGAACCAGAAGCGCTGCTGACCGGGGGTGCCGAAGACGTAGAGCACCAGGTCGTCGTCGAGCGTGATCCGGCCGAAGTCCAGGGCCACGGTGGTGGTGAGCTTCTCCGGCGTGGCGCTGAGGTCGTCGGTCCCGGCGCTCGCCTCGGTCATCAGCGCCTCGGTCTCCAGAGGCCTGATCTCCGAAACGGTGGTGACCAGCGTGGTCTTGCCGACGCCGAACCCGCCGGCCACCACTATCTTCGTGGCGACCGGGGCGCGGGTACGGTCCGTCTGCCAGGGCAGCAACGGCTCGTCGCCCTCGACGAGCGAGGTGACGCCTCGAGCGGCGTCAGAGACGGCGGAGTCCACTCAGCACCCTTTCCAGCAACGCGCGGTCCGGGCGGCCCGTGCCGTGGCCGGTCCCCGTTCCATGGACACGGATCTTTCCCTGGTCCGCGAGGTCGCTCAGGAGCACGCGGACCACACCGAGCGGCATCTTCAGCAGCGCGGAGATCTCGGCCACCGTCCGCATACGGCGGCACAGTTCGACGATGGCCCGCAGTTCCGGCATCACCGTCGACTTCAGCGAGCCCTTGGGCAGCTCCTTGCGCTCCTCGGCGGCCTCCAGCTCGGCGGTGCCCACCACGAACGTCTCGACGAGGAGCACATGCCCGGAGCGGGTACGGCCACCGGTGAGCGAGTAGGGGCGGACCCTGGCGGGTTTGCGGTCAGCGCCGCGGACCGGGAGGCTCTTCCTGGACTCACCGCTCAACGGGGGCTCCCGGTGGACTCGCTCTCCAGGGCCTTGTTCTCCATGGACTGGCGCAGCTCGCTGCGGAGTTCGGGGGTCAGCACATGGCCGGCCCGGCCCACGAACAGGGCCATGTGGTACGCCACCACGCTCATGTCGCAGTCCGCGGAGCCGTGCACACCGAGCAGCGAACCGTCGCTGATCGACATCACGAACAGGCTGCCCTCGTCCATCGCCACCATGGTGTGCCGGACCGGGCCGTAGTCCATCAGCTTGGCGGCGCCGATGGTGAGGCTGCCGATGCCGGAGACGACGGTGGCCAGATCGGCGGCGGAGCCGCGCGGGCCGGTGCGCTTTTCGGCCCGCGCCCCGGACGCCCCGACGGTGCGGGCGCCCTCGGGCGAGTCCGTCCGGGCCATCGCGAGATCGGGATCCGAGGAGAGCAGCAGCAGGCCGTCGGAGGAGACCACGGCGACCGAGAGGATGCCGGGGACCTCCTCGACGAGATTGGTCAGCAGCCAGTGCAGGTTGCGGGCTTCACTGCTCGGTCCGAAGGTACTCGGCGCGGTCAACTCGTTGCCTCCTCGACAGTGCCCCCCGTGGCTTCTTCGGGCGGTGCGGTGGACGCGGTGGACGGCGGCCGGTGCGGTCCCCTCTTCTCGGCGATCTCCACCTCGACGTCCCTGCGCCCGGCTTCCGCCCCCCGGCGGAAGCCGCCGAGGCGGCGGCGCAGGGCGTCGGCGTCCACCGAGCCGGTGCGCCGTCGGGGCGCCCCGACGGGTGCGGAGATCTTCGGCGTGCGCTTGGGCAGGCCCTTGTCGGTGAGCGGTTCCGACGCCTCCGGCCCCTGCTCCGACTCCGACTCCGGATCCGACTCCGGATCCGACTCCTGTTGCGCCGTTCGCTCCGCCGCCGGGCCGTCGGTCGCACGCGTGTCCTCGGCGACGGGGGCGGGAGCCGGAGCGGAGTCACCCACGGGCGCGGGCCTGGCCGCCGGCGCGGGGGCGGGGGCGGGGGCGGCCTGCGGGTCGGCCGTGAGGTCGACGGCCGCAGGGACGTCGTCGACCGGGTGGCCGGGGTGGGCGGCCGGAGTATCGGCGCCGGACGTCCCGGCGGGCCCGGTGGCCGACCGTGCGGCCCGGTCGTCGGCCGGCTGCGCGGGCGCCGGGATCAGCAGCTCCATGGTGGTCTCGGCGGGCCGCTCGTGCGTCGCGTCCACGGACTCGCCGGCGCCGTCGACGTCGTCGGCGGCCCCGGACCCGTCGACCGCCCCGGCCCCCGGCTCCGAGGCACCGTCCCGCGCGGACTCCCCGGCCTGCCCCCCGGCAGACACCTCCGCGGACTCACCGGCACCCTCGACGCCACCGCTCACCTCAGAACCGTCGGCCGCCGGAGCCCCCGGCCCCGAGACACCGTCCCGCGCGGACTCCCCGGCCTGCCCCCCGGCAGACACCTCCGCGGACTCACCGGCACCCTCGACGCCACCGCTCACCTCAGAACCGTCGACCGCCGGAGCCCCCGGCTCGGCAGCGGGCTTCCCGGCGGGCCCGGCAGCGGCGGGTTCCTCCGCCGTGGGCTCCTCCTGCCGCTGTACCGCCTGTTCCGCCAGGGCGACCAACGGGTCGCCGCCTTCCGTACGGCCGTGCAGGACGTTGGAGTTGGCCTCCGCGGCGGCGCCGGGCAGGGTGACACGGGAGGAATTGTCGGCGACGGGTCCGGAGGCCGGTACGGCGTCCGGGGCGGCGGCGGCCAGCAGGGCCGTGGGCAGGATCACGACCGCGGCGACGCCGCCCTGCTTCTGCTCCCGCAGCTGCACCCGTACCCCGTGCCGCTGGGCGAGCCGGGCGACGACGTACAGGCCGAGCCCGAGGCCGTCCTCGCCCTCGTGCTCGTAGGGCGCCTTGGGGTCGAAGTCGGACAGGCGGGCATTGAGCCGCTCCAGCCGCTCCCCGGTCATGCCGATGCCCTCGTCCTGCACGGAGAGCACGACCTCACCGCTCTCGAGGAGCCAGCCGGAGACCTCGACGGGCAGGTCGGGCGGGCAGAACGAGGTGGCGTTCTCCAGGAGTTCGGCGAGCAGATGGCTGAGGTCGTCCGCGGCGAACCCGGCGATGTGCGCGTGCGGCGGCAGTGCGGCGATGCGGACCCGCTCGTAGCGCTCGATCTCGCTGACCGCGGCCCGTGCGACGTCGACGAGCGGCACCGGACCGGCCGCGTGCTGGACGTGCTCGGTGCCGGCGAGGACGAGGAGGTTCTCGCTGTGCCGGCGCATCACCGTGGCGAAGTGGTCGAGCTTGAACAGGGTGGCCAGGCGTTCCGGGTCGTCCTCGCGCTCCTCCAGGCCCTCGATGACACCGAGTTGCCGCTCGACCAGGCCGAGGGTGCGCAGCGCCAGGCTGACGAAGGTGCCACCGATGGTGCTGCGCAGCTGCTCCAGGTGGGCGGCGGACTCGGTGACCTGGGTGCGCAGCTCCTCGCGGGCGTCGGCCATCCGCTGCCGCTGCGCGACGAGGTGCTTGCGGTCGGCCTCCAGCGTGGTGATCCGCCCGGTGAGCTGCGCTGCGTGCGCGTGCAGGGCGTTGACGGAGCGGACGACCTGGGCGAACTCGTCGTTGCGCCCGGTGAACGCGACCGGCTCCTCGCTGCCGGGGTCCTCGGCGCCGGCGAGCCGGGCGGAACCGCGGCGCAGCACGGACAGCGGACGGGTGAGGGTGCGGGCCATGGCCGTGGCGACACCGACCGTGAGCAGCATGAGGGCGCCGAGGAGGGCGACGCGGATCTCCAGCGCGGTGACGTCGTCGTCGCGCAGCTGGGCGAGGTCCTTGGTGCGCTGGTCGAAGAGGGCGGACTCGACTCCGCGCATCGCCTCGACGCGGGCGGTGAGCGCGGCCGCCAGCTTCTTGGTGTCGGTGGAGAGTTCCCCGTCGGTGAGGGTCGGCTCGTCGGTGAGGTTCTCGAGGTACTTCTCGGCGGCGTCGACCTCGGGGCCGGTGACCGTGGAGTCGTACGAGGCGCGGGGGGCCTTGGGGGCCGTCTCGCGGAAGTCGGCGAGCGCGGCGTCGGAGCGCAGGCGGGCCTGGAGGGCGGCGGCGGTCAGCGCGTCGCGCCGCTCGGCGTCGGCGTCCGAGGTGGAGGTGGACGTGGCGGGCAGACCGGTGAGGGGGTCGATCACGGTCTGGGTGCTGCTCGGCACGTTGAGCGCGGCGAGCAGCAGTCCCCGGGCGGCGGCGGCCTGCTGGACGGCGGTGTCCAGCTCGGCGAGCGCGTAGGAGCCGGACCCGGCCCGGGGCGGGGTCTGCTCCGCGAGCTGCTCGGCGAGCCGGTGCAGCTGGGTGATGGCGGTGGAGTACGCCTGGTGCGCCTCGAGCGGGCTGCTCCTGCCGGTGAGCGCGGCCCTGCGCAGGGCCGCGATGGCGTCGAGGTCCTCACGGAGTGCCTCGGGGGTGCCGGTGTCGGCGCGCAGTTCCTCGACCTGCCGGTCGACGCGGGTGCTGTGCTGCTCGGTGGGCGCCTTGCCCTCGTCGCGGCCGGCCGCGACGTAGGACGTGACGTCGTCCCGCTCGTCGGCGAGCGAGTGCGCGAGGGCGAGGGCGTCCTGGGTCAGCTCGGCGTGGGTCACCAGGTTCTGGGAGTCGCTCAGCTGCCCGGAGGCGGTGAGCAGGGACGGTGTCCCGGCGGCGGCGATCGCCGCGGCCACGACCGCGACGGCCACGATGAGCCGGTTGCGCACGTGGGTGGGGCGACCCCTGCCTACGGTGGGCTGCTGCTCAGCGTCCTCCGTGGGGGGCGTCTGCTTGCCTGTGCGACGAGGCCGCGTCTTCTGCACCGGTGCTCGCATTCCTGACTCGTGTACCCGTGGGTCGGGGTGACGTTCCGTCAACAGGCGCCTGCGCCCTGCCCGTGCCGGGCGTGTACGCCCTGGCGGACGGCCGGTCGCGCTCGGGCAGCGAGACGCCCCCGTCGCTCCCCGACCCTCCCAGTGCCCACGGGCACCGCACGCGCATCACCTGACCCGCCACTCGAAGGAGTGAACCCCGGAGTCGAGTTGAGGAGCAAGTCACGCGACCTCGCGCAGCAGCCCTCCACGGCAGGTCGGTTGGACGTCTGCGGCGGCCGGTGGCAGGATTCGCCGCCACGCGTCGACGGAGCACTGCAATCCCGCCCAAACGCGGCGCCTGACCTGCACGACCGCCGGTATTCGGGCAACGGTGGCGGTCTCCTGGAACCCTTGTGGAGGCGTCGTGCAGACTGGCCGGATGCGTACGGAACTCGTCTCGGAGCCGGGTGACGCGGACCGCCCCAACGAGGACTTCGCGAGCGTCGGGCTTCCGGCCTCCGGGCAGGGCGGTTCGCTGGTCGTACTGGACGGTGTCACGCCGCCGCGCGACGGCACGGGCTGCCGGCACACGGTCCCCTGGTTCACCGCGCGGCTCGGCGGGGCGCTGGCCGAACTGACCGTTTCCCTCCCGGATGTCCCCCTGGCGGACCTGCTGTCCCGGGCCGTTTCCCGTACCGCCGGGGCGCACGCCGAAACCTGTGACCTTTCTCACCCGCGAACGCCGCAGGCGACGGTGGTGCTGGCGCGCTGGTCACCGGAGTCGGTCGACTACCTGGTCCTCTCGGACTCCGCCCTGCTGGTCGAGTCGCCCGACGGCACGGTCACCGCGCTGCTGGACGACCGGCTGGCCCGGCTGCCCCGCTCGGCGCTGGCCACGGACGCGCTGGTGGACTCCACCGTGCGGAACAGGGAGGGCGGCTTCTTCACCGCGGCGGCCGATCCGTCGGTCGCGGTGCGCGCGGTCACCGGGACGCTGCCGCGCGCCGAGGTGCGCGCCCTGGCCGCGCTGACGGACGGAGCGGCCCGCTGGGTCGAGAAATTCGGCGAGGGCGACTGGTCCGGCTGTCTCGCCCTCGTCCGCAAGGAGGGGGCGCAGGCGCTGGTGGACCGTGTCCGGGCACTGGAGCGGGCGGACACGGAAGGGGTGGCGCTCGGCCGGAGCAAGACGCACGACGACGCGACGGTCGTGTACGTGGAGTTCTGAGCCCCGCGGGTTCCGGGTACCGGCGGGGCCCCGCTACTTCTCCATGCCCCGGTTCAGCTGGTGCAGCAGCCGGGCGAGTTCCGTGACCTCCCCCGGGTCCCAGTCGGCGAGGCCGCGGGCGTAGCGCTCCCGGCGGGCCTCGCGGACCCTGCTCATCCGGCTCCGGCCCTCCGGGGTGAGGGCGACCAGCCAGGCACGGCCGTCGGCGGGGTCCGGTTCGCGGGTGACGAGCCCGAGTTCCTCCAGGGCGTGCAGCTGGCGCGACATGGTCGCCTTGCCGACGCCGATGAAGGCGGCGAGTTCGGTGGCCCGCTGCTTGCCGCACTCGTCCAGACGCACGAGCAGCCCGTACGCGGACGGCTCCAGGTCCGGGTGGACCGCGCGGGACATCTCACCCTGGCTGGCCCTGGCGCGGCGCAGCAGCACGGTCAACTCCCTTTCCAGGGCGAGGTATCCGGGCTGTTTCACACCGCTGTCGGGCGTCTGGGGCGAGGTGTCCCCGCCGTCGCCGTTTCCGCCTTCGTGCACGTCGGTCCCTGCCTCGCTCTTCCCGGTCGTCCGTGTTTCCGCCAGATGGCGACGCCGCTGGGGCTCCGCCAGTATTTCGCAGACGTGGGGCGCGGCAGCACACCGCGACCGGCCCGGCGGCCGGCGGCCACGGCCTCACCGTTCGCGCTGCCGCACTGCGGCGGCCCGGGCCCCTCACGGGATCCGGGCCGCCGCGCCTTCGGTGACGCCGTCACACCGCCACCGGAACCTCCGGTACCGCGCCGTTCGCCGCAGGCGAGAGTGCCAGTTCCAGGACCTGGCGGACGTCGGTCACGGCGTGGACGTCGAGCCCGTCCAGCACCTCGGCGGGGACGTCGTCCAGGTCGGGCTCGTTGCGCTTGGGGATGATCACGGTGGTGACCCCCGCCCGGTGCGCCGCGAGCAGCTTCTGCTTCACCCCGCCGATCGGCAGCACCCGCCCGGTCAGCGAGACCTCTCCGGTCATGGCCACGTCCGTGCGGACCAGGCGCCCGGACAGCAGCGAGGCCAGGGCGGTGGTCATCGTGACGCCGGCGCTGGGGCCGTCCTTGGGCACCGCGCCCGCCGGGAAGTGGATGTGCGCGCCCCGCTCCTTCAGGTCGCCGACCGGAAGCTCCAGTTCGGCGCCGTGGGAGCGCAGGAAGCTCAGCGCGATCTGCGCCGACTCCTTCATCACGTCGCCCAGCTGCCCGGTCAGGGTCAGTCCGGCGGCGCCCGTCTCCGGGTCGGCCAGGGACGCCTCCACGTAGAGGACGTCACCGCCCGCGCCGGTCACCGCGAGCCCGGTGGCGACACCGGGGACGGCGGTGCGGCGCTCGGCCGGGTCCTGGGCGGACTCGGGCACGTGGCGCGGCCGGCCGAGCAGTGCGCGCAGGTCCCCGTCCGCGACGGTGAACGGCAGCTCCCGCTCGCCCAGTTCGTGCTGGGCCGCGACCTTGCGCAGCAGCCGCGCGATGGACCGCTCCAGGGTGCGCACGCCCGCCTCACGCGTGTACTCGCCGGCCAGCCTGCGCAGCGCGCCGTCGTCGAGGGCGACCTCGTCGGTGGCGAGTCCGGCGCGCTCCAGCTGGCGCGGGAGCAGGTGGTCGCGTGCGATGACGACCTTCTCGTCCTCGGTGTAGCCGTCCAGGCGGACGATGTCCATCCGGTCCGCCAGCGCCTCCGGGACGGCCTCCAGGACGTTGGCGGTGGCGAGGAAGACCACGTCCGAGAGGTCCAGCTCGACCTCCAGGTAGTGGTCGCGGAAGGTGTGGTTCTGCGCCGGGTCCAGGACTTCGAGGAGGGCTGCGGCCGGGTCGCCCCGGAAGTCGGAGCCCACCTTGTCGATCTCGTCGAGCAGCACCACCGGGTTCATCGACCCGGCCTCCTTGATCGCCCGTACGATCCGGCCGGGCAGCGCGCCGACGTACGTACGCCGGTGGCCGCGGATCTCGGCCTCGTCGCGGACGCCGCCGAGGGCGACCCGGACGAACCTGCGGCCCATCGCGTGGGCGACGGACTCGCCGAGGCTCGTCTTGCCGACGCCGGGCGGGCCCACGAGGGCGAGCACGGCACCGCCGCGGCGGCCGCCGACGACGCCGAGCCCGCGCTCGGCACGCCGCTTGCGCACCGCCAGGTACTCGGTGATGCGCTCCTTCACGTCCGTCAGGCCGGCGTGCTCGGCGTCGAGCACCGCCCGGGCGCCCTGGATGTCGTACGCGTCCTCGGTACGCTCGCTCCACGGCATCTCCAGGACCGTGTCGAGCCAGGTGCGGATCCACGAGCCCTCGGGCGACTGGTCGGAGGAGCGCTCCAGCTTGTCGACCTCCTTGAGCGCGGCCTCGCGCACCTTCTCCGGCAGGTCGGCGGCCTCGACGCGGCTGCGGTAGTCGTCGGACTCCTCACCCTCCTGATCACCGTTCAGCTCGCGCAGTTCCTTGCGTACGGCTTCCAGCTGGCGGCGCAGCAGGAACTCGCGCTGCTGCTTGTCGACGCCGTCCTGGACGTCCTTGGCGATGGACTCGGCGACGTCCTGCTCGGCGAGGTGGTCGCGCAGCTGCTGGGTGGCCAGCTTCAGCCGGGCCACCGGATCGGTGGCCTCCAGCAGGGCCACCTTCTGCTCGGTGGTCAAGAACGGTGAGTATCCGGAGTTGTCGGCGAGGGTGGAGACGTCGTCGATGGCCTGGACGCGGTCGACGACCTGCCAGGCGCCGCGCTTGCGCAGCCAGGCGGTGGCGAGCGCCTTGTACTCGGTGACCAGTTCGGTCACCTGTCCGGGATAGGGGTCTCCCCCGTTCGAACGAAGCTGAGAACTCGGGGAAGGCTCCGGTACGGTCTCCTCGACCCGGGTGCCCTCCACCCACAGCGCGGCGCCCGGCCCGGTCGTCCCGGCACCGATCCGCACCCGGTCCCGGCCCCGGATCAGGGCGCCCGGGTCGCCGTCGGCCAGCCTGCCGACCTGTTCGACCGTGCCCAGGACGCCGGTGGCGGCGTAGGTCCCGTCGATGCGTGGCACCAGCAGGACCCTGGGCTTCCCGGTCTCCGACGTGGCGGCGGCCTGGGCGGCCTCCACCGCGGCGCGCACCTCGGAATCGCTCAGGTCCAGCGGGACCACCATCCCGGGCAGCACGACCTCGTTGTCGAGCGGCAGCACAGGCAGGGCGAGCGGTGTGGACTCAGCAGCCATGATCTCCCCTTCGGCAGTCAAGTTGAGTTATGCCGACTCAATGCTCCTGAGCCCGTGATTGTTCCCGGACCGCGCCCGTCCGCGTTCGCTCTCAGCGATCACCCGCCGCGCCACCCTGGAAGGACCGGAGCCGCCCGGGACCGCAGAGGTCCGCCCGGGACCGCCGGGACCCGCCGTGGACGACGCGGAACGGCGGAGGTGCTCCGCCGAACGGGGAGTACTGCCAGGATGAACGCATGTCCACCCCCTACGACATTCCCGAAGTCCCCGAAGTCCTGGACCGCCGCGAGGGCCCGTACGGGGAGGTGGTGCTCCGCCGGCACGGGAACCTGCTGCAGATCATCGCGAACGGGTGCTTCCTGATGGACACCTCCGACGGCCGCTCGGAGCGCCGGCTGGTCGACGCCGCCCTGGCCGCGCTCGACGCCGCCGACACCCGCGCGGGGCACGGTCCGCGACGGGACCCGCACGTCCTCATCGGCGGACTCGGCGTCGGCTTCTCACTCGCGCACGCCGCCGCCGCACCCCGCTGGGGCCGCATCACGGTGGTGGAGCGCGAGCCCGCCGTCATCGACTGGCACCGCGCGGGTCCTTTGGCCGGGCTCTCCGCGAGCGCCCTCGCCGACCCGCGCACGGAGATCGTCGAGGCCGACCTGGTGGCGTACGTCCATAAGACGTCCGACACGTTCGACGCGCTGTGCCTCGACATCGACAACGGCCCCGACTGGACCGTCACCGAGGACAACGGGGGACTCTACTCCCCCACCGGACTCATGGACTGCGCAAGGGTGTTGAGGCCGGGCGGAGTGCTCGCGGTGTGGTCCGCGCAGCCGTCGGAGAGTTTCGAAGGAACCTTGCGGAATGCCGGGTTCAGGCAGGTGCGTACCGAAGAGATCACGGTTGCCCGGGGCGTACCGGACGTCGTGCACCTCGGCGTCCGCCCTGGATAGCAAAGCCGCGCCGAGTCCCCGTACGCTGCTGCACTGACGCCGATCATTCAAGCGTCAATCGCAGTCATGCGCAGAGACGGATTCACCCCACGGATTCCGGGAAGCACACTTCAGGGGCGGGCGATGGAGCAGACACACACCTCCCACAACGGCACGGCGGCGACCACTCCGGGGGCGCAGCGCCGGGTCCTGGTGGTCGAGGACGACGCGACGATCGTGGACGCCATCGCGACCCGCCTTCGCGCCGAGGGATTCCTGGTGCAGACGGCGGGTGACGGTCCGTCCGCCGTCGACACGGCGGAGGCCTGGCAGCCCGACCTGCTGATCCTCGACGTCATGCTGCCCGGCTTCGACGGCCTGGAGGTCTGCCGGCGCGTGCAGGCGCGGCGGCCGGTGCCGGTGATGATGCTGACCGCGCGCGACGACGAGACCGACATGCTGGTCGGGCTGGGCGTCGGCGCCGACGACTACATGACCAAGCCGTTCTCCATGCGGGAGCTCGCGGCGCGCGTGCATGTGCTGCTGCGCCGCATGGAGCGGGCGGCCCTGGCGGCCAGCACCCCGCGCAGCGGCATCCTGCGCCTGGGCGAACTGGAGATCGACCACGCGCAGCGCAGGGTCCGGGTGCGCGGCGAGGACGTCCATCTGACGCCCACCGAGTTCGACCTCCTGGTGTGCCTGGCCAACACGCCCCGCGCGGTGCTCTCCCGTGAGCAGCTGCTGGCCGAGGTCTGGGACTGGGCGGACGCCTCCGGCACCCGGACCGTCGACAGCCACATCAAGGCGCTGCGCCGGAAGATCGGCGCCGAGCGCATCCGTACCGTGCACGGCGTGGGCTACGCCCTGGAGACGCCGACGCCATGAGCGACGGGCCGGCCGCACGGAGAGGCCCCGGGGACCCCGGTCCCTGGGGCGGTGTCCGCCCGTTCTCCATCAAGACCAAGCTGGGTGCGCTGGTCGTCATCTCCGTGCTGATCACCACCGGGCTGTCGATGATCGCGGTGCACACCAAGACGGAGCTGCGCTTCATCACGGTCTTCTCGATGATCGCCACCCTGCTCATCACGCAGTTCGTGGCGCACTCCCTGACGGCGCCGCTGGACGACATGAACGCGGTGGCCCGGTCCATCTCGCACGGCGACTACACCCGCCGGGTGCGCGAGAACCGCTGGGACGAGCTGGGCGACCTGGCCCGGACCATCAACGTCATGGCCGACGAGCTGGAGGCCCAGGACCACCAGCGCAAGGAACTGGTGGCCAACGTCTCGCACGAACTGCGCACCCCCATCGCGGGTCTGCGCGCGGTGCTGGAGAACATCGTCGACGGCGTCACCGAGGCCGACCCCGAGACCATGCGCACGGCGTTGAAGCAGACCGAGCGGCTGGGACGCCTCGTGGAGACGCTCCTGGACCTGTCCCGTCTGGACAACGGGGTCGTCCCGCTGCGGCGGCAGCGGTTCGAGGTGTGGCCGTATCTCTCCGGTGTGCTCAAGGAGGCCAACATGGTCGCCTCCGCCCGCGCCGGCATGACCACCGGCTCCGGCGGCCACACGCGCAAGGACGTCCATCTGAGCCTCGACGTCTCGCCCCCGGAGCTCACCGCGCACCTCGATCCGGAGCGCATCCACCAGGTCGTCGCCAACCTGATCGACAACGCGGTCAAGCACAGTCCGCCGCACGGCCGGGTGACGGTCAAGGCCCGGCCCGGACCGCAGCCGGACTCGCTCCAGCTGGAGATCTTGGACGAGGGACCCGGCATTCCGCGGACCGAGTGGCACCGCGTCTTCGAGCGGTTCAACCGCGGCAGCGTCAACCTGCCGCACGGTCCGGGCAGCGACGGGGGCACCGGTCTCGGCCTGGCGATCGCCCGCTGGGCCGTCGATCTGCACGGCGGACGCATCGGAGTGGCCGAATCCGAGCGGGGCTGCCGCATTCTCATCACCCTTCCGGGGGCCTCTCCCTCGTCAGGTTGACGTAGGGTGCCCAGCGGAGCCACAAGATCCACATACGTTCGCGCTGACGGACACGTGTGATCAGGCACAGGCCCGTGCGGCGAGCGCGCCGGGTCGCGGCCGACCCGTACCCGGCGCACCCCGACAGCGCGGAACCACGCTTGTTTCCCGCCATTTCCTGCGCCGAAACACCCTCCGAGATGTGACTTGCACGACGTTGGACGGCCCGGACTGACCTTCTCGGTCGGGGAGGCGTAGCCTTAATTTCCGCTGTCCATCATCTTGTGAAGCGGAAGAGGGCGGTTGACGCCGTGTCGCCACAGTCCCCCAATAACTCGAGCATCTCGACCGACACCGACCAAGCGGGCAAGAACCCCGCCGCGGCCTTCGGTGCCAACGAGTGGCTCGTCGACGAGATCTACCAGCAGTACCTCCAGGACCCGAACTCGGTCGACCGGGCCTGGTGGGACTTCTTCGCCGACTACAAGCCGGGCGCCCCTCAGGGCCCGGCTCCGGTGAACAACGCGGCGTCGGGGACCGCAGGCACGACGACGGCCGCGCCGGCCACTCCGGCCCGGCCCGCCGCCACGCCCGCACCGGCTGCCCCGCAGCCCGCCCCTTCGCCGCCGGCCGCCCAGCCGGCGGCGAAGGCCTCGGCGCCCGCTCCGGCGAAGGCCGCTCCGGCCCCCGCCAAGCCGGCCGCCGCGAAGTCCCAGGCCCCCCAGGCGAAGCCCGCCGACGAGGCCAAGCAGGGCCCCGAGCAGCTGACGCTGCGCGGCCCGTCCGCGGCCGTCGCGAAGAACATGGACGCCTCCCTGGAGGTGCCCACGGCCACGTCCGTGCGCGCACTCCCGGTGAAGCTCCTGTTCGACAACCGCATCGTCATCAACAACCACCTCAAGCGTGCCCGCGGCGGGAAGATCTCCTTCACGCACCTCATCGGCTACGCGATGGTCCAGGCCATCAAGGCGATGCCGTCGATGAACTGGCACTACGCGAAGGTGGACGGCAAGCCCACCCTGGTGAAGCCGGAGCACGTCAAGTTCGGCCTCGCCATCGACCTGGTCAAGCCGAACGGCGACCGCCAGCTGGTCGTCGCGGGCATCAAGAAGGCCGAGACGCTGAACTTCTTCGAGTTCTGGCAGGCCTACGAGGACATCGTCCGTCGCGCCCGCGACAACAAGCTGACGATGGACGACTTCAGCGGAGTCACCGTCTCGCTGACCAACCCCGGCGGCCTCGGCACCGTCCACTCGGTGCCGCGCCTGATGCCGAACCAGTCGGTGATCCTGGGCGTCGGCTCCATGGACTACCCGGCGGAGTTCCAGGGCACCAGTCAGGACACCCTGAACAAGCTCGGCATCTCGAAGGTCATGACGCTCACGTCGACCTACGACCACCGGGTGATCCAGGGCGCCGCCTCCGGCGAGTTCCTGCGCGCCGTGGCGAACCTGCTGCTGGGCGAGAACGGCTTCTACGACGACATCTTCGAGGCGCTGCGCATCCCCTACGAGCCGGTCCGCTGGCTCAAGGACATCGACGCGTCCCACGACGACGACGTCACCAAGGCCGCCCGCGTCTTCGAGCTGATCCACTCCTACCGGGTCCGCGGCCACGTCATGGCCGACACCGACCCGCTGGAGTACCGCCAGCGCAAGCACCCCGACCTGGACATCACCGAGCACGGGCTCACCCTGTGGGACCTGGAGCGCGAGTTCGCGGTCGGCGGTTTCTCGGGCAAGAGCCTGATGAAGCTGCGCGACATCCTCGGCGTGCTCCGCGACTCGTACTGCCGCACCACCGGCATCGAGTTCATGCACATCCAGGATCCGAAGCAGCGCAAGTGGATCCAGGACCGCGTGGAGCGCTCGCACTCCAACCTGGAGCGCGAGGAGCAGCTGCGCATCCTGCGCCGGCTGAACGCGGCGGAGGCCTTCGAGACCTTCCTGCAGACCAAGTACGTCGGCCAGAAGCGCTTCTCCCTGGAGGGCGGCGAGTCCGTCATCCCGCTGCTCGACGCCGTGCTGGACTCGGCCGCCGAGTCCCGTCTCGACGAGGTCGTCGTCGGCATGGCCCACCGCGGCCGGCTGAACGTGCTGGCCAACGTCGTGGGCAAGTCGTACGCACAGATCTTCCGCGAGTTCGAGGGCAACCTCGACCCGAAGTCGATGCACGGCTCCGGCGACGTGAAGTACCACCTGGGCGCCGAGGGCACCTTCACCGGTCTCGACGGCGAGCAGATCAAGGTCTCCCTGGTCGCCAACCCCTCCCACCTGGAGGCGGTGGACCCGGTCCTGGAGGGCGTCGCGCGCGCCAAGCAGGACATCATCAACAAGGGCGGCACGGACTTCACCGTCCTGCCGGTGGCGATCCACGGCGACGCGGCCTTCGCGGGCCAGGGCGTGGTGGCCGAGACCCTGAACATGTCCCAGTTGCGCGGCTACCGCACCGGTGGCACGGTCCACGTCGTCATCAACAACCAGGTCGGCTTCACCGCCGCGCCCGAGTCCTCGCGCTCGTCGATGTACGCGACGGACGTGGCCCGCATGATCGAGGCCCCGATCTTCCACGTGAACGGCGACGACCCGGAGGCGTGCGTCCGCGTGGCGCGGCTGGCCTTCGAGTTCCGCCAGGCCTTCAACAAGGACGTGGTGATCGACCTCATCTGCTACCGCCGCCGCGGTCACAACGAGACCGACAACCCGGCCTTCACCCAGCCTTTGATGTACGACCTGATCGACAAGAAGCGCTCGGTGCGCAAGCTGTACACCGAGTCCCTCATCGGTCGCGGCGACATCACCCTGGAGGAAGCCGAGCAGGCGCTGCAGGACTACCAGGGCCAGCTGGAGAAGGTCTTCACCGAGGTCCGCGAGGCGGCGTCCCAGCCGACGGCCGTCGAGCCCTCGGAGCCGCAGGCCCAGTTCCCGGTGGCCGTGAACACGGCGGTCACCTCCGAGGTCGTCAAGCGGATCGCCGAGTCCCAGGTCAACATCCCCGACCACATCACCGTCCACCCGCGTCTGCTGCCGCAGCTGCAGCGCCGGGCATCGATGGTCGAGGACGGCACCATCGACTGGGGCATGGGCGAGACCCTCGCGGTCGGCTCGCTGCTCCTGGAGGGCGTCCCGGTCCGGCTGTCCGGCCAGGACTCGCAGCGCGGCACCTTCGGCCAGCGGCACGCGGTGATCATCAACCGGGAGACCGGCGAGGAGCACACGCCGCTGCTGTACCTGTCCGAGGACCAGGCCCGGTACAACGTCTACAACTCCCTGCTGTCCGAATACGCGGTGATGGGCTTCGAGTACGGCTACTCGCTGGCCCGCCCCGACGCGCTGGTGATGTGGGAGGCGCAGTTCGGCGACTTCGTCAACGGCGCGCAGACGGTCGTGGACGAGTTCATCTCGTCGGCCGAGCAGAAGTGGAACCAGACCTCCGGTGTGACCCTGCTCCTGCCGCACGGCTACGAGGGCCAGGGCCCGGACCACTCCTCGGCCCGTCCTGAGCGGTTCCTGCAGCTCTGCGCACAGAACAACATGACGGTCGCGATGCCGACCCTCCCGTCGAACTACTTCCACCTCCTGCGGTGGCAGGTGCACAACCCGCACCACAAGCCGCTGGTCGTCTTCACGCCGAAGTCGATGCTGCGCCTGAAGGCCGCGGCCTCGAAGGCGGAGGAGTTCACCACGGGCCAGTTCCGCCCGGTGATCGGCGACGACTCGGTCGACCCGGCCGCGGTCAAGAAGGTCGTCTTCTGCGCCGGCAAGGTCTACTACGACCTCGAGGCCGAGCGGAAGAAGCGCGGCGTGACGGACACGGCGATCCTGCGCATCGAGCGCCTGTACCCGCTGCCGGGTGCCGAGCTCCAGGCGGAGATCAAGAAGTACCCGAACGCCGAGAAGTACCTGTGGACCCAGGAGGAGCCGGCGAACCAGGGGGCCTGGCCGTTCATCGCGCTCAACCTGATCGACCACCTCGACCTGGCGGTCGGCGCCGACGTCCCGCACGGCGAGCGTCTGCGCCGCATCTCGCGCCCGCACGGCTCGTCCCCTGCCGTCGGTTCCGCGAAGCGGCACCAGGCCGAGCAGGAGCAGCTGGTGCGTGAGGTGTTCGACGCCTGACGGACTCCTGAGCGGCCCCGGCATGGGTCGCAGGCCGTACGTGACCGGGCCGCACCCCCACTGTGGGGGTGCGGCCCCGTCCGTGTGGGCGCACATATTCTTGTCCTCATGTACTTCACGGACCGTGGCATCGAGGAACTGGAGAAGCGGCGCGGCGAGGAGGAGGTCACCTTCGAGTGGCTCGCCGAGCAGCTGCGGACGTTCGTCGACCTCAACCCCGACTTCGAGGTGCCGGTGGAACGCCTGGCGACATGGCTGGCCCGGCTGGACGACGACGAGGACGAGGAGTAGGAGGAGGGCCTGGCCCTGGTCGCGCGGGATCAGTCGCGTGGGTTCAGTCGCACGGGTTCAGTCGCGTGGGTTCAGTCGCGTGGATGGGTGAGGGTGTGGTCGGCCAGCGCGACGGCGCCGTGGGCGAACAGGAGCGCCCCCGCCACGATCCAGCCGCCGCTGCGGTGGCGTAGGCCCCAGACGGCCAGCGGCAGGCCCGCGGCCATCTGGACGAGGGCCGGGACGCACACGACGGCGGGCACGGACGGCGGGCCGCCCGCGCGGGAGGGCCGGAGTAGGGGGCGCCGGGGTGCGGGGCGCCGGGCGTCGGTGATGCCGTCCGGCCGGTCCGTAGCGCTCCTACCGCTCCCGTCCTCCTCAACGCTCCCGTCCTCCTCGATCCGACGGGTGTCCGGCTGGAGCCGGGCCGCTTCGAGCAGTCCGTCGGCGTTCTCGCCGGGGACGAGTCCCGGGGGCAGGAATACGCCCGCACGGGTGAGGACGGCGAGGACGCCGCTCAGCCGCGCGGAGGCGTCGGCGGCGGAATCGGGTCGGGTCAGCTCGTCCAGGGCCCGCATGTCCAGGACCGGGTCGAGGCCGAGCCGGCCCGCGAAGGTGCGCATGGCCTCCTCCATGCCGGCCGGCGTGCCGTCGGCCAGCCACACGTAGCCGACCGGACTGCGGAAGCCGGCGGCAAGGGTGATCCCGGCCCGCTCTCCGTCCCACCACAGGGCCAGCACCGGCCAGGAGACACCGACGGTGAGCGCGATGGCCCAGCCGTGGACCACCCGGTCCACCGGGTCCGTGCCGGACCGCCAGGGCCCGCCCTCGGGGACGAGCACGCTCCATTCGTCACCGGCTCGGGCGAGCAGCATGCGTTCGTGCAGCAGCCGGGCGGCGGAGGCGACGGATCCGGCCTCCGCACGGCACAGGAGCAGGGCTCCCGGTACGGGACGGGCCCGGCCCGCGACCTGGGACTGTTCCGTCGACATGGTCATACCGTAGGACAATTCCTCCTTTTCGCATGGCCGCCACTCGCCGGAACGAGTGTCTTGACTTTCCCCGTCCGCGATATATCGTGAATTACGTGAGACGCGATATGGCGCGTCGTGGTGCGCGTGCGACCATGCACCGCACCTCCCGTTGCACCGTTTCGCCCTCCGTCGCTCTCCGCCGCTCTCCGTCGTCCAGACAGTCCGGCAACCCGCCCCAGGAGGTTCCACCATGTCCGAAAGGTCCGTCTCGGGGCCCGAGAAGATCACTTTCGACGATCCGGTGACCGAGCTCAACGTCCGTCTCGTCAACGGGACGGTGAACGTGGTGGGCACGGACGAGGGATCCGCCCGGCTGGAGGTCTCCGAGATCGAGGGACCGCCTCTGGTGGTGACCCAGCGGGACGGCGTCCTGACGGTGGCCTACGAGGACCTGCCCTGGAAGGGCTTCCTCAAGTGGCTGGACAGCAAGGGCTGGCGCCGCAGCGCGGTGGTCTCCCTGGCCGTTCCGGCACACACGCGGGTCGAGGTGGGAGTGGTCGGCGCCGCCGCCGTCGTCTCCGGGGTCAAGGGGCCGTCCGTGCTGCAGGGCGTCACGGGCGACGCGACCCTGGTCGCCCTCGCCGGCCCGGTCCGCGCGGACACCGTGTCCGGGAACGTCGAAGCCCAGTCCGTCACCGGCGACATCCGCTTCCACTCCGTCTCCGGCGACCTCACCGTGGTCGACGGCTCCGGCTCCACCGTGCGGGCGGACTCGGTCAGCGGCTCCATGATCGTGGACCTCGCCGCCGACGGTCCCACCGACATCCGGCTGACCAGCGTCTCCGGCGAGATCGCGATCCGGCTGCCCGATCCGGCGGATGCCGAGGTCGAGGCCAACACGGCGAGCGGCGCCGTCTCCAACGCTTTCGACGGCCTCCGGGTGCACGGCCAGTGGGGCGCCCACAAGATAACCGGCCGGCTGGGCGCGGGCACCGGCAAGCTGCGGGCCACCACCGTCTCCGGCTCCATTGCCCTGCTGCGCCGCCCGCCCCACGCGGAGGAGAGCGGGCCGTGGGAGGGCTCGGGGGACCCTTCCGTCCCTGCTCCGGGCCCCGGCCCCACCGGCGCCGCACCCGACGGCCCCGCCGAGGGCCCGACCGACAAGAAGGTGCTCTGACATGGCCCCCGTCTTCGCCCACGGCCGTCTCCGCCTCTACCTGCTGAAGCTGCTGGACGAGGCCCCGCGCCACGGCTACGAGGTGATCCGTCTGCTCGAGGAGCGTTTCCAGGGGCTCTACGCGCCGTCGGCGGGCACGGTCTACCCGCGCCTGGCCAAACTGGAGGCCGAGGGCCTGGTCACCCACACCACCGAGGGCGGCCGCAAGGTGTACTCGATCACGGACGCCGGCCGTGCCGAACTGACCGACCGCAGCGGCGAGCTGATCGACCTGGAGCTGGAGATCCGGGAGTCGGTCGCCGAGCTGGCCGCCGAGATCCGCGCCGACGTCCGCGGTGCGGCGGGCGACCTGCGCCGCGAGATGCGTGCCGCCGCCGGCCAGGCCCGCGAGGGCGGCCGTGACGCGGAGGCACCGGGCGGGGCCGGCACCGGCTCTGCCTCCGGCGGTGACTTCACGGGCCTCGGCGACAACGAGGCCTGGCGCGCCGCGAAGGAGGAGATGCGCCGCGCCAAGCAGGAGTGGAAGGAACAGGCCCGGCGCGCGAAGGACGAGAGCCGCCGCGCCCGCGACGAGGCGCAGCGTGCCCGCCGTCAGGCCAAGGAGGCCCAGGACCGGGCCGCCGCCCAGGCCCAGGAGGAGGTGCAGCGCATCGCCCGGCGGGTCCAGGAGCAGGTGCAGGACCACTTCTCACGGGGCGACTGGCCGACGGGCCTGCGCGAGGGCCTGGGTGAGCTGGTCAAGGAGGTGGGCGAGTTCGGCAAGGACTTCGGCTTCGGCCGTACCGGCACGCAGAGCGGCGCCCCGGCGCCCGGACCGTCGTACTCCCGGACACCGGAGGACTTCCCCGCCGACTACACCCCGGCATGGGCGCACGAGGGCGCCACGGACTCCGCCGGTGACCCCGCGCGCGACCTGGACCGCCTGCTGGACCGCTTCCGGGACGACATCCGCGACGCGACCCGCGACCACGGTGTCACCCCGGACCAGCTCCGCGAAGCCCGCCACCACCTGTCCACGGCCGCAGCCCGGATCGGAGCCCTCCTGCACGCCCCGAAGCCCTGAGCCCCCGGCAGGCCCGGTCCCCCTCGGCCCGCGACCGCACGCGGCCCGCATCATGCGGTCCCCGGCCCCGGCGTCCCCCGACCGGCTTTGCGCCGCCCGCCACCCGCCCTCGGCAGAGCCCGTGCAGGCACCCCGGCGGACGGCCGGGGCCCGACCGGGCGTCCGGCTCCCACGGTCGCTCAGCCCGCCCTGGCCTCCCCGTCGCCGTACAGGACCCTCACCAGGGACTGGTACGTGACGCCGTGATCCGCGAGGACTTCTGCCGGGACGCCGGGGCGGACGGTCAGGGCCAGCAGGAGGTGTTCGTCGCCGATGTGGCGGTGGCGGCGGTCGGTGGCGACACGCAGGGCGCCCACCAGGGTGTCCTTGGCCTCCCGGGTGAAGGGCCGGTGCCCCGAGCGCCACCGGCCGGTACTCCTCCCGTCACGGGACATGGCTCCGGGGCCGTGCACGTTCTCCACCCTGGTGACGATCTCCGTGACGTCGATGCCCAGCCCGGCCAGCGCGTCGGTCTCGGCCTGGGTCAGCCCGGCCCTCCGGCGCGCCTCCCCCACCGCGGCCCGCACCGAGTCCCGTCGCCCGGCGAGTCCGAGAGCGGCCAGCGCGAACGAACCCCGGCCGCCCTCCCGGTCGATCAGGGCCAGCAGCAGGTGGTCGGCGCCGACATACCGTGCCCCCGCCCTCTCGGCCTGCTCGCCCGCCCCCTTCACCACGGCTCGGGCATCCTTCGTGAACCGCTCGAACATCAATGCCTCCCGTACTTCTTGTGCACGGCCTGCCTGCTCACTCCGAGCTCGTTGGCGATCTCCTGCCACGACCAGCCGCGATCGCGCGCGTTGCGCACCTGCACGGCCTCCAACTGCTCCAGCAGCCTGCGCAGCGCGGCGACGGCCCGCAGGCCGACCCGTGGATCACCGTCACCCGCCCGCTCGGCAAGATCGGTTGCCTCGGTCATGGCGTCAACATACGTTGACAAGCTCGCGCACGTCAACCCCAGTTGACATGCCGGCGGCCGGCCCGGAAACCGGACCGGCCGTGAGCACCCACCGCGAGAGGCGGCAGGCCCGGGCGGCGTACCGCCGCGCGACTACGGGGCGGTGAGCACGATCTTTCCGAACTGCCCGCCCGTCTCCATGCGCTCGAACCCCTCCCGGGCCCGGTCCATGGGCAGCACCTCGTCGATGACGGGACGCACGCCGGCGGCGGCGCAGAAGGCGAGCAGGTCCTCCAGCTCGTCCTTGCCGCCCATCGTCGACCCGACGACCCTGAGCTCCAGGAAGAAGATCCGGGTCAGCTCGGCGTGCGAGGGCCGGTCTCCGCTGGTGGCGCCGGAGATCACCAGCGTGCCGCCGGGCCGCAGGGACTTCACCGAGTGGGACCAGGTGGCGGCCCCCACCGTCTCGACGACCGCGTCGACCCGCTGCGGCAGCCGCGCCCCGGGTTCCAGCGCCTCCACGGCGCCCAGCTCCAGGGCCCGCTTCCGCTTCGCCTCGTCGCGGCTGGTGGCGAACACCCGCAGTCCCGCGGCCCTGCCGAGCACGATCGCGGCGGTGGCGACGCCTCCGCCGGCGCCCTGCACCAGTACGGAGTCGCCGGGCCGCACTCCGGCGTTGGTGAACAGCATCCGGTACGCGGTCAGCCAGGCCGTGGGCAGGCAGGCCGCCTCCTCGAAGGACAGTTCCTTCGGCTTGGGCAGGACGTTCCAGGTGGGCACGGCGACCTGCTCGGCGAACGTGCCGGGGTAGCGCTCCGTCAGGATCGACCGGGGTTCTCCGGGGCCCACCCCGTGGCCGGTCTGTCCGATCACGGAGTGCAGGACGACCTCGTTGCCGTCCTCGTCGATCCCGGCGGCGTCGCAGCCGAGGATCATCGGCAGTCGGTCCTCCGGAAGGCCGACGCCCCGCAGGGACCACAGGTCATGGTGATTGAGGGAGGCGGCCTTCACGGTCACGGTGCTCCAGCCGGGGCGGACCTCGGGAGCCGGGCGCTCCCCCAGCTCCAGACCGGAAAGCGGCTGGTCACGGTCGATTCGGGCGGCGTAGACAGCGAACATGACCTTGACGATAGGTCGCCCGTCCCCCTGACGGAACAAGGCGTCGCTGTGAGACACGCCTTCTTGCCACCGCGCTTCGGACCGCACAGGCGAGTCGGCCCCGCCCACCTGTGAGCGGGGCCGGCACACCTTCGCACGCCTCAGCGGCGGGCGACGCCCTCCGCGCGGGCCGCCGCGGCGACCGCCGCGGTCACCGCCGGCGCGACCCGCTCGTCGAACGGGGACGGGATGACGTAGTCGGGGGCGAGATCGTCCCCGACCACGGCCGCCAGCGCCTCGGCCGCCGCCAGCTTCATCCCCTCGGTGATCCGCGAGGCCCGCACCTGCAGCGCCCCGGCGAAGATCCCCGGGAACGCCAGCACGTTGTTGATCTGGTTCGGGAAGTCCGACCGCCCGGTGGCCACGACAGCCGCGTACTTGTGGGCGATCTCCGGGCGCACCTCGGGTTCGGGGTTGGCCATGGCGAAGACGAAGGCTCCCTCGGCCATCGACGCCACCGCCGGCTCCGCGACCGTGCCGCCGGAGACGCCGATGAAGACGTCGGCCCCGGCGAGCGCGTCCTCCAGCGATCCGGCGAGGCCGGCCTTGTTGGTGAACTGCGCCACCTCCCGCTTGATCGGCGTGAGGTCCTCGCGGTCCCGCGAGACGACGCCCTTGCGGTCGGCCACCGCGACATCGCCGATACCGGCCTCGACGAGCATCTTCGCGATGGCCACACCGGCCGCGCCCGCGCCCGAGATCACGACCCGCAGCTCGCCCAGGGACCGCCCGCTCAGCCGCGCCGCGTTGCGCAGCGCCGCCAGCGACACGACCGCGGTGCCGTGCTGGTCGTCGTGGAAGACCGGGATGTCCAGCAGTTCCTGGAGCCGCTGCTCGATCTCGAAGCACCGGGGCGCCGAGATGTCCTCCAGGTTCACGCCGCCGAAGGACGGGGCGAGCCGGACCACGGTCTCGACGATCTCGTCCACGTCGGTGCAGTCCAGGGCGAGCGGAACCGCGTCCACGCCGCCGAACTGCTTGAAGAGGATCGCCTTGCCCTCCATCACGGGGAGGGAGGCCCCGGGGCCGATGTCACCGAGCCCCAGCACGGCCGTGCCGTCCGTGACGACGGCGACGACCGAGGACTTCCAGGTGTAGTCGTGGACGAGGTCCGGCTGCTCGGCGATCGCGCTGCACACCTTCGCGACGCCGGGTGTGTACGCCAGGGACAGGTCGTCCTTGTCCCGGAGCGGCACGGTGGCCTGCACAGCCATCTTGCCGCCGCGGTGCAGCGCGAATGCCGGGTCGAAGGACTCGAGGGGCTCCGCCCTCCCGTCCTGCTCCTCATGACCGGTCCGGCTTTCGCTGTCGCTGCGAGGATTGACAATCTCCGCTGCCACTTGGTTTTACCCCTTAATCGTTCATGGTTTGAGGGTTTCCGCTCCGGGTGAGGAGCGGGCGGGACCGTGCCGGGCCCGGGGGGTTGATGCGTCGGGCTCAGACACGACGGGCGCGCCGCACACGCGCCCTGATCCCCGGATGAGGGGTGTAAAGCACCTTCTTACCGGACCGACGCCTTCGGCGACGAGTCCATAACGCAAAGGTCACATGCGGGCGCCGGGACCCATCGACCCATTTCAGGACAAGGCCCGGACGAAGACTCGGCAAGCGCTCGAGCCGTAACAAATCCGACGGCCGAACGCCCTTTACCTCATCGAAGACCGGAGATCTTCCGGCCACGATGGCGTAAACCAGCAGGCTGTCCGGCCGTGGTGGAGCGGAGCAGTGCGGTTCGAGCGTCACCTGTTATCCGATTTTGACATGGCGAGCCCACTGAACGGCGCAGTCCGAATGGCAAGATGCGGTCATCACACAGAGTCGCGACACTCGAAGACGTGTGCTTCCGTCGACTCGCGGCACCGCCGATTCCCATCGGCCGTGGCCGACCCCATCGGCACCCCACCCTTCCGCCGGAGGAACACCATGACCGCACGCATCACCCGTCGTACCCCCGCCGCCAAGTCCCGACTGGCAGCGGTTGGCGCGATCGCGGTCGCAGGCGCCCTGCTCGTCACCGGCTGCGGTGACCAGACCAAGGACAACGGCAACGGATCGGACAGCGGCGACACCGCGGCCGGCAGCGCCGCCCCGCTGGCCGACGAGCTGCCGCAGGCGATCCGCGACAAGGGCGTCATCAAGGTCGGCTCGGACATCGCGTACGCCCCGGTCGAGTTCAAGGACGACTCCGGCGAGACGGTCGGCATCGACCCCGACCTCGCCGACGCCATGGGCAAGCAGCTCGGCGTGACGTTCGAGTTCGAGAACGGCACCTTCGACACCCTGATCACAGGCCTGCGCTCCAAGCGGTACGACATCGCGATGTCCGCGATGACCGACACCAAGGACCGCCAGGAAGGCATCGACTCCGAGACCGGCAAGAAGGTCGGCGAGGGCGTCGACTTCGTCGACTACTTCACGGCCGGTGTGTCGATCTACACCAAGAAGGGTGACGACCAGGGCATCAAGACATGGTCCGACCTGTGCGGCAAGAAGATCGTGCTGCAGCGCGGCACCGTCTCCGAGGACCTCGCCAAGGCCGAGGCCGAGAAGTGCCCGGCGGACCAGAAGCTCAGCATCGAGTCCTTCGACAACGACCAGCAGGCCCAGACCCGCCTGCGGGCCGGCGGCGCCGACGCCGGCTCGTCCGACTTCCCGGTCGCCGCGTACGCCGTGAAGACCTCCGGCGGCGGCAAGGACTTCGAGCTGGTCGGCGAGCAGGTCGAGGCCGCCCCGTACGGCATCGCGGTCGCCAAGAACAACACCGAGCTGCGGGACGCCCTCCAGGCGGCGCTGGAGGCCTTGATCGAGAACGGCGAGTACCAGAAGATCATGGACAAGTGGGGCGTCGCGGAAGGCGCCGTCGACGAGGCCACCGTCAACGGCGGCAAGTGACCGCGGGCCTCGCGGCACTGAAAGGCAACACCCGTGACTGTTGACATCGACAAGACGACGGGGCCGGCCGACACCCCCCCGGCCGGCCCGGAGGCCATCAAGGCCATCCCGGTCCGTCACTACGGCCGGTACGTCACAGCCGTGATCGCTCTCGCCCTGTTCGGCACGGTCGTCTACGCCTTCTCCCAGGGCAGGATCAACTGGAACGCGATCCCGGACTACTTCTTCGACGACCGCGTCCTCAGCGGTGTGGGCAAGACGCTCCTGATGACCGTCCTGGCCATGACCATGGGCATCGTCGGCGGCATCGTGCTGGCCGTCATGCGGCTGTCGAAGAACCCGGTGACCTCGGCGATCGCGTGGTTCTACATCTGGTTCTTCCGCGGCACCCCGGTCCTGGTGCAGCTGGTGGTCTGGTTCAACCTGGGGCTGGTCTTCGAGTACATCAACCTCGGGCCGTTCTACCGGGACGAGTGGTCCGACTTCATGACCCCGTTCCTGACCGCGCTGCTCGGCCTCGGCCTCAACGAGGCCGCGTACATGGCGGAGATCTGCCGGGCAGGTCTGCTCTCGGTCGACGAGGGCCAGACGGAGGCGTCGCACGCGCTGGGCATGAGCCACCCCAAGACGCTGCGCCGCATCGTCATCCCGCAGGCGATGCGCGTCATCGTGCCGCCCACGGGCAACGAGGTCATCAACATGCTGAAGACGACCTCGCTGGTGTCCGTCGTCCAGTACTCCGAGTTGTTCAGGGTGGCCCAGGACATCGGGCAGACCTCCGGTGCCCCCGCGGAGATGCTGTTCCTGGCGGCGGCCTGGTACCTGCTGCTGACCTCGGTCTTCAGCGTCGGCCAGTACTACCTGGAGCGTTACTACGCCCGCGGCTCCACCCGGCAGCTGCCGGCGACGCCGTGGCAGAAGGTGAGGGCGAACATGCTGTCCCTCGGCCGCCCGAAGGGAGGCGCGGCATGACCGACCAGGTGAAGGCGAGCGCGACGGACACACCGGTGAAGAGCCCCTCCGTTCCCATGGTCAAGGCGGAGGGCGTTCACAAGTCCTTCGGTCTCGTGGAGGTCCTCAAGGGCATCGACCTCGAGGTCAGGACGGGTGAGGTGTTCTGCCTCATCGGCCCTTCCGGCTCCGGCAAGTCCACCTTCCTGAGGTGTATCAACCACCTCGAGAAGATCAACGCCGGGCGACTGTACGTCGACGGCGAGCTGGTCGGCTACCGCCAGAAGGGCGACAAGCTGTACGAGCTCAAGGACAGCGAGGTCGCGCTGAAGCGCCGGGACATCGGCATGGTCTTCCAGCGCTTCAACCTGTTCCCGCACATGACGGCGCTGGAGAACGTCATGGAGGCGCCGGTGCAGGTCAAGGGAGTGAGCAGGGCGCAGGCCAGGGAGCGCGCGGGGCAGCTGCTGGAGCGCGTGGGCCTGGCCGACAAGGCCGACGGCTACCCCTCGCAGCTCTCCGGCGGCCAGCAGCAGCGGGTGGCGATCGCGCGAGCGCTCGCCATGGACCCGAAGCTGATGCTGTTCGACGAGCCGACCTCGGCCCTCGACCCGGAGCTGGTCGGTGACGTCCTCGACGTCATGCGTGACCTGGCCGAGTCGGGCATGACGATGGTCGTCGTCACCCACGAGATGGGCTTCGCCCGCGAGGTGGGTGACAGCCTGGTCTTCATGGACGGCGGTGTGGTGGTCGAGTCCGGCCGCCCGCGGGACGTGCTGACCGACCCGCAGCACGAGCGGACGAAGTCGTTCCTGTCCAAGGTGCTCTGACGGCCCACGGGGACACGCAAGGACGGAGGGGCGGTACGGATGGTCTCCGTACCGCCCCTCCGCCGTGCGCCTCGTGCGCCTCGTGCGCCTCGTGCGCCTCGTGCGCCTCGTGCGGCGAGCCCTACTTCACCGCGAGCAGCAGGGTGTCCGAGGGCGAGCACCACACCGGGCGGGCCTCGGCGAAACCCTTCTCGCGCAGCACGCGCGCGTGCCACGCGGCGGACGGCGTGTCGCCGTCGGCGTGCTCGCCGTAGATCTCGAAGCGGCGGGCGGTGGGCTCGGCCAGGGCGGGGTCCTCGGCCGCGGCCTTCCACCATGCGGCCCAGTCGAGGGCGCCGCTGCGCCTGGCCCGATCCATGCGCGCGTGGCGCTGGGCGCGCTCGGCCGCGTTGATCCGGGGGGTCGTCTCGTCGATCATGTGGTCCGCGTTCATGAAGACACCGCCGTCGCGGACCAGCTCCGCGACCTGTCCGTAGAGGTCCGCGAGGGGTTCGCCGTGCAGCCAGTGGAGGGCGGTCGCGGTCAGTACGGCGTCGTAGGAGTCGTGGGGAAGCCGGGCGGGCCAGTCGGGGTCCTTGAGGTCGGCCGTGACGAAGGTGACCCGCTCGTCGTCCGCGAAGGTGCCCCCGGCGATGGTGAGCAGCGCCGGGTCCAGGTCGACGCCGGTGCTGGTGGCCTCCGGGAACCGGGCGAACAGCCGGGCGGTGATGGTCCCCGTGCCGCAGGCGAGGTCCAGGACGCGCGGGGAGGTGCCGGCGAGGGCCTCCACCATGTCGAGCATGATCCGGAACCGCTCCTCGCGGTCGGGCATGTACCACTCCTGCTGGCGGTCCCAGCTCTCCTGCCAGGCCTGCCAGTCGGCTGTCGCCACGGCCCCGGCGGTCGTCGCACTGGTGTTCACGTCCGTCATGCAGCCCTCCCTCATCCGTGAAACGTAATACCCTTTAAGCGCAATCACCTGTTACTTGACCGCAGGCACGACCATAGACCTCCCGCGTAAGGACTACAAGTGGAACTGGCCTATTACTCGGACTACGCCCTGCGTCTCGTCAACACCGAGGAGCCTGCCCGCGGCACGGACACCCTGACCTCGGTGGACGCCGTCCGTGATTTGTTCGGTGCCAACCAGTCCGCGGCGCGGCGCGCGACCGAGGCGGACGTGACCCGGTTCCGTTCCGTCCGGGCCAGGCTGCGCGCGGTCTTCGAGGCGGCGGACGCGGGCGACGAGACCCTCGGCGTCGACCTGCTGAACTCGCTGCTGCTGGAGTTCCCGGTGAGCCCGCAGATCTCCGGGCACGACCACCGTGACGACGACGGCCGCCCGCTGTGGCACATGCACCTGGCGGACCACCCGTCCAACCCGACCGCCGGCTACGCCGCCATCGCCGCGATGGGTCTGGCCTTCCACCTCACCGAGTACGGCGTGGACCGCCTCGGCCTGTGCGAGGCGCCGCCCTGCCGCAACGCCTATCTCGACACCTCGACCAACCGCTCCCGGCGCTACTGCTCGGACCGCTGCGCCACCCGCGCCAACGTGGCCGCCTACCGCGCCCGCAAGCGCCTGGAGGCCGAGCGGACGGAGAACACCGGCCGGGCCGCCGACAGCGCCCAGCCCAGCACGGCCAGCGGCGAGCGCTGAGCCGGCCTGCGCGGCCGGTAGCGCAGGCGGACCCGGCCGAGCACCAGTTCGTCGGGCACCACCCCGTAGTCGGTGCTGTCACCGCCGGCGTACCGGTTGTCCCCCAGGACCCACCAGCCGCCCTCGCGCCGCTCGGCGGCCCGCTTGACCACGAGCAGATCCTGCTGGAACGGGTGCCGCAGCACGACTACGCACCCCGGCCTGACCGGGGCTCCGTAGTGCACCAGGAGCCGGTCCCCGTGGTGCAGCGTGGGCACCATGGACGGCCCCGTCACCTCGGCCACCCCGAAGGGCAGCGGCGCTCCCGCCCGCCCGGCGTCCTGCGACAGCTCCGGCATCACCCGGCACCTCCCCGGTTCTTCCTCCACCAGTCCCAGTCTGAACCCGGACTTTTGTCCTAAGCCCCCGGGGGCACCCGAGAAAACCACTCCTCCACGGAGTAATGTCCCCTGTGAGAAGACGATCACGAGGAAGGATTGCTCCATGCTTTCCCGCCTGTTTGCCCCCAAGGTCAAGGTCAGCGCCCACTGCGACCTGCCCTGCGGCGTGTACGACCCGGCCCAGGCCCGCATCGAGGCGGAGTCGGTGAAGGCCGTCCAGGAGAAGATGGCCGGCAACGACGACGCCCACTTCCAGGCCCGCGCCACGGTCATCAAGGAGCAGCGCGCCGAACTGGCGAAGCACCACGTCTCCGTCCTGTGGAGCGACTACTTCAAGCCCCCGCACTTCGAGAAGTACCCGGAGCTGCACCAGCTGGTCAACGACACCCTCAAGGCCCTGTCGGCCGCCAAGGGTTCGACCGACCCGGCCACCGGCCAGAAGGCGCTGGACCACATCGCCCAGATCGACAAGATCTTCTGGGAGACCAAGAAGGCCTGATCCTCGATCACGCCGTTCGACCTGCGATTTCCCTGGTCGCCCGGTATCCCTGTCCGCACCCGGCCCGCAGGCCGCCACCCGGCGCCCCGACGGCCGGGTGCGGGCGCCTTCGGAGGCGGCGGGCAGGGGCGGGAGCCGCCCGCACGGCCGCCCGCCCGCCGGCAGTCCGCGCCGCCGTGACACGCGTACGGATCCTGCCGGTGTGCCTGGTGCCCGGCGGACCGGTCGTGGCGACTTCGCTCCCTCTCGGGGAAAGCCCCGCACCGGCCCGGCGCCGGTTCAGCGCTCCCTGCTGTACGTGCGCACCAGCACCCCGTTCCCGAACGTGCGCACCGACTCGAGGGCGAACTCCGCCACCGAGAAGCCCGCGCCGAACATCGGCATGCCGGCGCCCTGCACGATCGGGTACGTCTTGATGACCAGCTCGTCGATCTCACCGAGCAGTTCACCGGCGAGCGCGGAGCCCCCGCACAGGTAGATGCCGAGCTCGCCGTCCTCGGCCTTCAGCTCCCGGACCCGGCCCACCAGGTCGTCGCCGATGATCTCGACGTTCGGGTCGGGTGATTCCTTCAGCGTGCGCGAGGCGACGTACTCGCGCAGGTGGGCGTACGGGCTGGTGACGCCCTCCTTCAGGGCGATGTCATAGCTTGCGCGGCCCTGGACGACCGTGTCGAACCGCCGGTTCGGCAGGTCGTCGATGCCGAGCGGGCGGCGGCCGTGGGTGGGGAGGGTCTCCGGGTACTCCGCCTTGATGAAGGCGAAGAGCTCCTCGTCGACGAGGCGCATCATCGCCGACGCGTCGCCCTCCGGATCCCCGATGAAGCCGTCGATGGAGCAGGCGATGAAGTAGGTGAGCTTTCGCAACGCGGTCTCTTTCCGTAGGCTGCCTCGTCCATGAACCACTCCATTTGTAGTACTTCACTTGTAGTGGTTGCAAGGGCTCCACGGACGCGGACCGGAGATCGAGACACGTGGGAAAGGGGATTCCGCATGGCCGCCAACCCTGAACGCCGCACGGCCCTGGTCGACGCCGGGGTCGAGGTGCTCGCCCGCGAAGGGGCCCGGGGGCTGACGTTCCGCGCGGTGGACGCGCAGGCCGGGGTGCCGGTGGGCACCGCCTCCAACTACTTCGGCGGCCGGGACGACCTGCTGCGCCAGATCGACTCCCGGCTGCACATACGGCTCGCACCCGACCCGGCGGTCGTCGCCGAACTGCTGACCCGGCCGCGGGACCGCTCGCTCGTCGCCGCGTTCATGCACGACCTGATGGCGCGCGCGACCGGTGACCGCACGGGCTGGCTGGCCCTGCTGGAGATGCGGCTGGAGGCCACCCGGCGCCCCGGACTGCTCGCCTCCTACACCGCCTCGGTCCGTGGCGACCTCGTGGAGGGCATGGAGTTCCAGCGGGCCGCCGGGCTTCCGGGCGGCGACGAGACCGTGGCGGTCCTGTACCTGGCCATGCTCGGACTGATCCTGGAGCACCTGACGCTGCCGGGCGTCCTGGACGGCGTAGTGCCCGGGGTGAACGTGCCGGACGGGCTCGTGGAGCGGATCGTGGCGACGATCGTGCCGGAGGAGGCGGAGGAACGGGCTCAGGAGTAGCGGGCGGCGGGCGTCGTCATCGTCGGGTCCCGTCCCGGAGCGCGGGCTCCCCGGCGAGCGGCCAGGAGGGCACGGCGGGCGGGGCCGCTCCGGTCCTGCGTTCGGCGCCCGCGGGCCACACGATCTCCACGGGGACGCCCCGGGCGCGGGCGTACGCCACCAAGTGGGCGGTGGCGTCCCTGCCGTTGGACGGTGTCCCGTCCCAGACCGCCAGGAGCAGGCCGCTGGTGGCGATCATCCGCTCGTCCGCGCCGACACAGGAGTCCCGGTGATTCGGGTCGTACGGCAGGAGCCGCGCCTGCTCGGCGAGGTTCAGCAGTTCACCGGCGGCCACCCGGTCGTGCCGGGGCGGCGGGGCGGGGACACCGTTGCGCGTGGGGACGGCCACAACCAGGCGGCGGCCCGACGCTCGCGCCGCCCGGCCGAACGCCAGCGGCGCTCCCGCCCCGCAGCGCACCATGACCGGCCGCCCCCGCTCGACGAACCCCTCCAGCCGGCCCGGTTGCCCCAGCCGCTCCCGGAACGCGGCCTCCACCAGCGCGAGCGTGTCCGCGGTCAGATCGGCATGCCCGACCGCCGCGATCTCCCTGCCCCCCGCCTCGCCGTCCGCTCCCGGGCCACCTGCCGACCTGTGGTCACGCGCCGCTGTGCTCATGCCGCCCCTGACAGTCCTCACCGACCGGCCCTTGCGAGGCCAGTGAAGCGGGGACGCGGGCCGGCAGCCAGGGCCGAACGTCCCTGCCGGGACGGAGAACCGGCCCGACCGGGTTCGGTCGGGCCCGGCCGGACGTGCGCGGGGCGCAGACCGGTCACGGGGTGCGGGGTTCGCGCCACATCGGCCACAGGCGGGGGCCGCCCGGGAGCGGCAGGGGCTCGCCGACCGGGGCGAAGCCGAGACGTTCGTACAGCAGGCGGCTGCGGACGCTGCTCGCCTCCAGATAGGCCGGCCGCCCCTCGCGGTCGCAGCGGTCGAGGACCGAACCGACGAGCGCGGTGCCGATCCCCTCGCCCTGCCGGCCGGGCGTCACGCCGATCATCCACAGGTACTCGTGGGCCCGCCCGGTGGGATGGACGCCCGCCGTCAGGCGGCCGATCATCTCCACCCGCTCGTTCTCCGGGTCGACGGCCCGGCGTACCCGTGCGGGACCCTCGTCGTCCGCCGGGTCCCCGTCGCCGTGGCGGTCGGCCGGCATCGACATCCACAGCGCGCACGCCGAGCCGTCCTCCGTGACATCGACGCGTCCCTCGGCAAGCACGATGTCGGTGAAGGCTCCCATCAGCCTGTGGTGCGTCGTACGGCGGTACTCGACGCCCGGGAAGACCCAGCCACTCACCGGGTCGTCCTGGAACGCCTCGTCCAGGAGCCGGACCAGCAGCTCCCGGTCCCCGCCCCCAGCCGTCCGGATCGCCACACCCATGTCCGCCCCCTCGTCTCAACCCTCGCCTCTCGTACGGGGGTTGACCCTATCGGGACGGCGATGCCCGACGGGAGGGCAAGGACAGGAGCGCGGCGGGGACGGCGGGCCCCGCACACCTTGGGGAAGTGCGGGGCCCGCCGGGCCAAAACCACGGCCGCCGTACGGGTGGGTCCCGCACGGCACCGGTGCCCCGGTGTCCCGAGCCGCTCCTGAGCGGTCCTGCCTATGTGGTGCGCCGTGTCACGAACTCGGCGAGGGCCAGCAGTCCGCCCGCCGCCTCCGGGTCCGGCACCGCGCGGGCCAGTTCCTGCATCACCCGGGCCATGCGGTCGGCAGCCTGGGCCTGCGCCCAGTCGCGGCCGCCCGCCCGTTCCACGGTCAGGGCGATGCGCTCCAGGTCCTCCTCGGCGTGCGGGGCCGCGTACAGCGCGGCGAGTTCGAAGGCCGCCGGGGTGCCGGAGGTGAGCGCGGCGACCACGGGCAGGGACTTCTTGCGGGCGGCCAGATCCGCACCGGCCGGCTTGCCGGTACGCCGCGGGTCTCCCCATATGCCGATCACGTCGTCGATCAGCTGGAAGGCCAGCCCCGCCTCACGGCCGAACGCGTCCAGTGCCGCCACATCCGCCGCCCCGGCATCCGTGTACAGCGCACCGAGCGCACAGGCGCAGCCGAGCAGCGCGCCCGTTTTCGCCTCGGCCATGGACAGCGTCTCGTCAAGGGTGACCTCGCCGGGAGCGCGTCCTTCCATGGCCGTGTCCACCTGTTGCCCCGCGCACAGTTCCACGACGCAGTCCGCGAGCCGGGCCACCGCGGCCGGGGCCGACGGGTGCGGATCCTCCGCGAGCAGCCGCAGGGCGAGGGCGTGCAGGGCGTCCCCGGCGAGGATCGCGTCGGCGTCGCCGAACACGGTCCATGCGGTGGGCCGGTGGCGCCGGGTGGTGTCCCGGTCCATCACGTCGTCGTGCAGCAACGTGAAGTTGTGGACCAGTTCCACCGCGGCGGCCGCCCGGACGGCCGCCGCCCGGGCCGGGGGGCCGCCGAGGGCGGAGGCCGCGGCGAGCACCAGCGCGGGGCGGATCGCCTTGCCCGAACCGCCGGCGGCCGGGGTGCCGTCCGCGCGCTCCCATCCGAAGTGGTAGCGGGCGATCCGGCGCAGCGGGCCGGGCAGCGAGCCGACGGCGGCCCGCAGCACCGGATCGACCTCGGCCCGCGCCCGCTCGAGCAGAATCGCCGCCTCGTGGCCCTCGACGGGAGGGCGCACCTCTTCGGTCTCCGTCTCGGGTTCGGTCGTGGACTCGTCTCCGGACCCGTCCCGGAGGAGGAGCGCAGAGGGCGCTTCCGCCGGTGTCGCGCGTGCGCCCCCAGGGTGTACCCGTCCGGGTGGGCGAGGACACGGCGGGTGGGCCGAGAGGTCCCGGAAGGTCACCGCCAGCGGCCGATCTCGACGTTCTCCAGGACGCCGAGCGCGTCCGGCACCAGGACCGCGGCCGAGTAGTAGGCCGTGACGAGATACTTGACGATGGCCTGTTCGTTGATGCCCATGAACCGCACCGACAGGCTCGGCTCGATCTCGTCGGGGATGCCGGAGGCCCGCAGGCCGATGACGCCCTGGTCCTCCTCACCGGTACGCAGGGCGATGATGGAGGTCGTGCGTTCCTCGGTCACCGGGATCTTGTTGCACGGGAAGATGGGGACGCCGCGCCAGGTGGGAATGCGGTTGCCGGCCATGTCGATGGTCTCCGGCACCAGCCCGCGCTTGTTGAGCTCGCGGCCGATGGCCGAGATCGCGCGCGGATGGGCGAGGAGCAGCTTGGTGCCGCGCCGCCTGCTGAGCAGTTCGTCCAGGTCGTCGGGGGTGGGTACGCCGTGGTGCGGCTGGATCCGCTGGTCGTACTCGCAGTTGTGCAGCAGGCCGAAACCGCGGTTGTTGACGAGTTCGTGCTCCTGGCGCTCCTTCAACGCCTCGACGGTCAGCCGGATCTGCTGCTCCGTCTGGTTCATGGGCTGGTTGTAGAGGTCGGCCACGCGGGAGTGGATGCGCAGCACGGTCTGGGCGACGCTCAGTTCGTACTCGCGTGGCTTGGCCTCGTAGTCGACGAAGGTGTGCGGGATGTCGGGTTCGCCGCTGTGGTCGGCCGCGAGGTCGATCTCCTGCTCGCCGTACTTGTTGGTGCGCCTGCTGGGGGCCGAGCGCTGCTCTCGGAGGTGTTCGCCCAGTGTCCCGGCCCGTTCCGCGACCTGCCGGACGGCCTCACGCGGCAGCACGAGCACGGTGCAGGCGGTCAGGGTGCGGGTGGTGTACTCCCAGATGGCGTCGTCGTCCAGCAGCGCCTGGTCGCCGAAGTAGGCGCCGTCGGCGAGGACTCCGAGGGACTCGTCGCCGCCGTAGGGGCCGGTGCCGACCTTCTCGACCCTGCCGTGCGCCAGCAGGAACACCTCGTCGGCCGGGCTGCCGAACGAGGCGATCACCTGGCCTGCCTCGATCTCCCGCTGCCGGCAGCGGGAGGCCAGCTCCGAGAGCACCTCCTCGTCCTCGTACGACCGCAGGGCCGGCAGCTCGCCCAGCTCGGTCGGGATGACCTCGACGCGGTCGCCGGTCTTCACGAACGTCACGCGTCCGTCGCCGACGGCGTACGTCAGCCGCCGGTTCACCCGGTACGTACCGCCCTGCACGTCCACCCAGGGCAGCATGCGCAGCAGCCAGCGCGAGCTGATCTCCTGCATCTGCGGTACGGACTTGGTGGTGGTGGCCAGGTTCCGCGCCGCGGCCGTGCCGAGACTCTGCTGCTGCCGGGTCTGCTCGGTGCGGACCTCTTCGCCTACCGACATAAGGAATTGCCCTCCCAGTTGTGACCGGCGCCCATCCGTGCCGGGCGTCGGTCTCCGCGGCACACCCTTCCTTACGGAACGTGTCCGCGGTATTACCCGAATGAGCGGGAATGGATCTTCACCTGTGTGGGCATCCATGGGGGTTCCGCTCAGCGGAGGCCCCGTGGCCGGCCCATGTCCGGATCGGCTCGTACAAGGTCCGAACAACCGGTTGCGCTTGCTCCGTTTAGGTACAACCACCGGTACGAGGCGGTTGCGACCGGCGGCCGTCGCGCTGCGAGAAGGGGGGCGGCCATGGCCCCACCCATGTCCGCGAGCGCGTTCCTGGGCTCTCTGAAGGCGGAGGGCCTCACGGTCGTCGAGGTCGGCGACTGGCGCAACCACAACCGCAACCACAAGGGCCCGTGGGGGCCGGTGCACGGCGTGATGATCCATCACACGGTCACCCGGGGCAGCGCCCGGACCGTGGAGCTGTGCCGCAAGGGCTACTCGGGCCTGCCGGGACCGCTGTGCCACGGCGTCATCACCAAGGACGGCAGGGTCCACCTCGTCGGCTACGGCCGCGCCAACCACGCCGGCCTGGGTGACGACGACGTCCTGCGCGCGGTGATCGCGGAGAGGCGGCTGCCCGCGGACAACGAACGGAACACCGACGGCAACCGGTACTTCTACGGCTTCGAGTGCGAGAACCTGGGCGACGGGAAGGACCCCTGGCCCGCGGCGCAGCTGGAGGCCGTCGAGAGGGCCGCCGCCGCGGTCTGCCGCCGCCACGGCTGGAACGAGCGGTCGGTGATCGGGCATCTGGAGTGGCAGCCCGGAAAGGTGGACCCGCGCGGGTTCACGATGGCATCGATGCGGGAGCGGATCCGCGACCGGCTCAAGTGACGCACGCGGGCACACGCGGCGCGAGGAAGAGGGCCGGGACCGGGCCGGGCGGCAATCCGCCGGAAGCTGCCGCCCGGCCCTCCTGTCCGGCGCCGACGGCGCGGGCACCGCACCGGCGCCGGCCCCGAGCAGCAGTCCGGGCTGACGGTGCACGTCGGCCACGCGTTCGGTCGAGGCCCGGTCGGCGACGGCGGAATCCAGCCATGCTCACTCCGCCCGCCCGGTGCCCGACCTGCCCGGCGCCCGGTCTCCCCGGCCGGGCGACAATGGTCCGGTGACCAGCCCGGAGACCCCCGACCCGCACTCCGGCCCGACGCCAGGTGCCCACCCCCGCCCCGAGCCCGCCGCCTCCGCCGCCGTGGCCTCCACCGCCCCGACCTCCGTGACCTTCGCGGCTCCCCCCGGCCCCGGAGGTCTCGCGGGTCTGCGCCCCCGGCTGCCCTCGCCGGTGCAGGACGTCGTGGACGAGCGGTTCGAGCGGCGCGGCGTCCGGCTGCTGCTGAAGCGGGACGATCTGATCCACCCGGAGCTGATCGGAAACAAATGGCGCAAACTCGCGCCGAATCTGTCGGCGGCGAGCGGACGAACGGTGCTCACCTTCGGCGGCGCCTACTCCAACCACCTGCGGGCCACCGCCGCCGCCGGACGCCTGCTCGGGCTTCCCACGGTCGGCGTGGTGCGCGGCCAGGAACTCGCCGGCCGCCCCCTCAACGCCTCGCTGGCCCGGTGCGCGGCCGACGGCATGCGGCTGCACTTCGTCGACCGGGCGGCCTACCGCCGCAAAACCACGCCGGAGACGCTCGCCGCCGTGCTGCGTGACGCGGACGCCGAGGACGCGTACGTCGTCCCCGAGGGCGGCAGCAACGCCGCCGCCGTGCGCGGCTGTCGTGCGCTCGGAGAGGAACTGGCGGGGTGGGCGGACGTGGTCGCGGTGGCGTGCGGCACCGGCGGGACGCTCGCCGGACTGGCCGCCGGACTCGGCTCCGGCGAGCGCGCCCTGGGCGTTCCGGTCCTCAAGGGCGGCTTCCTGACCTCCGGAATACGGGGGCTGCAGGCCGAGGCGTTCGGTGGTCCGCGCGGCGTCTGGAGCCTGGACGACCGCTTCCACTTCGGCGGCTACGCCCGTACGACCCCGGAACTCCACGCGTTCGCCGCGGACTTCGAGCACCGCCACGGCGTACCCGTCGAACGCGTCTATGTCGCCAAGTTGCTTTACGCCCTTGTCGCCCTGGTGGAGGAGAACGCGTTCCCGCGCGGAAGCACTGTCGCGGCCGTGCTCACCGGGCGCCCCTTCCCGTGAGCAGGGGCGCGTGGACAAGGGCGCCCCGGTGCCTTCCGGCGCGACCCGAGAGGACTCCGGTACCGGACGGTTCGACCGTCTGACGCCTGGGTACGTCAATGCGGCGCGCGCTCTTCCCATTCGGACCCGCAGACCCCTAGCCACGGAGCGTATCCGTAGGTTTACTATGAGTAACGGCATGGGGTCGGGGTCCCTGGGACAGGACCATCCGTAGCGCGGTAGCGTCACCGCTGAACCACATATCGCGTTGTCCGGGGGCGACCCCGATCCTGAACGCTTGTACCACCTTGGAGGTGAGGGTGTCCCAGATCGCAGGCGAGCCCGCGACCCAGGACTTCGTGGAAGTCCGGCTGCCGGCCGCGGGTGCCTACCTGTCGGTGCTGCGTACGGCCACGGCCGGCCTCGCGGCCCGTTTGGACTTCACCCTCGACGAGATCGAGGACCTGCGCATCGCGGTCGACGAGGCCTGCGCGATCCTGCTTCAGCAGGCCGTGCCGGGTTCGGTGCTCAGTTGTGTCTTCCGCCTCGTCGACGACTCGCTCGAGGTCACCGTCTCGGCGCCCACCACGGACGGTCACGCGCCTTCGCGCGACACCTTCGCGTGGACCGTGCTGTCCGCTCTCGCGGGCAAGGTCTCCTCCGCCGTGGACGAGGACAGAACCGTTTCGATCAGCCTCTACAAACAGCGCGGCGCGGGACCCGGGCCGGCGTGAGGAGCGAGGACGGGCCGGTGCGGGACGAAGAACGCGGCACACGCGAACTGCCGGCCGAGCGGGTGCAGGGCGGCATCGACGGCATCGACGCCATCCCGGAACAGGCACGGCCGCATCCGGAGGACGACTCCGCGGTGGCCGGCGCTCCGGACGGCGGGCAGCAGCACGACGCCGCCGCGCGGAGCATGCCTCAGGCCGGTCGGCCCGCCGTCTCCCCCGGCCGCGAGGAAGACGGCGTGCATGCGAAGCCGGCGACGGGGGACGAGGCGAGCGCTCGGGGAAGGGCGACGGGCGGGACGATGAACGAGCACGAGCGACACGCCGAGAGCGAGGTGCCGCGGACTCGGGGCGCGGAGGGCGCCCGGCGGGCACCGGACACCCCCGGGGCGCACGGCTCCGGCGCACAGCGTGACCCGCAGGACCGCAGCGGGGCGCGTGCCTTGTTCCTCGAGCTGCGCACGCTGCCGGACGGCAGTCCGGAGTACGCGGAACTGCGCAACCGGCTGGTCCGCATGCACCTGCCGCTGGTCGAGCACCTCGCGCGCCGTTTCCGCAACCGCGGGGAACCGCTGGACGACCTGACGCAGGTCGCCACCATCGGCCTGATCAAGTCGGTCGACCGCTTCGACCCGGACCGTGGCGTGGAGTTCTCGACGTACGCGACCCCGACGGTGGTCGGCGAGATCAAGCGGCACTTCCGGGACAAGGGCTGGGCGGTACGCGTGCCGCGCAGGCTGCAGGAGCTGCGGCTGGCGCTGACGACGGCCACGGCCGAGCTCTCCCAGCAGCACGGCCGCTCCCCCACCGTCCACGAGCTCGCCGAGAAGCTGGCGATCTCGGAGGAGGAGGTCCTGGAGGGTCTGGAGTCCGCCAACGCGTACTCCACGCTCTCCCTGGACGTTCCCGACACCGACGACGAGTCCCCGGCGGTCGCGGACACCCTGGGCGCGGAGGACGAGGCGCTGGAGGGCGTGGAGTACCGCGAGTCGCTGAAGCCACTGCTCGAGGACCTGCCTCCGCGCGAGAAGCGGATTCTGCTGCTGCGCTTCTTCGGCAACATGACCCAGTCGCAGATCGCCCAGGAGGTCGGCATCTCGCAGATGCACGTCTCCCGGCTGCTGGCCCGCACGCTGGCCCAGCTGCGGGAGAAGCTGCTCGTGGAGGAGTGAGGCCCGGGAGGCGGCCCGGACCGGGAAACGCGCCCGGGCGGTGAACCGCGGCCCGGGGCCGTGGAACGCGCGACGTTACTTCCCGGCGTTCCCGGGGCCCCGGATGCCGAGGGCCCGGGTCGTCTCGGGGTTCAGCAGCAGCACCAGGGCCGTGACGGCGACCACCGCGAGCACGATCCCCGCCGGGATGGCCACGCTGTCGGACTGCAGCAGGTTGTAGGCCACCGGCAGGGCCAGGAGCTGGGTGATGACGGCCGGGCCCCGGCTCCAGCCGCGGCGGCCGAGCAGCCCGCGCGCGGCGAGCAGCGGCACCAGGGCGAGGACCGCGATCGTCACTCCGCCGGTGACGGCCTGCTGCCGGTCGTCCGGTTCGCCCGTGAGCCCGAGGACCAGCATCCAGACCCCGCCGACCAGCAGGGCCAGCCCTTCCAGGGCGGCGAGCCCCGCGGCGTACGTCAGGCGGCGCGGGCGGGGCCCGGCGGCGTCCGGGGTGGTGGTGGGGGTCTGCTCGCTGCTCACCCCTGAAGGGTAGCCCTCGCCCCGCGCGCCCCGTGCGGAGGTTCACGCCCCCTCCCGCGCCCGTACCGACCCTGCCCCCGTCCCGGCTCCGTCCCGGCTCCGTCCCTGGTCACGCCCCTGGCCCCACCCCTGGCCCCGCTCACGCCCCCGCCTCGGCCTGGGCCTTGGTACCACCCAGTAGGTACCCTGCATCGCATGCGTGCACTTCTCGTGGTCAATCCGGCGGCAACCACCACGAGTGCGCGCACGCGCGATGTGCTGATCCACGCCCTCGCCAGCGAGATGAAGCTGGAGGCGGTCACCACCGAGTACCGCGGCCACGCGCGCGACCTGGGCCGGCAGGCGGCGGAGAGCGACGACATCGACCTGGTGGTGGCCCTCGGCGGTGACGGCACGGTCAACGAGGTCGTCAACGGCCTGCTGCACGCCGGCCCCGACCCGGAGCACCTGCCCGGCTTCGCCGTGGTCCCCGGCGGCTCCACCAACGTCTTCGCCCGCGCCCTGGATCTGCCCAACCACCCCGTGGAGGCCACCGGTGCCCTCCTGGACGCGCTGCGCGAGGGCCGTGAACGCACCGTCGGCCTGGGCCTGACGTCGGGCACACCGGGGACGGAGGACGAGGGCGTGCCGCCCCGTTGGTTCACCTTCAACGCGGGGCTGGGTTTCGACGCCGGTGTGGTCGGCCGGGTGGAGCAGCACCGGGAGCGCGGCAGGAAGTCCACTCACGCGCTGTACATGCGTCAGGTCGTGCGTCAGCTGATCGGTGAGCCCCATCGCCACAGCGGCGTGATAACGCTCGAGCAGCCGGGTGAGGAACCGGTCACCGATCTGGTTCTCTCCATAGTTTCGAACGCTTCCCCGTGGACGTTTCTCGGCAATCGCCCGATCTACGCGTCACCTAAGGCCTCGTTCGATACCGGGCTCGACATCTTCGGTCTGAAACGGCTGTCCACCCTCGCCGTTGCCCGGTATGGCACCCAGTTGCTCACTTCGTCCCCCGAGCGCGGACCCCTGGGCAGGCATGTGGTCGCGGGGCACGATCTGACCCAGTTCACCTTGCATTCGAAGGTGCCACTGCCCCTCCAGATGGACGGCGACCACCTCGGACTGCGAACCAGCGTGACGTTCACAGGCGTTCGCCGTGCACTGCGTGTGATTGTGTGAGCGGAAAACGCTAAAGTCCTTTCACTCGAACGTTTAGACCAGGATCCACCCCATGGAAGTACGGCTGTGACCTAGTCGACACCGATGAATCAAAAAAAACTTTCCGGTAGGGGTTGTATCCGCCGCCGAGGTTTGCGAGTCTCTACATGGCGATCGGGACGGCCCGCAACACCGGCCTCCACAGATCACCGGAACCCCTCTTCGAACCCAAGGACCACGCCAGGAGACCTGGCGTTCGGCCCTTCCCTTGTTGAGGGTTTCGTGAAAGCGTTCACATTCACAAGCCACATGTAGTTCATACCAAGGAGAGGTAGCAGCCATGGACTGGCGTCACAACGCCGTTTGCCGCGAGGAAGACCCCGAGCTCTTCTTCCCCATCGGCAACACCGGTCCTGCGCTGCTGCAGATCGAGGAAGCCAAGGCCGTCTGCCGTCGCTGCCCGGTGATCGAGAGCTGCCTTCAGTGGGCACTCGAGTCCGGTCAGGACTCCGGCGTCTGGGGTGGTCTCAGCGAGGACGAGCGCCGTGCGATGAAGCGCCGCGCCGCCCGCAACCGGGCCCGTCAGGCCTCCGCCTGACAACCCACCCCTGCTGACAGCCTGAGCTTGGCGGCGCGTACAGCGCGTACGCATCTCCCGCCCCCGAGCCGCAGCACGCAGTTCCCCGGTGCTCCCCCGAGTTCTCGGCTCACTTCGAGCCGGAGGGGAACCCATCAGTCACGCAAGAGCCCCGGACGGCCGACCGTCCGGGGCTCTTGGCTGCTCACCCGCATCACGTACGCCGCTCGTCGGCACTCGCCGTCACTTGTCCACGGCCACCGGCACATCCAGGATCACCCGTGTCCCCCCGTCCGGGGCCGGGACCATGTCGAAGGTGCCGCCCAGCTCACCCTCGACCAGGGTCCGTACGATGTGCAGCCCCAGGTTGCCGCCGGTGTGCGGGTCGAAGTCCTCGGGCAGGCCGACGCCGTCGTCCTGGACGGTGACCAGCAGGCGGGCCTCCTTGGTGGTGCCGCCGCGGACCGCCGCCACCTCGACCGTGCCCGTGTCGCCCTCGCGGAAGCCGTGCTCCAGGGCGTTCTGCAGAACCTCCGTCAGCACCATGGACAGCGGGGTGGCGACCTCCGCGTCGAGTATGCCGAAGCGGCCGGTGCGCCGGCCGGTGACCTTGCCCGGTGAGATCTCGGCGACCATCGCCAGGACGCGGTCGGCGATCTCGTCGAACTCCACCCGCTCGTCCAGGTTCTGGGAGAGCGTCTCGTGCACGATCGCGATGGAACCGACCCGGCGCACCGCCTCCTCCAGCGCCGCGCGGCCCCGCTCGGAGCCGATCCGCCGGGCCTGGAGGCGCAGCAGTGCCGCCACCGTCTGGAGGTTGTTCTTCACCCGGTGGTGGATCTCCCGGATGGTCGCGTCCTTGGTGATCAACTCCCGTTCACGGCGGCGAAGTTCGGTGACGTCCCGGAGCAGGACCAGCGAACCGATGCGGGTCCCCTTCGGCTTGAGCGGGATCGCCCGGAACTGGATCACCCCGCCGGGCGCCTCGATCTCGAACTCGCGCGGTGCCCAGCCGCTGGCCACCTTGGCCAGCGCCTCGTCCACCGGCCCGCGGGAAGGTGCCAGTTCGGCGGTGGTGCGGCCGAGGTGGTGGCCGACCAGGTCGGACGCCAGGCCCATCCGGTGGTAGGCGGACAGGGCGTTCGGGGAGGCGTACTGGACGAGTCCCTCGGCGTCGAGCCGGATCAGCCCGTCGCCCACCCGGGGCAGCGCGTCCATGTCGAGCTGCTGGTTCGCGAACGGGAAGGAGCCGGCCGCGATCATCTGCGCGAGGTCGGAGGCGCTCTGGAGGTAGGTGAGCTCCAGCCGGCTGGGGGTACGCACCGTGAGCAGGTTGGTGTTGCGCGCGATGACCCCGAGGACTCGCCCCTCCCGCCGTACGGGGATGGACTCGACGCGGACCGGGACCTCCTCGCGCCACTCCGGGTCGCCCTCGCGCACGATCCGCCCCTCGTCCACGGCCGCGTCCAGCATGGGGCGCCGGCCGCGCGGGACGAGATGACCGACCATGTCGTCCTGGTACGAGGTCGGGCCGGTGTTGGGGCGCATCTGGGCGACGGACACATAGCGGGTGCCGTCGCGGGTGGGGACCCACAGGACCAGGTCGGCGAAGGAGAGGTCGGAGAGCAGCTGCCACTCCGAGACCAGCAGATGAAGCCACTCGAGATCGGATTCGTCGAGAGCGGTGTGCTGGTGTACGAGTTCGTTCATGGAGGGCACGTCAGCGAGCGTACCCGGCACGTCGCACCTCCCCCGGAGACACCCGCGGGCCGCGGCGCCTGGGAGGGACCCTCAGCCCTCCCGGCACCGCAGCCCGGAGCGACATCGGCCGCGGGGTGTGCGGTCCCGTTCGGCCGAGGGACGAGGATCCGGGGCAGTCAGGGCAGAGAGCTCCGGGTCCTCGTTCCGCCTTCCTGTGCGGGGAAGGCAGGCTTGCGTGCGCTGCACTGTTACGCATTGTGGACTAGACCACTACCCGTGTCCACGTGTCGGAGGCTGTTCGTTGTTGTCTTTTTCCGTGCACGCGCGATCACGTGCTCACGCGACCACCGGGACAGCGGTCGATCGGGACGACGGTCAAGCGGACATTCGGGCGTCCACCAGGCACCTTATCCCGCGGGGGTGCGCCCCGGGAACGGAATTCCACACTCATTTCGGCCGGCGGGCCGCGACCGTTCCCTCCTGGGATGCTGAGGAGAGGCGGGTTCCGTCCTGGGCGGCTGAGGGGAGGCGGGCGGCGGACGCTCGCCGAAAGCGCCGTCGCCCTCCGCTCCTCCCCCTGACCCGGCCGCCTGGGAGCGTGACCCCCGCTCTGTTAGATTGAGATTGGTCTAAACCACATGGCCGCCCCGCGCCCCTTCGGGGCCGGTCCCAGTCGAGTCCCCTCCCAGATCGGCAGGCTCAGCGTGGAAGTTGTCATCGTTCCGGACGCCAAGGCGGGCGGCGCACTCATCGCCGGAGCCATGGCGGATCTCCTGCGGCGCACCTCCGACGCCCTGCTCGGCGTGGCCACCGGCTCGACGCCCCTGCCCGTCTACGAGGCGCTGGCGGCCCGGGTGCGCTCCGGCGCCGTGGACACCTCCCGGGCGAGGATCGCCCAGCTCGACGAGTACGTGGGGCTGCCCACCGATCACCCCGAGTCCTACCGGTCGGTACTCCGGCGCGAGGTCCTGGAGCCGCTCGGCATCGGCATGGACGCCTTCATGGGGCCCGACGGCACGGCCGAAGACGTACAAGCCGCGTGCGCGGCGTACGACAGGGCACTGGCCGAGGCCGGCGGCGTCGACCTGCAGTTGCTCGGCATCGGGACGGACGGGCACATCGGGTTCAACGAGCCGTGCTCCTCGCTCGCCTCGCGCACCCGGATCAAGACGCTGACCGAGCAGACCCGGGTGGACAACGCGCGCTTCTTCGACGACGACATCGACCAGGTCCCGCACCACGTCATCACCCAGGGCATCGGTACCATCCTGGAGGCTCGCCACCTGGTCCTGCTCGCCACCGGCGAGGGCAAGGCGGGCGCGGTCGCCGCGACCGTCGAGGGCCCGGTGGCCGCGGTGTGCCCGGCGTCCGCGCTGCAGCTGCACCCGCATGTCACGGTCGTCGTCGACGAGGCCGCCGCGACCGAACTCAAGCTCGCGGACTACTTCCGGCACACCTACGCCAACAAGCCGGACTGGCAGGGGATCTGACCGAAGCCCCCTGGGCGCCGCGCCGCGGCTCCGGGGCCGCGCACCCCCCGGGCGGCCGCGGTGGACTAGACCAACCCCGGGCCCGGCGGTATACAGAGGGGATCACGGAGCGTACGGGAGACACTCCCGGCCGCGGCCGTGCCACGATGTGAGCCGGGGCCGATGGCGTGTCGGTCGTTCGGCACTCGGAGCCGGGAAGGCAGAGCATGAGCACCGACGTCAGCAGTACGGAGAACGAGGGTGGGACTACGGTCCGTACGGCGCGCGTGCCCAAGTACTACCGGCTGAAGAAGCATCTGCTCGACATGACGGAAACGGCCCCTCCCGGTACGCCGGTCCCGCCCGAGCGCACCCTGGCGGCGGAGTTCGACACCTCGCGCACCACCGTGCGCCAGGCGCTCCAGGAACTGGTGGTCGAGGGGCGTCTGGAGCGCATCCAGGGCAAGGGCACCTTCGTCGCCAAGCCCAAGGTCTCGCAGGCGCTGCAACTCACCTCGTACACCGAGGACATGCGCGCGCAGGGCCTGGAGCCCACCTCGCAGCTGCTGGACGTCGGCTACATCACCGCCGATGACGGGCTCGCCTCGCTGCTCGACATCGCCCCCGGCGGGCGGGTGCTGCGCATCGAGCGGCTGCGCATGGCGAACGGCGAGCCGATGGCCATCGAGACCACCCACCTCAGCGCGAAGCGCTTCCCGGCCCTGCGCCGCAGCCTGGTCAAGTACACGTCCCTGTACACCGCCCTCGCCGAGGTGTACGACGTCCGTCTGGCGGAGGCCGAGGAGACCATCGAGACCTCCCTGGCCACCCCGCGCGAGGCCGGCCTGCTCGGCACCGATGTGGGGCTGCCGATGCTGATGCTCTCCCGGCACTCGCTGGACCGGGGCGGGCAGCCGGTGGAGTGGGTGCGTTCGGTGTACCGGGGGGACCGGTACAAGTTCGTGGCCCGGCTGAAGCGCCCGCAGGACTGAGCCGGTGTGTCAGCCTTCCGTGGAGTTTAAGTACGCGATCCCCGCAAGGGGTTCCGCCCCGGTCCGGCGCTGTCCTAGATTTCCTGCGCATTGCGCAGCGCAGGCGATCAGCGAAGGGACGGAGTCGTTCGATGTCGCAAGCCCCAGGTTCCGGCAGAAATCCGGTGGTGACGCCCACGCGCGTCGTCATCGGCGTCTGCCTTGCAGCACCGTTCGTGGCCATGCTGTGGGTCGGTTCGTACGCGAGAACCGACCCCGCCTTCATCGGTATCCCGTTCTTCTACTGGTACCAGATGCTGTGGGTACTGATCTCCACCGCGCTGACGGTGATCGCCTACAAGCTGTGGCAGCGTGACCAGCGTGCCCGCGCGGCGGCGAAGGACGGTGCGCGGCGATGAACGACGGCGTGAACGGCGTGGCACTCGCCGTCTTCATCTTCTTCTTCGTCCTCGTCACGGCGATGGGTTTCCTGGCCGCCCGCTGGCGCAGGGCCGCCAACGAGCACAGCCTCGACGAATGGGGCCTGGGCGGACGGTCGTTCGGCACCTGGGTCACCTGGTTCCTGCTGGGCGGCGACCTGTACACCGCGTACACCTTCGTGGCCGTACCGGCGGCGATCTACGCGGCGGGCGCGGCGGGCTTCTTCGCCGTGCCGTACACCATCCTCGTCTACCCGCTGATCTTCACCTTCCTGCCCCGGCTGTGGTCGGTGTCGCACAAGCACGGCTATGTGACGACCTCCGACTTCGTGCGCGGCCGGTTCGGCTCGAAGGGGCTGTCGCTGGCGGTGGCGCTCACCGGCATCCTGGCGACCATGCCGTACATCGCGCTCCAGCTGGTCGGCATCCAGGCCGTACTGGACGTGATGGGCGTCGGCGGCGGCGAGGACACCAACTGGTTCGTCAAGGACCTGCCGCTGCTGATCGCCTTCGGTGTGCTGGCGGCGTACACCTACTCGTCGGGTCTGCGGGCCCCGGCGCTGATCGCGTTCGTGAAGGACACGCTGATCTACCTCGTGATCGCGGTGGCGATCATCTACATCCCGATCAAGCTGGGTGGCTTCGACGACATCTTCGCCAGGGCGAGCGAGGCGTACGGCGAGACCAACCCGGCCACCGGCGCGCCGCGCGGTTCGCTGGTGCCGGCCGAGGCGGGCCAGTGGACGTACGCCACGCTGGCGCTGGGCTCGGCGCTCGCGCTGTTCATGTACCCGCACTCGATCACCGCGACGCTGTCCTCGCGCAGCCGTGAGGTGATCCGCCGCAACACCACGATCCTGCCGCTGTACTCGCTGATGCTGGGCCTGCTGGCGCTGCTCGGTTTCATGGCGATCGCGGCCGGGGTCGACGTCAGCAACGGGCAGCTGGCGATCCCGCAGTTGTTCGAGAACATGTTCCCGGCCTGGTTCGCCGGCGTGGCCTTCGCGGCCATCGGCATCGGGGCCCTGGTGCCGGCGGCGATCATGTCGATCGCGGCCGCGAACCTGTTCACCCGCAACATCTACAAGGACTTCATCAAACCGGACGCTACGCCGGCGCAGGAGACCAAGGTCTCCAAGGTGGTCTCGCTCCTGGTGAAGGTGGGGGCGCTGGCCTTCGTCCTCACCATGGACAAGACGGTCGCCATCAACTTCCAGCTCCTCGGCGGCATCTGGATCCTGCAGACCTTCCCGGCGCTGGTGGGCGGTCTGTTCACCCGCTGGTTCCACCGCTGGGCGCTGCTCGCGGGCTGGGCGGTCGGCATGGTCTACGGCACGGTCGCGGCGTACGGGGTGGCCTCGCCGACGCAGAAGCACTTCGGTGGTTCGTCACAGGAGATCCCGGGCATCGGCGAGATCGGCTACATCGGCCTCACCGCCTTCGTGATCAACGCTCTGGTCACGATCGCCCTGACCTTCGTCCTGAGGGCGGCCAAGGCTCCCGAGGGCGTCGACGAGACCCGGCCGCAGGACTACACGGCGGACGCGGGCGACCCGGGGGTCAGCACCGAGCTGCCCCTGGACCCGGCCGACAAGGTCGATACGGCCGCCGAGGGCACACACTGACGCGGCACGCGGTACGCGGTACGGCGGGGGGTCACCGGATGTCTCCGGTGACCCCCTGCCGTACCCGTGGGGCACACTCGCCCCACGGACATCGCCATCCGGCCGGTGGGGCCGTACGAGTTCGAGGAACTCGGTGAGATCACCGCGCAGGCCTGTCCGCGCGACGGGCTGGTCGACTTCGGGGAGAGCGACGCGTACCTCGGTGAGCTCAGGGACGTCGCCGGGCGGGCCGATGGCCGCCGAGATACCGGTCGCCGTGGAGGGGACCGGGGCGCTCGCCGGGGCGAAGGCGGGCGGTGCGGGGAGAGTGCCGGGCGGGGTGACGTTCGTACCGCGCGGCGGGCCGATGGCCGACATCGCCGGGCCCGGCGAGGCGGAGATCCGGATGCTCGCGGTCGCCCGTGCCGCCCGGCGCCAGGGTGCCGGGGAGGCCCTCGTCCGCGCCTGTGCCGACCGGGCACGGGCCGCGGAGGGGTGCGTACGGGTCGTGCTGTCGACCCAGCGGACGATGCGTGCGGCCCACCGTGTCTACGAGCGACTCGGTTCCGTCCGCTCTCCCGGGCGGGACTGGAACCCGGTTCCGCACCTGGACGACACCACGCTGCTCACCTACGAGCCGGCGCTCTGACGCCCCTGCGTCCCTGTGCCGCGACACCTGCCGGGACACAAGATATGGGACTGCCGACAGCACCCGACACAAGATGTATGCTCATGCTCGCTGTCGCCGCAGGGGAATCCGGTGCGAATCCGGAACTGTCCCGCAACGGTGTACTTGTGCGTGTTCGCGTTTCCCGCGTGCCCGCACGGGCTTGAGTCCGAGGACCTGCCGACAGTGCACCCGGCCGTCCGGTCCAGGTGCCAGACGTCCGGGCCTCGCGGAATGGGCCGGTGGACGCGCGGCGCGTGTGCGTGCCCGTGTGCCGCCCCCTGCCCTTGCCGAGGCTCCGTGCCGAGCGAGGGAGAGCCCCACGTGACCATCGCGCCAGCCGATCCTGCTTCAGCGGCCGATACGAGCGACGGCCCCGGTGCCGCGCTGCTGCGGACCCTGACCGGGCTGACCGCAGACCTCCAGGGCGCCGACCCCGGCCGGGTCGCCGCCGCCGCGCTGCGCGGCCGGTCCGCGCACGCGGACGAGGCAGAGCTGCGCGAGCTGGCCACCGAGGCGGCGGCCGGGCTCATCTCCGAGGATCCCGTCTACTCCCGGCTCGCCGCCCGGCTGCTGACCCTCGGCATCCGCGCCGAGGCCGCCTCGCAGGGAGTCACGTCGTTCACGTCCTCGATCGCGACCGGGCACCGCGAGGGTCTCGTCGCGGACCGGACGGCCGCGTTCGTCCTGGGGCACGCGGACCGACTCGACGCGCTGATCGACCCGCGGGCCGACGACCGCTTCGGCTACTTCGGGCTGCGCACCCTGCACAGCCGCTATCTGCTGCGGCATCCGGTGACCCGCAAGGTCGTCGAGACACCGCAGTACTTCCTGCTGCGGGTCGCCGCGGGCCTCGCGAAGGACGCCGGCAACGCGGACGTCCGTCCGGTGGACGAAGTCGCCGCGCTGTACCTCCTGATGAGCCGCCTGGAGTACCTTCCCTCCTCCCCCACCCTGTTCAACTCCGGTACCCGGCACCCCCAGATGTCGTCCTGCTACCTCCTCGACTCCCCGAAGGACGAGCTGGACTCCCTCTACGACCGCTACCACCAGGTGGCCCGCCTCTCCAAGCACGCCGGCGGCATCGGCCTGTCCTACTCCCGCGTCCGCTCCCGGGGTTCACTGATCCGCGGCACCAACGGGCACTCCAACGGCATCGTCCCGTTCCTGAAGACCCTGGACGCCTCGGTCTCCGCCGTGAACCAGGGCGGCCGGCGCAAGGGCGCGGCGGCGGTCTACCTGGAGACCTGGCACTCGGACGTCGAGGAGTTCCTGGAACTGCGCGACAACACCGGTGAGGACGCCCGCCGTACGCACAACCTGAACCTCGCGCACTGGGTGCCGGACGAGTTCATGCGCCGGGTGAGCGCCGACGCGCCCTGGTCGCTGTTCTCCCCGTCCGACGTCCCGGACCTGGTCGACCTGTGGGGCGAGGAGTTCGACGCCGCCTACCGGGCCGCCGAGGACGCGGGCCTGGCACGCAGGACGATCCCCGCGCGGGAGCTGTACGGGCGCATGATGCGGACCCTCGCCCAGACCGGCAACGGCTGGATGACGTTCAAGGACGCCGCCAACCGCACCGCCAACCAGACCGCCGAGCCCGGCCACGTCGTCCACTCGTCCAACCTGTGCACGGAGATCCTGGAGGTCACCGGCGACGGGGAGACCGCGGTCTGCAACCTGGGCTCGGTCAACCTCGGCGCGTTCGTCGACCGGGACGCCGACGACCTGGACTGGGTGCGGCTGGACGAGACCGTGCGCACGGCCGTCACCTTCCTCGACCGGGTCGTGGACATCAACTTCTACCCGACCGAGCAGGCGGGCCGCTCCAACGCGCGCTGGCGCCCGGTGGGGCTGGGCGTGATGGGCCTCCAGGACGTCTTCTTCGCCCTGCGCCTGCCCTTCGACTCGCCCCGGGCCCGGCGGCTCTCCGCCCGGATCGCGGAGCGGATCATGCTCGCCGCGTACGAGACCTCCGCCGACCTGGCCGAACGCGACGGTGTGCTGCCTGCCTGGGAGCACACACGGACCGCCCGGGGCGTGCTGCACCCCGACCACTACGACACCGCACTCGCCTGGCCCGAGCGGTGGTCGGCGCTGCGCGAGCGCATCGCGTCGGTCGGCCTGCGCAACGCGCTGCTGCTGGCGATCGCGCCGACGGCCACCATCGCGTCCATCGCCGGGGTGTACGAGTGCATCGAGCCGCAGGTGTCCAACCTGTTCAAGCGCGAGACGCTGTCCGGCGAGTTCCTCCAGGTCAACTCGTACCTGGTGAACGATCTGAAGCGGCTGGGCATGTGGGACGCGCGGACCCGCGAGGCGCTGCGCGAGGCCGGCGGCTCGGTCCAGGAGGTCGCCTGGATCCCCGAGGAGGTGCGCGAGCTGTACCGGACCGCGTGGGAGATCCCGCAGCGCGGTCTGATCGACATGGCCGCCGACCGCACTCCGTTCCTGGACCAGTCGCAGTCACTGAACCTGTTCATGGAGACGCCGACCATCGGCAGGCTCTCCTCGATGTACGCCTACGCCTGGAAGCGGGGCCTGAAGACCACGTACTACCTGCGCTCGCGTCCGGCGACCCGCATCGCCCGCGCGGCCCAGGCGCAGACCACCGCCGCCACCGCCCCCGTTCCCACCCCCACCCCCGCCCGGCAGCCGGCCGACGGCCCCGAGGCCGTCGCCTGCTCCCTTGAGAACCCCGAGTCCTGCGAGGCCTGCCAGTGATGACCAGCACCACGGACACCGCCCGGACCCAGAACCTCCTCGACCCGGGTTTCGAGCTCACCCTGCGCCCCATGCGCTACCCCGACTTCTACGAGCGCTACCGGGACGCGATCAGGAACACCTGGACCGTGGAGGAGGTCGACCTCCACTCGGACGTCGCCGACCTCGCGAGACTGAGCCCCGCGGAACAGCATCTGATCGGCCGCCTGGTGGCGTTCTTCGCCACCGGCGACTCGATCGTGGCCAACAACCTCGTGCTCACCCTCTACAAGCACATCAACTCCCCGGAGGCGCGGCTGTACCTGTCGCGGCAGCTCTTCGAGGAGGCGGTGCACGTCCAGTTCTACCTGACGCTGCTGGACACCTACCTGCCCGACCCTCAGGACCGGACGGCCGCGTTCGCGGCGGTGGAGAACATTCCGTCCATCCGGGAGAAGGCCGAGTTCTGCTTCCGGTGGATGGACTCGGTGGAGAAGCTGGACCGGCTGGAGACGCGGGCCGACCGCCGCCGCTTCCTGCTCAACCTGATCTGCTTCGCCGCGTGCATCGAGGGCCTGTTCTTCTACGGGGCGTTCGCCTACGTGTACTGGTTCCGCAGCCGGGGCCTGCTGCACGGTCTGGCGACCGGCACCAACTGGGTGTTCCGGGACGAGACGATGCACATGTCCTTCGCCTTCGACGTGGTCGACACCGTCCGCGAGGAGGAGCCGGACCTGTTCGACGACGAGCTCCGGCAGCAGGTGACGGACATGCTGCGCGAAGCGGTCGAGGTGGAGCTGCAGTTCGGGCAGGACCTGTGCGGTGACGGACTGCCGGGCATGAACACCGGGTCGATGCGGCAGTACCTGGAGTGCGTGGCCGATCAGCGGCTGACCCGCCTGGGCTTCGCACCGGTGTACGGCTCGGACAATCCGTTCGCGTTCATGGAGCTCCAGGGGGTCCAGGAGCTGACGAACTTCTTCGAGCGGCGTCCGTCCGCGTACCAGGTCGCCGTGGAGGGCACGGTCGACCTGGACGAGGACTTCTAGGGTCTGCCGCGGAGGTGGCGTCGTCGCCCGGAGGCCGGTCGCGCGGCGTCGTGGAGGTCCCCCTGCTCGGGCGAAGCCGAGAGCTCGGGGGAGCCTGTTCCCGGCGTGCCGCCCGGAAGCCCACGTACCGGGCCGTACCCGGGCTTTCGGGCGGTGCGGCGGGAGCACGTGCCGGGCGCCGCGCGGCAGGCGCCCCTTCCGCCACGGGCCCCGGCCCGTCGGGCCCGGGTTCCGCCCCGTCTCATGCCGCGCGTGCGGTGCGGTGCGGGGCGGCGCTCCGCGCGGGGGCGTGGCGCCGCTCGGCGGCGGCGCGGCCGGTCCCGGCCTGTTTCAGCTGCCGGTCGATCCTCCGGTCGTGTGCGATACCGACGGCGGCGGGGAGGACCCTCCGGACGAGCAGACCGAGAACGGTCAGGATTCCGATCAGCGCTTCCCCCTGTGTCGTCTTCATGGACACCACTGCGGCGCCGGACACTCCTCGCCGAACTCGGCGAGGACCCCGTGATCACCTCCGCGGGCACCGCCGCCGGGATCGACGCCTGTCCGCATCTCGTGCGCAAGGAGCAGGGCCCCGAGGTCGCCGGCCGGATCACCCGGCGCACGGTGGTGCCCCCGCACCGGGACGGAGGCCAGGCCCAGTACACCGAGCGCCCGCTGCCGCTGCCCGGCGGCGACAGCGTGGCCGAGGTGCTGGTGTGGAGGGAGCGGCATCTCGACGAGGAGGCCACCGTCGAACAGCCCGCGGCCCGCGCCCCCGTGTCCCCGCGCACCTTCGCCCGCCGCTTCCAGCAGGAGACCGGCACCACGCCGTACCGCTGGATCCTGCGCCGGCGCGTGCTGCTCGCCCAGCGTCCGCCGGAGGGGACCGACGGGACGGTGGACGCGGTCGCGGGCCGTACGGGCTTCGACACCACGGCCGCGCTGCGCCGCCACTTCGTACGCGTCACGGGAACGACCCCGAACGCCTACCGGCGGACGTTCCGCGGCCCCGAGGCCGCGTGAACGCCCGCCGGAGGTGACCGTTCCGCCGGCTGCGGCGGTTCAGCGGGTGACCGGCCTCAGCATCAGCCGGTTCGGGCGCAGGGTGATGCCCACGCGGGTGGTGCCGTCCGAGCCGGGCACGTGCTCGAAGCGGAACTTCGTCGCCAGCGCGGCCGCGATCAGGCTGAGCTGGGCCATCGAGAAGTGATCGCTCGGGCACTTGCGGTTGCCCACGCTGAACGGACTCATGGCGTATTTCGGAACGTGCTTCGCACGCTCCGGAAGCCAGCGGTCCGGGTCGAACTCCAGGTTGCGCTCGTACGACTTCGGATCGCGCTGGATTGCGAACGGACTGTAGATGATGTCCGCTCCGGCCGGAATGCGATAGCCACCGAGCTCCGTGTCCCTGACCGCCCTGCGGGTCAATATCCAGACAGCGGGACGCAAACGCATGGCCTCGACGACGACATTGTTGGTGTGCGTGAGCTTGTGGATGTCCTCGAATGCCACCGGGCGGCCTCCGGTAACGGCGAGAACCTCGTCGCGCATCCTGTCGCCGTGTTCCGGATGCGTGGCAAGTGCCTGCAGCAACCACATGATCGTGGAACCGATCGTTTCACCGCCGGGTGTGAGGATCGCGAGCACCTGGTCGTGGATCTCCTGCTCCCCGATCGGATCGCCATTGTCGTCCTTCGCCTCCAGCAATGCCGTCAGCAAATCGTCCGGCTTTTGACCGGACGCACGGCGCTCAAGAACGATCTCGTCGACCACACGATGCAAATCGGCCAAGGCCCGGTTGAATTCGCGATTGGCCGGAAGCGGCAGCTTGTACAGCGGGCCGAGCGGCAGCACCATCCGCCGGTACATGCCGCGGAAGACGGTGGAGAGCGCGGCGCACAGCCGGTCTGCCCGCTCGTCCGTGTAACCGCCGCGCAGGAGACAGCGGGCGGCGATGCGCACGGCGACCCGGAACGCCTCGGTGGTGCAGTCGACCGGCTCCCCCGGCACCCAGCGCTCGGTCAGTGCGTGGGCCTCCTCCTCGATGACCGGACCGTAGGCGGGGATCGCGTCGAGCCGGAAGGCGGGCTGGATGGTGCGCCGCTGGCGCCGGTGCAGCGGGCCGTTGGCCGTGGCCACGCCCTCCTTTCCGAGCAGGTCCTCCATCGACTCCCACAGGGGGCCGGAGATGATGTAGTCGGCGCTGAGGGCCAGCGCCCCGGTGAGGGCGGGCGTGGTGACGGCGTACACGGTCTTGGGGCCGAGCTTGAGCCGCACGATGTCGCCGTGGTCGCGCAGCCGGGACATGAAGGCGAGCGGATCGCGGACCAGTGTGAGGCCGTGACCGAGGCCGGGGATGCCTCCGCCGGCCACCGGTGCCACGCGCGGCCCGGTCGCGTCGGGCCTCACCCGGGCCGCCTCGTCGGACGCTGCGGTCGTTGCGGATGCCGCGGTCGTTGCGGATGCCGCGGTCGTTGCGGATGCTCCGGATGCGTCCGGTGCGTCGGGAGTCACCGATTCGACGGTCATTTCTCACCTGTCGCTTCGTTGTTGACGTACGGGGGCGTGGACCGGTCGTCCCAGCTGTCCACCCTGTACCGGCCGGACTCGTGGTGGAACCAGTAGACGGAACTGAACCAGTTCCGCATGTTTCCGAGACAGGCGCGCACGGCCGCAGCCCGCTCCTTTCCTCCCACCGTGCGGTCGTCGAGACCGTCGGCGAAGCGTAAGGCTTCCTGTTCGACGTCGAGGAATTCCGTGACGCATTCCTCGACCCGGCGCCTCACATCGGCGGCCGCCTCTTCGAGAGTCAGCCCTTCATGGGCGATGAGGCTGATTCCGAGGTTGTGCACCTCATTGCCCGCCAGTTCCTTCGGGAGTGAGCAGAGGTCGTTGTACCAGGCGGCGAATTCCTGACTCAGCAGGGCCGCCTTCCGGTAGGAGGGGTTCTTCCGCACGAAGTCCGGCAGTTCACAACCCGCACTGGGCTCCAGGAGATCGGTCCAGATCCAGTGGGCGAAGGTGAGCCGGCGCAGCTCCAGGTATTCCTCGACGGTCGGGACGATTCCCTCCGTACGATTGCGGAATTCCCGGTCGTACGCCTCGATCACCGCGTGGAAGTGCCGGGCGAACCGGGCGTTCCACGTGTCCGGGAGGAACGAGTACAGCCGCCGCACACCGTCCGCGAGACCGGCCACCAGTACGTCTTCGTGACGCAGGTGGTCCGTGGGGCGGTCGAGGGCCGTGTGCAGCTGGCCCTTCAGCCGCCGCCAGGCGTCGGGGCGACCGTGCACGATGTCGCGGTCGTGCCGGTCGTCCCAGACGAAGAACCACGCACTGTAGTCCGCTATCGCCTGGAGGACCTCGTCGGCGGCGCCGGTGTAGTAGCCCGCCATGAGGTCCGTGTAGCACAGTCCGTCGGCATATTCCTCCACCTTGTCGGCCGGCATGAGCCGCTTTTCGAGCAGCCACGCACGGGTTTCCTCCTGGAGCCTCGGCCAATACGGATGGAGCTGCCGGGGAAAGGCCGTCTCGATCACCGGGAGGGACAGCGCCGGTGGAACTGCGATGGTGGTCGGTTTCGATGTGGTGCCGTGTGACAAAGCACGCACGAACAATCCCCTCTCAGCCGCCAGTTGGCGTGTGCCCCGTTCCCTCGCGCCGGGCACGCGCCGTTGCATATCCCCGTCCCTCCATTCAGCACCACAACTGACCGTTCTGGGAACGCATTTGCCTCCTTCACCACCCGAGGGTGCCGAGAAGCTCCCCTTACGTGTCTGATTTCGGGCCGCCGGTCGGCCGAGGGATCGAACGCCTGCCGGAAAGACGAACGGCGCGTGGTCCGGCAGGGATGCCGGGCCACGCGCCGCGCGTGAGGGAGTTCAGCGGGACCAGGGGCCGAGAGGGGCGAGGGGCCCGGACGTGACGGACGTGACGGACGATCAGTCGTGGGCGACCACGGGATAGCGGGGCTCGTTCTCGGCCATCTGCCGCAGCGCGTCCTTGCGTTCCCGCTTGGAGAGCCGGTCGATGTACAGGTAGCCGTAGAGGTGATCCGTCTCGTGCTGCAAACAGCGTGCGAAGTAGCCGGTGCCGCGCACCTTGACCGGGTTGCCCAGCTCGTCCTGACCGGTCACCTCGGCGTGGTCGGGCCGGGCCAGCGGTGCGTACGCCGTGGGGACGGACAGACAGCCCTCGTTGGAATCGTCCAGCCGACGCCTCTCGGCGGGCAGTTCGACCAGCTCGGGGTTGCAGATCACGCCGACGTGGCGCGCGCCGTCGTCGTCCGGGCAGTCGTAGACGAAGACCTTCAGGTCGACACCGATCTGGTTGGCGGCCAGACCCACGCCCTCGGCGGTGCGCTGGCTGGCGAACATGTCCGCGACCAGCTCCTGGAGTTTTGGGCCGAAGTCGGTGACGTCCCGGCACTCCTTGTGCAGCACCGGGTTGCCGACCACGGTGATCGGCCGCGAGGTGCCGCGCTCGACCCAGGAGGCCTCGCGCTCCGCGCAGCCCTCCGTGTCGATGACGTACCCCTCCTCGTCGACGGGGAGCACGCCCGCGTGCTGCTGATCGGTGTCCTGCTGAACCATGACCGACGTACGCCTTCCTGGAAAACATGGGGTGTGGTGCCTGATACAGGGTACGGCGAGCGGACGGCCCGCCGACCGGCCCTCGCCCGCGGCCGGGCCGACGACCGGTCCGGCGGTCCGCCCCGTGAACGGGTGCGGAAAACGCCCTAGCAGACCTCTTCGAGGTCCCGCCAGTCCCGCGAGTCCGGACTGTCCGCGACCCATCCGTCCAGCAGACCGCGGACCAGCGCGGCCGGCGCGGCCAGCCCGCACTCGCGCTCCGGCACCCACGACTGCCCGTCGGTGCGGTGGCCGAGCGGTCCGGGGTGCCCGGGCTCGCTGTGGTCGTGCGGGTCGAGGTGCTCGCCCTCTCCCTCGTCGGACGGCATCCGGGACTCCGAGCACAACCGGCACAGCAGCCGCACCGAGGACGACCAGTCCTCCGCGGCGAACCCGGCGTCCGCGGCCAGCTGCTCCAGGGCGTCCCGGTCGGTCTCGCTCGCGGCCTCCAGCAGGACCACCCACGTGGGCACCGGCGAGGGCGCCCACAACTCGATCTCGTCGAACACCGGGTAGGTGTGCCCGGCGGCCGTGCTCCGCTCGCCGTGCGGCACCCCGTCGTGCAGGACGACCTCGCCCCAGCGACGGCCGGAGGACGGCAGCGGAATGGACAGCACCTCGATCCGGGCGGGATCGAGCCGCCGCCCCCAGACGACCTCGGCCTCCCCCTCCGGGGACAGCCGCACGGCCGCGCTGCCCAGGTCCATGCCGAGCGGCTCACCGGAGTCGGTGGGGCTCCCCGGCACCTTCAGCCCGTAGGCCTGCCAGGCGCGGCGGGCCAGCGGCCAGTCCTGCAGGGCGGTGGCGGCGATGCCGACGTTCCACCAGTCCGGAGCGCCGGTGTCCCGGTCGAGCAGCGCCACGGCCCTGAGGCCCGCGGTCCGCGCCTGCTCCCAGTCGTGCCGGAACTTGTGCAGCAGCGCGAGGTTGAACCAGGACTCCGACAGCCAGGGTTCCAGATCGGCGGCCCGGGTGAGCAGCGCGCCCGCGTCCTCGTAGCGGCCGTCGCCGATGAGTGTGAACGCGCGGTCCGTGGCCTGCCGCCAGGAGGCGGAGGGCCTGTTCCGTCCCTTGCCGAAGATCCTCACGATTCCCGCCTGCCAGTTCCGTGCGGTGGGCGGCCTAGCCCCCGGACACCGTCTCCTTCGCATCCAACCACGTACGGCCGGAAGGGCGCTCATTACCCATGGGTTACCCCGGACCGGCCCGGGGCAGACCGTCCGGTTCGCGGCTCTCGCCGCGGTCGGGCGCCTGTCCTCACGCCGGTTCCCGCGCCCCCTCCGGCGTCGCTCCCCCACGTCGCCCTCATCCTCACCTCCCGATCCTCACATCCCGGCCTCCGTGGTCCCCCGGCGGCCTCCCGCTCTCACCACCGGCCGCCCCCGTCGTCGTAGCCGTCCGCGTACTCCCTCGCCCTGGCCCTGGCCAGCACCCGGGCCAGGGATTCGACGACCTGGGGCGCGTACTCGCCGGCGGTGCCGAGGCGTAGTTCCTCCAGTGCCGTCAGCGGCCCGTCGGGGCCTCCTGCCCGGGACTTCTCGTCGTACGCGTTCACCACCCGGACGATCCGCGCGGCCAGCGGCTGCTCCTGGTGCGGTTCGGCCTGCCGCTCCACGATCCCGGCCACCCTCGGGTCCACCCCGGTCTGGCGGACCACGGCGCCGCCGAGCAGGGCGATCCGCCGCTGTTCCGGGGCCGGCAGGACTGCGGTGGCGCCCGCCGGCACCGGGTCGACAAGGCTGAGCTGGCCGATGTCGTGCATCAGGGCCGCGTACTCCAGCACCACCAGATCCGGCTCGGTCAGCCCCAGGTCCCGGCCCACCGACCGGCTGAGGTCGGCGACCCTGCGGGCGTGCCCGGCCGGGGTGCAGCCGGCGATCTCGGTGGCCCGCGCGAGGGAGGCGATGGTCTGCCGGTAGGTGGCCCGGACGGCCGCGTACCGCCGGTAGGACAGCTGTGCGAGCAGCAGGGGCACGGAGAGCAGGGGCAGCGCCCACAACCCCACGGCCACGACGCCGAGCGCCATCACCGCGCCCGTCGCGACGACGGCGGCCCCGATGCCGGGCAGCGCCCTCAGTTCGTCGCGCAGCGCCGGCGGGAAGGGCCGGCCGGTGCGGGAGTGGGCCAGCGCGGCGGCGAGCACGGCGTCGCACAGGGCGGACAGCGACAGCAGGGCGAGCAGCAGCAGCGCGTAGGCGGGACCGCCCCAGTCGTCGAACGTCCCGCTGCCGTACAAGGGCTGGAAGCACACGGCGACGAACCCGACGGTGAGGGTCCGGCGGGCCAGCCGGTCGCGGGTGGGTCCGTGCCCGCGGCCGACGTGCGGCACGCTGCCGCACAGGGAAGCGGCAAGGACCACGACGACCACCTGGGCCACGCCGTGGTGGCTGGGCCGCCCCCCGGCCTCGCCGAGCAACGCGTACGCCAGTGAGCCGGCGGCGGCGAGCGGCGCGGTCTGACGGACCCGCGGACCGTCGCGGGGCTGTGTTCCGGCGCCCGGCGGCGCTCCCTCACCGGGCTGCCGTCCGTCGCGGGGTCGCCGCGGGCCGTGGTGCCGCGTGAGTTCCCCGACCGCGACGAGTACGCCGAAGGCGAGGGCGACGCCTCGTTCCGCGATCCCGTGCCACAGGGCGGCACCGAGACAGCCGGCGGCGAGCACGGCGGCGCAGGCGTGCACGAGGGTGTGCGGCCGCGGGGTCATCGGCGTGCCCCGGGCGAACCGGCGGCCGGCTCGGCAGCCGGCGGGGCGGGCGGGCCGGCGGGCTGTCGGGCGTCCTCGGCCGTCACCGCGGGATGCCAGCCGGTCCGGCCGATCGCCCGCACCAGCGCCTCCACCATCCGCGGGTCGAAGTGGCCCCCCGCGCACCGCTGGAGCTCGTCCAGCGCCGCGGGGACCGGCCGTGCCCTGCTGTAGGAGCGGTTGGAGGTCATCGCGTCGAAGGCGTCGGCGACCGCCACCACGCGCGCGGACTCCGGGATCTGACCGCCCGCCAGCCCGTAGGGGTAACCGCTGCCGTCCAGCCGCTCGTGATGGTGCAGCACGGCCGCGCGGGCCTCGCCCAGGAAGGAGATCCCCCGGACCATCTCGTGCCCGTACTCGGGGTGCAGTTCGATGACCCGCCGCTCCTCGGGGGTCAGTGGCCCGTCCTTGGTGAGCAGCCGGGTGGGCACCCCGAGCTTGCCGACGTCGTGCAGGATGCCGGCGAAGCGCAGCACCTCGGTCCGCTCGTCGTCCATGCCGAGCTCGCGCGCGATCATCGTGGAGGCCTGGCCGACCCGCTCGCTGTGTCCGCGTGTGTACCCGTCCTTGATGTCGACGGCCTGCACGAGCGCGCGGATCGTGGCCTGGTGGGCGGCCCGCTCCCGGTGGTACTGGGCGAACGCCCACCACGAGACGTACATCGGCGGCAGCACGAGCAGCGCGGCCACGGGCCCGTGGGGGCTGCGCCACAGCAGTGCCATCATCAGTCCGGCGAGGCCGTGCACGGTGACCGGTGCGAGCGACCGCAGGAACAGCCGCCACCAGGTCGTCCGCCGGGTCGTCCGGCTCCCGGGCCGAAGCGGCAGGCCCCCCACCAGCACCACGATGCCGCGGTCCAGCAGCGTCAGCACCAGGCAGAACACCAGCACCGCGGCGCCGGCCGCGCCCAGCGCCGCGGGAACGTCGCCGACCGCGACCGTTTCCCCGCCGCCGGCCGCACGGTGTGCCCGGCTCGCGGCCCACACGGCGAGGGGCAGCTGTCCGGCCCGCCAGACGCGCCGCGCGAGGAACGGCCGCTGCTCCACGGGGGCGAGCAGCGCGCCGGGCAGCGCGACCAGTGCTGCGGCGGACGGCGGCAGCAGAAAGGCCGCGGCGAGCAGTACGGGGTGGAAGGTGCCGCCGGAGTTCGGGGCGCCGAACTGCCGGGACCGGGCGAGGCGTTCGCAGCAGGCGTACAGCACGGCGAGCGAGGCGACGGCCCGCCAGGAGGCGTCCGGAGCGGGGGCGGCCCGCACCGGCACCGCCGGCAGCAGACAGAGCAGGCCCGCCACGGTGACACCGGCCACGTACACACGGGCCCGTGCCGGTAACGCCTCCATCAGACTCTCCCCCCGACCGTGCCGGCCTCGCTCGGCCTGGCGCCTGTCAGGGTCTGGAGCCTAGGGGGGCGGACGGCACCTCCGCGGGACCCTGCCCCGTGGATTAGCACGTACGGGTGAGGGCGCTCCCCTTTCGAGGGTGCCTACCGGGACGACGGTTCGAAGGGTGTTCGAGCAGTGGGCCCGGAGCGGCCGGGACCCCTGGAAGGCTCAGGAATCCTGCGGCGCCGGAGCGGCCTGGGGCCGTGGTGCGGGCGCCTCGGAGACGGTGACGTCCTGATCGGGAACGGCCTGGCCCGAGCGGATCACGTCGATCCGGCCCATGACCTTGGCACGCAGGTCGCCCGGCACGTCGTCCTGTCCGCAGCAGCGCTTGACCAGCTTCTTCACCGCCTGCTCGAGCCCGTACTTCTCGAGGCAGGGCGAGCACTCCTCGAAGTGGTGCTCGAACTTCACGCAGTCGGAGTCCGGCATCTCACGGTCGAGGAACTCGTAGAGATGATCGAGGATCTCGCTGCAATCCGTCTCGTGCGGCTCTCCGCAGCTCATGACCTCGAGCCTTTCGCTTCGTTCGACTCTCCGGCGCCCGCCGGGACCAGTCCGCGCTCGCGCGCGTAGTCCTCGAGCATGCCGCGCAGCTGACGGCGGCCACGGTGCAGCCGGGACATCACGGTACCGATGGGTGTGCCCATGATGTCGGCGATCTCCTTGTAGGCAAAGCCCTCGACATCGGCGAGATACACGGCGATGCGGAACTCCTCGGGGATCGCCTGGAGCGCTTCCTTGACGTCCGAGTCGGGAAGGTGGTCCAGCGCCTGTGCCTCCGCGGAACGCAGACCGGTCGACATGTGCGACGCGGCCCGCGCGATCTGCCAGTCCTCGATCTCCTCGGAACCGCTGCGCAGCGGTTCCCGCTGCTTCTTGCGGTACGAGTTGATGAAGGTGTTGGTGAGGATCCGGTACAGCCACGCCTTGAGGTTGGTGCCCTCACGGAACTGGTGGAAGGACGCGTACGCCTTGGCGTACGTCTCCTGGACCAGGTCCTCGGCGTCCGCCGGGTTGCGCGTCATGCGCAGGGCGGCCGAGTACATCTGGTCGAGGAACTCGAGCGCGTCCCGCTCGAAGCGCGCGCTGCGTTCGGCGGTCGATTCCACTCGCTTGTCGCCCTGCCCCTCGGGCTGCTCCGCCTGGCCGTGTTCGGTCCCTGCGTCGGTACCGGGAACCGGACCCACCTCCTCCAGAGTTGTCGTGGGACCGGAAACGGTCTCACTCGAATCGGAGGATAGACGACGATCCGGTCCGTCCGCCGCCCGAAGGGGGACGGTCCTGGCCGCGTGCAGCACCGTCCAGTCCAGCTCGGTGCGGCCCTTGCGGCTCGGGCAGAAGGTCGAACCCATGCGGCGGACTTCCTCTCCTACGACTACGACGGCTGCGCCGGCGGACCGGCGGACACGTCGGCGTCAACAGCGGAGGGGGTCCGGACATTCCCGAAGCTTTACCCGGGCGCCCGGCCCGCCCGGGCACGGAGGGGAGGCGCCCACTGCTCCACGAGGGAGCCGGCCCACCGCACGACGGCGTCCGTGACGACCGTCAGGGCCTCCTCCTGCGTGATGTCCGCCCGCCGGGGAACGGCGAGGCCGTGATCGCCGTGCGCCACCTCGACCAGTTCGTACGACCCCTCCGGGAACTCTTCGGGCCTGCCGAAGGGGTCGTTGCCGCCCTGGACGACGAGGGTGGGCACCCCGGCCCCGAGCAACTCGTCGGCCCGGGACTTCTCGGGCCTGCCCGGCGGGTGCAGGGGAAAGCCGAGAGCGAGCACCGCTCGGGCGCCCAGCTCACCGGCGGTCCGGCAGGCGACGCGGGCTCCGGCGCTGCGCCCGCCCGAGATCACCGGCAGGCCCGGATCCGTCAGCGCGGGCCAGAGGCCGCGCCAACCGGTGTCCAGGGTCTTCGGCGCGGGGGCCACCTTCTTGCCGGCCACCCGCCAGGGCTGCTCCACCAGCGCCACGGTCGTGCCGTGCGCGGGCAGCACGGCGGCCAGGGCCCGCAGGTCCCGGGCTTCGATGCCCCCGCCGGCGCCGTGCCCCAGCGCGAGGACGAGGCGCGCGGTGTGCCGGGCGGGGTGCCAGGTGATACGGGCAGGACCGGCGTCGGTCCCCACGGTCTCGACCGACGGTGGTTCCGCCGAGCCGGCCGCGGCGGGAGCGTTCTTCGTGTGCTTCACAGGCGTCACGTCAGAAGAGTGTGCTCTCTTCCGGTGCCTCCAGCTCCCTCAGCAGCTCCGGGCCGTTGTTGCGGACGTTGCTGACCGCGGTGGAGACCGGGAAAGCACGCATCAGGCCGGAGGGCGGCGGCGCGAGGAGCCCGCGCAGCTCCTCGACGTCCGCGCGGGCGGGGTCGAGCCAGGCGTCCCAGCGGTCCGGTGTGAGCATCAGCGGCATCCGGGGGTGGATGTCGGCCAGAGCCCTCGGGCCGTCCGCCGGCGCCTCCGCGAGCGGCGTGGTCTCCGCCTCGGTGGTGATGACGGTGCACGTCGCCCACCAGGCCCGCGGATGGTCGTCCGGCAGGGTCCGGTCCCGCCAGAACTCGTAGAGACCCGCCATCGCGAACACCGAGCCGTCGGCCGGTGTCACGAAGTACGGCTGCTTGCGCGGGCGCTTGCGCTTGCCCTCGACCTCCAGGTCCCGCTCCTGCGTGCCGGTGACCCACTCGTAGTAGCCGTCGGCGGGCAGGACGCAGCGCCGGGTGGCGAAGGCGCGACGGTAGGACGGCTTCTCATGGACGGTCTCCGCGCGTGCGTTGATCATCCGGGCCCCGCCCTCGGGCGTCTTGGCCCAGGACGGCACGAGGCCCCACTTCAGCTTCCGCAGCTGCCGAACCGGTCGCGGGTCGTCCGCGTCCTTCACTGCGCGGTCGAGCACGGCGTAGACCTCCTTGGTGGGCGCCACGTTGTAGTCGGGCTCCAGGGCCTCTTCCGGCTCCCACTTGTCGATCTCGAAGACTCCTGCGAGATCCTCGGGCCTGCGACTCGCTGCATACCGTCCGCACATACATGCAACACTGCCAGACTCCGCGCCACCACGAGGAGCCCCCGCCCCACATGGACAGCACCGCACCCACCTCCTTCGCCTCCCTCTGGGACGAGGTCACCGGTACCCAGCCCGACCCGGACCTGTGGGTGGTGGTCGCCACACTGGCCGCCGCGCTCGTCGTGGTCACGCCACACGGACTGTGGCGGCTCTCGCGCAACGCCGTCACCATCGCGCACGAGGGCGGCCACGGGCTCGTGGCGCTGCTCACCGGCCGCACCCTCACGGGGATACGCCTCCACTCGGACACCAGCGGCCTGACCGTCAGCCGCGGCAAACCGACCGGCATCGGCATGATCCTCACCGCCACGGCCGGTTACACCGCTCCCCCGCTGCTGGGCCTCGGCGGTGCGGCACTGCTGGGCGCCGGGCGCATCACGCTGCTGCTGTGGCTGGCCACGGTGCTGCTCGTGGCGATGCTGATCATGATCCGCAATGCCTACGGGGCGCTGACGGTGCTGCTCACCGGCGGCACGTTCGTCCTCGTGTCCTGGCTGGCCGGCCCACAGGTCCAGGCGGCCTTCGCCTACGCCGTGGTGTGGTTCCTGCTGCTCGGCGGGGTGCGTCCGGCGTTCGAGCTCCAGGCCAAACGGGCGCGCGGGGGCGCGGGCGACTCGGACGCGGACCAGTTGTCCCGGCTGACGCACGTACCGGCGGGACTGTGGTTCTTCCTGTTCCACGCGGTGTCCCTGTGTTCCCTGCTCGGCGGTGGACGGTGGCTGCTGGGGCTGTGACACCGCAGGAGTCACCGGGAAGCGGTGGCCGCCGACGCGTCGGCAGGGGCGCCCGCCGCTCGGGACCCCCACCCGCGTTCCGCCGGGGGCCCGGTGGAGCGGTTCGGCCCGGGGGCGGCGCTCGGCCCGGGGGACAGCGGCTCGGGGCCGGCCGTCCGGGGCGTCCCGAGCACACCCGGTGGCCGGGACCGCCACTAAAGTAGTGCGCATGACCGCTAATCCCGCGCACATCACCCTCTGGCCCGCCCCGCACGCGAGCGGAGCCGTCGACGCGACGGTCCATGTGCCGGGGTCGAAGTCGGTCACCAACCGCGCTCTCGTACTCGCCGCCCTCGCCTCCGAGCCCGGCTGGCTGCGCCGCCCGCTCCGGTCGCGCGACACGTTGCTGATGGCCGGCGCGCTGCGGGCCATGGGGATCGAGATCGAGGAGGGCGTGGGCCCCGACGGCACCGGTGAGGCCTGGCGGGTGCTGCCCACGGGCCTGCGCGGCCCGGCCACCGTCGATGTCGGCAACGCCGGCACGGTGATGCGGTTCCTTCCCCCGGTCGCCGCCCTGGCCGACGGTCCCGTCCGGTTCGACGGTGACCCGCGGTCGTACGAGCGCCCGCTCAACGGCGTCATCGACGCGCTGCGGCACCTGGGTGCCCGGATCGACGACGACGGCCGGGGCGCACTGCCGCTGACCGTGCACGGCGGCGGCGCCCTGGAGGGCGGCACCGTGCCGGTGGACGCGTCCTCGTCGTCGCAGTTCGTCAGCGCGCTGCTGCTTTCGGCACCGCGTTTCAACCAGGGCGTCGAGGTCCGGCACACCGGTGCGACGCTTCCCTCCCTGCCGCACATCCGGATGACCGTCGACATGCTCCGCGCGGTGGGGGCCCAGGTGGACACTCCGGAGTCGGGCGGCGAGCCCAACGTCTGGCGGGTCACCCCGGGCGCTCTGCTCGGGCGGGATCTCACCATCGAACCCGACCTGTCCAACGCCCAGCCGTTCCTGGCGGCGGCGCTGGTGACCGGCGGCCGGGTCCTCGTCCCGGACTGGCCGGCCCGTACCACCCAGCCCGGTGACCGGCTGCGGGAGATCTTCACCGAGATGGGCGGTTCCTGCGAGCTGACCGAGCAGGGACTGGAGTTCACCGGTTCCGGATCGGTCCACGGCATCGACGTGGACCTCGGCGAGGTCGGTGAGCTGACGCCGGGCATCGCGGCCGTCGCGGCGCTCGCGGACTCGCCGTCCACGCTGCGCGGTGTGGCCCACCTCCGGCTGCACGAGACGGACCGCCTGGCCGCGCTCACCAAGGAGATCAACGAGCTCGGCGGCGACGTCACCGAGACCGCCGACGGTCTGCACATCCGCCCGCGCCCGCTGCACGGCGGCGTCTTCCACACGTACGAGGACCACCGCATGGCCACCGCCGGTGCGATCATCGGCCTCGGGGTGGAGGGCGTACGGATCGAGGACGTGGCGACCACGGCGAAGACCCTCCCGGACTTCCCCGAACTGTGGGCCGGGATGCTCGGGGCTTAGGACCGCAGACGATGCGCCGCTACGGCAAGCACACCGACGAGGACGACATCCGTTCCCGCCCGAACCGCAAGGGCAACCGGCCGCGCACCCACATCCGGCCCAAACACGAGGACGCCGCCGAGGGCATGGTCCTCACCGTCGACCGGGGCCGGCTCACCTGCCTCGTCGAGGACCGGACCGTGCTCGCCATGAAGGCCCGTGAGCTGGGCCGCAAGGCGGCGGTGGTCGGCGACCGGGTCGCGATCGTCGGCGACCTCACCGGGGAGAAGGACACCCTCGCGCGGATCGTCCGCATCGGGAAGCGGACGTCGGTACTGCGCCGGACCGCGGACGACGACGACCCCTACGAGCGGGTCGTCGTCGCCAACGCCGACCAGCTGGCCGTCGTCACCGCCCTCGCCGACCCCGAGCCCCGCCCGCGTCTGATCGACCGCTGCCTGGTCGCGGCGTACGACGGCGGGCTCACCCCGCTGCTGGTCCTGACGAAGTCGGACCTCGCGCCACCGGACAAGCTGCTGGAACTGTACGGCGACCTCGACATCCCGTACGTCGTCACCAGCCGTGCGGAACTGGAGAGCGGCGCGGCGGCCGACCGGGTGCGGGAGCAGCTGGCGGGTCGGATCACGGCGTTCGTGGGGCACTCCGGGGTCGGCAAGACGACCCTGGTGAACGCGCTGGTGCCGCAGGAGCGGCGGCGGTCGACCGGGCATGTCAACGCGGTGACAGGACGGGGGCGTCATACGACGACGTCCGCGCTGGCGCTGCCGCTGTCGGGCGCCGAGGGGTGGGTGGTCGACACCCCCGGGGTGCGGTCGTTCGGCCTCGCGCACGTCGATCCGTCGCGGGTCATCCTCGCCTTTCCCGAGCTCGGTCCGGGGACGGAGGGCTGCCCCCGCGCGTGCAGCCACGACGAGCCGGACTGCGCGCTGGACGCGTGGGTCGCCGAGGGACACGCGGACCCGGCGCGGCTGTACTCGCTGCGGCGGCTGCTGGCGTCCCGGGAGCACCCGGAAGGCGACTGACCCGGGCCGGCCGGGAGCGGCCGGGTCCCCTCGGCCGCAGCGCGGGATCGTCGGCCCTCCCGTGTTTGTCAGGGCCCACGGACGGTAAGTGCATAATCGCACCGAGCCGGACCCGAAGCTCTCGAACCCGGCGGAGGCGGGTCGCTGTACGCGACATACGCGAAACCCGGCCACCGCATGTCGGGACGACGGGGAGGACGACACATGGCGTGGCTGCTGGTCGTGGTGGCCGGGTTGCTCGAGACCGGTTTCGCCGTGAGCCTGAAGCTGTCCCACGGCTTCACACGGCTCTGGCCGACGATCGCCTTCTGCGTGTTCGCGCTGGGCAGCTTCGGCCTGCTCACCCTGGCCCTGAAGAAACTGGACGTCGGGCCCGCGTACGCGGTGTGGACGGGGATCGGGGCCACGGGCACGGCGATCTACGGGATGGTGTTCCTGGGTGACCTGGTGTCGACGCTGAAGATCGTGTCGATCACCCTGGTGATCGTCGGCGTGATCGGGCTGCAGCTGTCGGGGTCCGCGCACTGAGCGCTCCCCGCCGGGGAGCGCGGGGGTGCGGAGGTGCGGCAGCGCCGGAGCCCTACGGCACCGGCTGACGGGACAGGGCTCCGCGGACCAGATCGGCGACACCGCCCTCGGCCGGCGGCGGCGCGGCGATGCAGGACACGGCGAGGCGCACCACCAGCTCGCAGGCGCGGGCCAGCTCCGCGGTGTCGGCCGGCCCGGGCACGCCGGGGCCGGTCAGGACGGCCACCGCGCGGTCGCGGACGAGCGCGACGAGGTCACCGGGCGAGGGCAGCGGGCCGTCGGCGCGGCGTTGGGCGGGGACGGCGGAGCCGGACCGGACCGGTGAGAGGGCCGGGGAGGGCAGGCGCTCGCTCCAGCAGCCGGTGAGCATGGCCCGGACGAGGGCGCTCTGGCGGGCCGCGGCGGCGGTCCACTCGGCCGCCGCGGTGAGCCGGTCACGGACGTCGCTGTGGACCGTGAGGGCACGGTCGACGCCGGCCAGGTAGCCGTCGGCCTCTCTGCGGACCAGGGCCCTGGCGAGTCCGTCCTTGCTTCCGAACTCGTTGTAGAGCGTCTGCCGGGACACTCCGGCTGCCGCGGCCACGTCCACCATCCGTACCGCGGACCACGGGCGGCGCGCGAGGGCCGTGTGAGCGGCGTCCAGCAGGGACTCCCGCGCTGCAGGCATCATCGCCTCCCTCGGGGCGGGCGAGCGGCTCTGCGCTTCAGATTTGACGCGCCGCCGGGCACTGTCAAGGGTTCGCGTGGGGTGCGGGGCCCGGTTGCCCGCGCGCGGGCCACAAGCCCCCCTGTAGCCCCGGTCCCACCTCGGCAGATACGGTTCGTTGCATGCCCGACTACCTTGACGACCTGCGTCTCGCCCATGTCCTCGCGGACGCCGCCGACGCCGCGACGATGGACCGGTTCAAGGCCCTCGACCTCAAGGTGGAGACCAAACCGGACATGACGCCGGTGACCGAGGCCGACAAGGGCGCGGAGGACGTCGTCCGAGGCCACCTGAAGCGTGCCCGTCCCCGGGACGCGGTCCTCGGCGAGGAGTACGGGGTGGAGGGCACGGGGCCGCGGCGCTGGGTGATCGACCCGATCGACGGCACCAAGAACTACGTGCGCGGCGTTCCCGTCTGGGCCACCCTGATCTCCCTGATGGAGGCCCGCGAGGGGGGCTTCCAGCCTGTCGTCGGTCTCGTCTCGGCTCCCGCGCTCGGCCGCCGCTGGTGGGCGGCGAAGGACCACGGCGCGTACAGCGGCCGCAGCCTGACCTCGGCCTCCCGGCTCCAGGTCTCCCGGGTCTCCCGGCTCGCCGACGCCTCGTTCGCGTACTCCTCACTCAGCGGCTGGGAGGAGCAGGGGCGGCTGGACGGCTTCCTGGACCTCACCCGCGAGGTGTGGCGGACACGCGCGTACGGCGACTTCTGGTCCTACATGATGGTCGCCGAGGGGTCGGTCGACCTGTGCGCCGAGCCCGAGCTGTCGCTCTGGGACATGGCCGCCACCTCGATCGTCGTCACCGAGGCGGGCGGCAGTTTCACCGGACTCGACGGCCGGCCCGGACCGCACAGCGGCAACGCGGCCGCCTCGAACGGCCTGCTGCACGACGAACTGCTGGGCTACCTCAACCAGCGTTACTAGCGCCGTCGGCGTCCAAAGACGCACGAAGCCCGCGCACGAGGCCGTGCATGAGGCTCGCGCGCGGAGGCCTGCGCGCCCTCGATCCGCCGCACGCGCCCTCTTGTTGACTCCGGCTTTGCCTGGGACTCTGAGGACCCGCCCACTTGTGAACTTGTGAAACCGTGGACCGGCGGACGCCCGGCGTCCGACGGCACGGTTTCCGGTAGGAGGTGGCTCCATCCCATGCTCGTCCGTGACGCCATGAGCACGGTGGTCCTCACCATCGGCCCCGCCCACACCCTCCGCCAGGCCGCCGCCCTGATGTCCACCCGCCGCGTCGGCGCGGCCGTGGTCCTCGACCCCGACGGCACCGGCATCGGCATTCTCACCGAACGGGACGTCCTCAACTCGCTGGGCCTGGGACAGGACCCCGACTCCGAGCGCGCCCACGCCCACACCACCACCGACGTCGTCTTCGCCGCCCCGTCCTGGACGCTCGAGGACGCCGCCCACGCCATGTGCCACGGCGGGTTCCGCCATCTGATCGTCCTGGAGCGGGGCGAGCCCGTCGGCATCGTCTCGGTGCGCGACATCATCCGCTGCTGGGCCCCCGTACGACGGCAGGCGGCCCAGCACACACCGGCGTGACCTAGCGGGCCGGGACCTGCTCGGCACGCCGAACGGGCCGGGCCCCCGTGGGGGAGTCCGGCCCGTCGCCACGGCAAGCGGTCCAGCGCTGGAATCAGCCGCGAAGGGCCTGGACCGCGGCCTCCAGCCGCTTGCCGAAGTCCTCGTCCGCCTGGCGGAAGTTGTTGATCGCACGCTCGGCGATGTCGTCGCGCGTGACCCCGGAGAGGGCGCCCGCCAGGTTGCCGACCAAGCGGACCTTCTCGTCCTCGCTCATCAGCCGGTAGAGGTTGCCCGCCTGCACGAAGTCGTCGTCCTCGGCGTGGGACGGCGTGGCCGTCTCGCCGGTGGGACCGGTCACCGCGATGGGCTCCCACAGCGGACGATTGGTCTGGACCGGACCGTCGAAGCTGTTCGGCTCGTAGTTCTTCGCCCCCTTGTGGCGGCCGTCGTACAGGTGACCGTCACGGGAGTAGGTGCGCGCTTCGGTGGCGTGCGGGCGGTTGACCGGCAGGTGGTCGGCGTTGATGCCGACGCGGTAGCGGTGGGCGTCCGCGTAGGAGAAGATGCGGCCCTGGAGCATCTTGTCCGGGGACGGACCGATGCCGGGCACGAAGTGACCGGGGCTGAAGACGGACTGCTCGACCTCGGCGAAGATGTTCTCCGGGTTGCGGTTGAGCTCCAGCCTGCCGAACTCGAGGACCGGGTAGTCCGCGTGCGGCCAGACCTTGGTCAGGTCGAACGGATTGAAACGGTACGTCGCCGCCTCGGCCGCCGGCATGATCTGTACGCCCACGGTCCAGGACGGGAAGTCGCCCCGCTCGATGGACTCACGCAGGTCACGCTGGTGCGAGTCGGGGTCCCGGCCCGCGAGGACCGCGGCTTCCTCGGCGGTGAGGTTCTTGATGCCCTGGTCGGTCTTGAAGTGGTACTTGACCCAGAAGACCTCGCCGGCCTCGTTGTTCCACTGGTAGGTGTGGGAGCCGAAACCGTCCATGTGGCGGTAGGACGCCGGGATGCCGCGGTCACCGAACAGCCAGGTCACCTGGTGCGTGGACTCGGGCGACAGACCCCAGAAGTCGAAGACGTTGTCCGCCTCCTGCGAGCCCGTGTACGGGTCGCGCTTCTGCGTGTGGATGAAGTCGGGGAACTTGATGGCGTCCCGGATGAAGAAGACCGGGGTGTTGTTGCCGACGAGGTCGTAGTTGCCCTCTTCGGTGTAGAACTTGAGCGCGAAACCACGCGGGTCGCGCACCGCGTCCGGAGCACCCAGGTTGCCCGCCACGGTCGAGAAACGGACGAAGGTCTCCGTCTCCTTGCCCACCTCGGACAGGAACTTGGCCCTGGTGTACTTCGTCACGTCGGCGGTGACCCTGAAGGTCCCGTAGGCACCGGCGCCGCGGGCGTGCACCACGCGCTCCGGAATGCGCTCACGGTTGAAGTGAGCCAGCTTCTCCAGGAGGAGCTGGTCCTGAACGAGCACCGGGCCGCCGACGCCCGCGCTCTCACTGTTCTGGTTGTCGGATACCGGAGCACCGGCTTCCGTAGTGAGCGGTCCCTGCGTCACGTACGCCTCCTGCGTCATTCCAGCCAACTGCGCCTCTTGGCCAAAGCCGTTCCCGATCCTACAATAGACAATGTCTAAGTCAAGCATGACTCCAAAGTCACACTCGTTCGGGACCTCGTTCCCCTAGCTGTTAGGCTGATGCTCATGAGCGACCTTTTGGAACGACTGCGCGGGCGTGGCTGGCGGATGACCGCACAGCGTCGTGTGGTGGCCGAGGTCCTCGACGGCGATCACGTCCACCTGACGGCCGACGAGGTGCACGCCAGAGCCGTCACCAAGCTGCCCGAGATCTCCCGGGCGACGGTCTACAACACCCTGGGCGAACTGGTCACGCTCGGCGAGGTGCTGGAAGTCGCCACGGACAAGCGGGCCAAGCGCTACGACCCGAACGCCCACCGGCCGCACCACCACCTGGTGTGTGCGCAGTGCGGCGCGATCCGTGACGTACATCCGACCGGCAACCCGCTGGCCGAACTCCCCGACACGGAGCGCTTCGGCTTCACGGTGTCGGGCGTCGAGATGACGTATCGCGGCGTCTGCCCGAACTGCGTGACGGCGTAACGTTCCGGCACTCCCACCGCCCTCCCTCCCGGCACGCATGACGAAGCCCGGCACCGTCGGTGCCGGGCTTCGTCATGCGATACCCGCGTGCGGGGTGAGCCGCGGATCCGTGGATGCACAGCACCGGATGCACAGCACCGAGGGCCGGAACCCTTTCGGATTCCGGCCCTCGGTCTTCAGTAGCGGGGACAGGATTTGAACCTGCGACCTCTGGGTTATGAGCCCAGCGAGCTACCGAGCTGCTCCACCCCGCGGCGATGAATGCAACGTTACGTCAAGGACGCGGACGGAGGCAAATCCCTTTCGGAGCGGCCGTACGCCTCCGAGGTGCGGCGGCACGGTCCGCCCGCCCCACCGCCGACGGAACAGGGGACGACGTCAGGCCGAGAGTTCCTCCCGGAGGGCGTCACGCAGGCGGATCGCGCGCTCCATGACCGCCGTCGGGCCCAGTGCGGCCGCGCGGTCGGCCCAGCGCTGCCCCTCGACGAGCTCGCCCCGGCGCGCGTAGACCAGGGCGAGCCGCAGGGCGGCACGCCCGTGTCCGGCGTCGGCCGCGCGGGCCCACCACACGGCCGCCTCGGGCTCGCTGCCCTCACGGGCCAGCAGCAGGCCCAGGTTGAAAGCGCCGTTGCGGGAACCGGCCTCGGCCGCCTCCCGGTACCAGCGGGCCGCCTCCACCGCGTCGCCACGGGCCGCGGCGAGCATGCCGACCCGCACCTGCGCCCGCCGGTGGCCCTGCAGGGCTGCACGCTCGTACCACTCCTCGCACTCGCTGCGCCGGTTCACCGGCTCGCCCAGTTCGTGCGCAGGCTCCGGTGGGCGGCGGGCATCCAGCACGGCCGCCAGACGGTAGGCGGCCTCGGCACTGCCTCCGCCCGCCGCGCACCGCAGGAACCGCTCCGCCTCGCCCTCGTCGCCGTCGCGCAGCCGGGCCATGCCGACCTGGAGCGCGGCCTCCGTGTGCCCGGCGCTCGCGGCCTGCTCGTACCAGCGCAGCGCGGCCGCCTCCTCCTCCCGGCCCGCGTGCAGGATGCCGAGGTTGAAGGCGGCGTCCACGCTGCCCGCCTCCGCGGCCTTGGAGAACCAGGGCTCCGCCCCCTTCTCGTCACCGGCCGTCAGCAGCAGGATCGCCAGCGCGTTGGCCGCCTCCCGGTGGCCGGCGTAGGCGGCCCGGCGGTACCACTGCTCGGCAGGGGCGGTCCGGCCCTGCTCGGCGCAGAGCAGCGCGAGGTTGTACGCGCCGTTGACGTCGCCCGCGTCCATCGCGGCCCGGTACCAGCGTTCGGCGGTCTGGGTCTCGCCGCGCTCGGCGTGCAGGGCGCCCAGCGCGTTGGCGGCGTTGCCGTCGCCGTCCTGGGCGGCGCGCAGCCACCACACGGCGGCGTTCTCGGTGTCGCCGGCGTCGCGCAGCAGGAAGGCGAGCGCGCAGGCTGCCCGCGCCTCCCCGTCCTTGGCCGACGTCAGGTACCAGCGGCCGGCCTCCTTGAGTTCGCCGCGCTTCTCCAGGATCGCGCCGAGGTGCAGCGCGGCCCGGCGGTGTCCCCGCGCGGCGGCCTGCCGGTACCACTGCTCGGCCTCCTCCGGGAACGAAGAGGCGCCGTCGTCGGCTTCCCGTGCCGCCTTCCGGTCCAGCGTCCTCGCCACCCGGTAGGCGGCTTCCCGGTGCCCCCGCTCGGCGGCCGTCCGCATCCAGCGCTCGGCACCGGCCGCGTCCCCGCGGTGTTCCAGCAGGTCGGCGAGTGCGTAGGCGCCCAGGGCGTGGTCCTGCTCGGCGGACTGGCGCAGCCAGTACTCGGCGGCGGGCTCGTCGCCGCGCTCACGGTGGTACCGGCCGAGCGCGTGCGCCGCCGGGGCCGAGCCGGCGACGGCCGCGACCCGCCACCATGCCGCGGCCTCCTCCGGATAGCCGCGCTGGAACAGAAGGACGCCCAGGTTGTTGGCGGCGGCGCGGTCGCCCGCGGCAGTGGCGGCGCGCAGATGGGGTTCGGCTCCGGCGAAGTCGCCGCGGCGCAGCAGCATGGCGCCGAGAACGCTCATCGCCTCGACGTCGCCGGCTTCGGCAGCGAGCCGCCGGCGCAGCTCCTCGGCCGCCTCGTCGGCAGCCTCCGCGGTCTCGTCGCGAGGTTCCTCCCGAGGGGAGGGCTGCTCAATACGCCCCGTCTCGAACAGAGTTGCCCTGTCCCCCATCACATTCATCGTCGCACCACCTGCAACCTGGGTACACCTGGTATGCCGCAGTCAGTGAGGTCACTTCAGCGTTTTGTCGACATGCCCACAGAGAGACAAGTGAAACACAGATCCGCCAACTCCCTTCGTCGGCGCGGCCGCAGAAGCTCCCGGCACATGCGTTCGCACACCACAAAGGCCCGGATTCCTTGAGGAATCCGGGCCTTTGCTGTCGCCGACTTCGCGACTTCAGTAGCGGGGACAGGATTTGAACCTGCGACCTCTGGGTTATGAGCCCAGCGAGCTACCGAGCTGCTCCACCCCGCGCCGTTGTGTGCACAACCGTACCACGGCGCGAGGTGGGCCTTTGACCAGCCGGTTCGCTAACCGCCCGGGCTCGGGTCGGGACCGGGACTGCCGTCCGCGGACTGGGCCTCCTCGGCCCTGCGCAAGGCCTCCTCGAGGTCCTCCTGCGCCTGGCCGTAGGCTTCCCAGTCGTTCTTCTGCAGGGCTTCCTGGCCGGCCTCGAAGGCCTCCTGGGCGTCGTTCAGGGCCTCCTGGACCGTCGGGTCGTCGGACGTCGGCGGTGGCTCGGTGCCTTCTTCCTCGCCGGTTCCTTCGCCCTCGCCCTCACCTTCCGGTGGTTCGGTGGCCGCGCCCTCCGCTCCGAAGATCTTGTCGAGGGCCTGCTCCAGGGTGTCCTCGAAGGCTGTCTGGCCCCCGTAGGTCACCAGCACCTTGCGCAGCAGCGGGTACTTCAGTCCACCACCGCGCACGTAGACCGGCTCCACGTACAGCAGTCCGCCGTCGAGCGGGACGGCCAGCAGGTTGCCGTACTCCACTTCGGAGTCGCCGCCCCTCAGCAGCCTGATCGTCTCCGCGATGTCCTGCTGGGAGTTGAACTGGCTCTGGACCTGCTTGGGTCCGGCGGCCGTGGTGCTCGTCGGCAGTTTCAGGACTCTGATCTTGCCGTACCCCTCACTGCCCGCCTCGGCGTCGACCGCCATGAACGCGCTGAGGTTGTCACGGCCGTTCGGAGTGAACGTCGTGGTGAGCGAGAAGGCCTGTTCCTGCTGGTCGGGCATCTTCATGCTCAGGTAGTACGGCGGTACCGCGTCGCCCGTCTTGTTCGTCGGGTCGTCCGGCACCTGCCAGACCTCGCTGCCGCTGAGGAACGTGGTGGCGTCCTTCACGTGGTAGCGGGTCAGCAGTTCGCGCTGCACCTTGAACAGGTCCTGCGGGTACCGCAGATGGTTCATCAGGTCGTCGGAGATCTCGCTCTTCGGGTCGACCGTGTCCGGGAACGCCTTCATCCACGTCTTCAGGACGGGATCCTGGGTGTCCCACTGGTAGAGCTCGACCTTGCCGCTGTACGCGTCGACGGTCGCCTTCACCGAGTTGCGGATGTAGTTGACCTGGTTCTCCTGGGCCACCACCGCCCGGTTGTCGTTGGTGGCGGTCAGCGAGTCGGCTGTCGTGTCACCGAGGGTCGTCCGCGACGCGTACGGGTAGCCGTTGGTGGTCGTGTAGGCGTCCACGATCCACTGGATCCGGCCCTCCACCACCGCGGGGTAGGCGTCGCCGTCGATCGTCAGCCAGGGTGCGACCGCTTCGACGCGCTCCTTGGGCGTGCGGTTGTACAGAACCCGCGACCCCTCTCCGATGGCACCGGAGTACAGGATCTGCGGCTCGCTGAACGCGGCGGCGTAGGCGGCCCGGTTGACCGGGTTCTCGAGGCTGACGCCGCTGTCGCCCTTGTAACTGGTCGTCTTCTCGCCGCTGTCGTCGGAGTAGTCGATCTCCTTCTGGGGACCGCCGACGATCGAGTACGTCGTCGTCCGCTCGCCGTAGTAGACGCGCTGCTCGTACGTCCCCAGGTCACCCTTGGACGGCAGGTCGGACTCGGTGAAATCCGGACGGCCGCCGGCGTCGGCGCTGGTGCCCTTGGCTGCGACGGCACCGTATCCGTGGGTGTACCGGAAGTGGTCGTTGATCCAGTTCCGCTTGGGGATGCCGTTCAGGTTGATCTCGCGCAGACCGATGACGGTGTCCTGCTCCGTGCCGGTCCCGGGATCGGGATAGCGGTCCACGTCCAGGTTGGTCGGGAACGCGTAGTAGTTCCTGATCTGCTGGAGCTGCTGGAACGTCGGCGAGACGACGTTCGGGTCCATGATCCGGATGCTCGCCGTGTCGGAGACCTGGTCCCGGAGCTCGGTCCTGTCCTCGGTCTGGCTGGTCCCCGGGTAATCGTCGACCTGGGCGTCGTCGATGCCGTAGGCCTCACGCGTCGCCTTGAGGTTCTTCTCGACGTACGGCGCTTCCTTGGCCTGCTCGTTCGGCTGGACCTGGAACTTCTGCACGATCGCCGGGTACAGACCGCCGATGAGGATCGCCGACAGCACCATCAGGCCGAAGCCGATCATGGGCAGCTGCCAGGTGCGCCGCCACAGGGTGGCGAAGAACAGCAGCGCGCAGATGACGGCGATGCAGAACAGGATCGTCTTCGCCGGCAGGTAGGCGTTGGCGTCGACGTACCGCAGGCCGGTCCAGTTGCCGGTCGCCTTGAAGTCGCTGGACTTGACCGCCAGGCCGTACCGGTCGAGCCAGTACGCAACCGCCTTCAGGGCGACGAAGACGCCGAGGAGCACCGACAGATGGCCGGTGGCCGCGGCCGTGGCACGCGCGCCGGGGCTGGTGACCCGCAGACCGCCGTACAGGTAGTGGGTGAGCGCGGCCGCGATCAGCGACAGGATGGTGGCCGCGAAGCCGAACCCGAGCATGAACCGGTACCAGGGCAGGTCGAAGGCGTAGAACGCCACGTCGAGCTTGAACTGCGGGTCCTTCTGGCCGAACGGCACCCCGTTGACCCACATCAGCCAGGTGCGCCACTGGCTCGAGGCCGAGGCACCGGCGATCAGCCCGAGCAGTGCGGTGATGCCGAGCAGCAGCCACTTCTTGTACGGGGCGATGCCCATCCGGTAGCGGTCGAGGTTCTGCTGCTCCATCGACATGGCGCTCAGCGGCGGGCGCATCCGGTGCGCCAGCCAGATGTTGAAGCCGACCGCGAGGGCCATCAGCAGACCGAAGACGAAGAAGAGTCCGATCTTGGTCCACAGGGTCGTCGTGAACACCGACGAGTAGTCGACCGAGCGGTACCACAGCCAGTCGGTCCAGAACCCCGCGAACATGGTGAACACCATGCCGAGGACGGCCAGGACGCCAAGTGTCATGAGCAGGGTCCGGACCCGCCGGGACGGGCGGCCCACTCTCATCCGTGGCCCTGTCGGGCCTCCGCCACGGTCCGGCATCTGGAAAGCCAAGGTAGGCACCTCGAAGTTCGCTGTCGATTCGTCAGGTCCGCGAGTTCGTGGACCGCGTGCGGGCCCCTTTGCTCACGGGCCCACACCTATGCAACTTACTCACTCTTTACTCGGTTCCCGATTTCGGCCCCCAACGAGAGAGGATTGTGACCATGTCCAACACACCCATGGCGGCGAGCCCGCTCACCCGGGCCGTGCTCGAGATCGACGAGTACGTCTCCGGCCTCGGCTGGGACCAGCCCGCCCGGCTCTTCGCCCTCGTAGACACCGCACGGCTGCGTGCCGAGCAGCCCTCTCTCGCGGACCGGCTCGGTCCGGGCGACGAGCAGGAGACGACCGCCCTCACCCCGATCGAGCAGGATGCCATTCCAACGGGCAAGCCGCTGGACGAGTTCCTGGGCACCCTCGCCTGGCCCGACTCGGTGGCCGGCTGCGCCCTGACCGTGGAGCGTCTGATGCTGCCGCCGTCCGCGGAGGCCCAGGTTCCGCAGGATCTGGACCAGGACGCGCTGGCCGCGTGGGTGGCGAAGCACCCGAAGCGCCAGGAGGTCCGCATGACGGTCGCGGTACTGCGCGACGGTGCCCGCGATTCCGCCCTGCGGCTGCGGGAGAAGGACTCACCGACGGAGGTCCTCACCGGTTCCGCCCTGGTGCCGGGGCTGGCGGAGGCGCTGACGGCGACGTTCGAGGCGTAGTCCGAGGCGTGCCCGTCAGCAACCCCGGCGGGCAGTCCGCACGGTCAGGAGGCGGTGCACGTCGGCAGGTCGGCGGTGTCGCCGGAGTCGAGGTCCTTCAGGGCGCCGAGGGCGTCGTCGATGGTGTCCACCTTGATGAGCGTCAGACCCTCGGGGGGGTCCGCGGCGGCGGCCGCGCAGTTGTCGGCGGGCGTGAGGAAGTACTCGGCGCCCTTGGCGCGCGCGCCGACCGTCTTCATCTCGATCCCGCCGATCGGCCCGACCTTGCCGGTGTCGTCGATGGTCCCGGTGCCGGCCACGAACCTGCCGCCGGTCAGGCTGCCCGGAGTGAGCTTGTCGTAGATGCCGAGCGCGAACATCAGACCGGCGCTCGGCCCGCCGACGTCGGCGAGCTTGATGTCGATGGTGAACGGGAAGGTGTGGTCGGTTCCTGCGGCGATCCCGACGATGGCGCGGTCGTCCCCGTCGTCGTCGGAGGCGGCGGTGGTGATCGTGATCTCCTCGGTCCCGGTCGGCGTCCGGTTCTCCTTCTCGGCGGCGGCCTGCTCCTTGGCGGGCACGATCGTGAAGCCGACGTCCTCACCGGGCTCGTGCTCGGTCACCAGCTCGGCGACGTCGGCCGGCTCGCGCACCGTGCTGCCGTCGACGCTCTTGATCACGTCACCCGCGTGCAGCTTGCCCTCGGCGGGCGATCCCTTGACGACCGTGGAGACGATCACCCAGGACTTCACCGGGACGCCGAGTTCCTTCAGGGCGGCGACCTTGGCGCTCTCCTGGGACTGGCTGAACTCCTCGGCGTTCTCCTGGGTGGACTGCTCCTCCGTCTTGCCGTCGGGGTAGAGCGTGTCGTGCGGCACGACCTTGTTGTCGTGCGCGAGCCATCCGTAGACGGCCTCGACCAGGTTCATCCGGTAATCGGCGCTCGTGACCCGCACCGTGGTCATGTTGAGGTGGCCGTCGGTCGGATACGTCTTGCGCCCGTCGATCCGCAGCACCGGGTCGCCGTCGTGATCGCCCAGAGTGTCCACCGTCGGCCCGGGGGACATCTCCGAGTACGGCACAGGGATGAACACACCCGCGCACAGAAGCACGATCAGCATGAGGGTGGAGGCGAGCATCGTCGCGGTGCGGCGTGGCATGCACCGACAGTACGGGACAGGTCTGTCAGCGCACTGTCAGGGCAGCCCGTCCGGGCAGCCCTGACCTTGTCCTACGTCTGTGACCTGCCGTTCCGGCCCTAGGGCCGGACCTCTTCCGCTGTCGGCCGAGGCCTCTCCATGGCCTCGCGGAACCGGGCGTAACCGATGAGCTCGGGGCCGTCGCTGCGCACCCGCCGGGTGCGAGTGGCCCAACTGCCCCACAGGCCCGCGCCGACCGCGGCCATCAACGGAATCAGCAACCAGGCAAGCGCCGCCATGCCGACCTCCCATCCCCATGAGCGTCCGCGACTGACTGATCAGCAGATTAACCATCCGCAGTGACCACGCTCATACCCGGGGGGAGGTTGTGCAAGCGGAGTGGAACCGGGAGCAGACGTACGGGAACGGAGGCGGTGCGACGGTTCTCAGTGGTGTCCTCCCAGCAGGTCCCGCCCGCCCACGACGGGGCTACGCGCCGACCCACTCCTCGGTCCCGTCCGAGAACGTCTGGTGCTTCCAGATGGGCACCTCGTGCTTGAGGTCGTCGATCAGTTTCCGGCAGGCCTCGAAGGCCTCGCCCCGGTGCGCGCACGACACGCCGACGACCACGGCGAGATCCCCGACCCCGAGGTCCCCCACCCGGTGCACGGCCGCCAGCGCCCGCACGGGGTACTCGGCGACGACCTTCTCGGCGATCCGCCGCATCTCGTCCTCGGCACTCGGGTGGCACGAGTACCCCAGCTCATCGACGTCGGTCCCGCCGTCGTGGTTGCGCACGGTCCCCACGAACAGTGCCGTCCCTCCGGCCGCCTCGTCGCCGACGGCCCGGAAGACCTCGTCGACGGACAGCGGCGCGTCCCGGATCGCGATCAGCTTGATCGGGTCCTGCGCGGGCTGCTCACCGGGGTGATCGTTCGTGGATGCCATGCCCTCCATCGTGCCCCACGACCACGACGGCGCAAAGGCGCCCCGGCGCCCCGGCGGCGTCCTGTCGCCGGCGGGTGCCGCGTGGTGCTCAGATCCGCCGCCGGGCCTTCCGCGCCCGCCGCACCACCGCCGCCGCGCCCAGCAGGGCCACCGTCGCTCCCGCGGCGCCGGCCGCCGTCGCGTCCTTGCGCCCGAGCCGGCGCCCGGCCACCGTGTGCCGGCCGGACACCTCCTCCAGGAGCTCGGCCAGCACCTGCTCGTTGGTGTGGGCGGGCCGCCACCCGGCGTCGTGCAGTCGGCTCCCGCTGACCACCCAGGGGTGCATCGTGTACGCCAGGTCCCCGGCCGGGGACGGGGTGAGACCGATCCGGTGCAGCCGGGCCGCCGCGCCCAGCGCGACCGCCGACGGCAGCTCCATCCGCCGGATCCCGCTGAGCTCCTCGACCTCCTCCTGCTCCAGCCATCCGTCGCACCCGACGGCCAGCTCTCCGTCGGCCTTCTCCAGGACGGCGTACTCCAGGGCGCTGCACAGGTCGTCGACGTGGCAGAACTGCCACGCGGGCCGCGAACCGGCCACCACAAGCAACCGGGGCGACTCGAAGTACCTGGTCAGTGCGGTGTCGGTGCCTCCCACGAGCACAGCGGGCCGTACCACCGTGACGTTGAGACCGGGGTGCGCGCGGGGTGCCCTGCGCGCGAGCCGCTCGATCTCCAGGAGGTCGCCCACGCCCGTCGCCTCGGCGGTGGCCCGCAGTTCCGCGTCCTCGGACAGCGGCAGCTCGTTGTCCGGGAGCGCTCCGTAGACCATCGTCGAGGTGCACAGCACCACCCGGTGCACTCCGGCGGCCGCTGCGGCGGTCAGCACGGTCTGCGTCCCGCGGACGTTGTAGGCCGTCCGGGCGGCGGCGTCGGTCTCCAGGTCGAGGTCGAGTGCCAGATGGACGACGGCGTCGGCCCCGCGCAGCCGGTCCGCGATGGCGGGGTCCCGTACGTCCAGGATGTGCCACTGTGCCTCGGCGCACTCGCCGCGGCGTTCGTCGATGGCGATGACCTGCTTGATCTCCTCCGAGGCGGCGAGCCGCTCGGTGAGCAGCGCGCCGACACCGGAGGCGGCGCCGGTGACCGCGACGACGGGCCCTCGTGCGGGCGACGAGCGGGTTGACCGGTTTCGCGCTGCGCGAACCTGTGGATCTGGGGAACTCACCGGGCGTCTCCAGCGGTTGTCTTCAGTACGAGCGCATGCGAAGCATGCGTACCAGGTGGCATCCATCCTGCCGCAGGCCTTCTGTCGGCGAAGCATCGAGGCTCGAACCGCCCCAGGTGTCTACGCTGGGTGGTGTTGTCGGGCAATCGCGCCGCCGGAAAGAACCGGTGGCCCTATCAGCCGAGGAATCCCGTGAGTGACACCCCATTCGGATTCGGCCTTCCGCCGGAGGAGCCGGACGACGGCGACGAGGGCAAGAAGAAGGACCAGCAGAGCGGTGGTGGTCAGGACCCGGCCAACCCGTTCGGTTTCGGCATGTCCGGAGCCGGTGGCTTCGGCGCGCCCGGCGCGGACAATCCGTTCGCCGCGATGTTCGGTTCCCTGAACCCCAACGACCTGGGCGCCGCGTTCCAGCAGCTCGGCCAGATGCTCTCCTACGAGGGCGGACCGGTGAACTGGGACATGGCCAAGCAGATCGCCCGCCAGACGGTCTCCCAGGGCACCGCCGACGGCACGAAGGACGCGAGCGTCGGTCCCGCCGAGCGCAGGGCCGTCGACGAGGCCGTCCGGCTGGCCGACCTGTGGCTGGACGACGCCACCTCGCTGCCGTCCGGTGCGGCCTCCTCGGTGGCCTGGAGCCGTGCGGAGTGGGTCGAGGCGACGCTTCCGGCGTGGCGGGAGCTCGTGGACCCGGTCGCCGAGCGTGTCGGCACCGCCATGGGCGACGTACTGCCGGAGGAGATGCAGGCCATGGCGGGCCCGCTGATCGGCATGATGCGCTCGATGGGCGGAGCCATGTTCGGTACGCAGATCGGTCAGGCGGTCGGAGTGCTGGCCGGTGAGGTCGTCGGCTCCACCGACATCGGCCTGCCGCTCGGCCCGGCCGGCAAGGCCGCGCTGCTGCCGGTGAACATCGCGGCGTTCGGCAAGGACCTCGGCGTCCCGCAGGAGGAGGTACGGCTGTATCTCGCCCTGCGCGAGGCCGCCCACCAGCGCCTGTTCGCGCACGTGCCGTGGCTGCGCTCGCACCTGTACGGCGCGGTCGACGGCTATGCGCGCGGGATCAAGGTCGACACCGCCAAGCTGGAGGACGTGGTCGGCCAGTTCGACCCGCAGAACCCGGAGCAGCTCCAGGAGGCTCTTCAGCAGGGCATGTTCCAGCCGGAGGACACCCCGCAGCAGAAGACGGCGCTGGCCCGTCTCGAGACGGCGCTGGCTCTCGTCGAGGGCTGGGTGGACGCCGTGGTGCACGCGGCGGCGAAGCCCCGCCTGTCGTCGGCGGACGCGCTGCGCGAGACGCTGCGCCGCCGCCGCGCCTCGGGCGGCCCCGCGGAGCAGACGTTCGCCACGCTGATCGGTCTGGAGCTGCGCCCGCGCCGGCTGCGGGACGCCTCACGCCTGTGGGCCTCGCTCACGGACGCGCGCGGTGTCGACGGGCGGGACGCCCTGTGGGCCCACCCGGACATGCTGCCGACGGCCACCGACCTGGACGACCCGGACGGCTTCGTGCACCGCGAGCAGGTCGACTTCTCCGAGCTGGACAAGATGCTCGGCGAGGCGGCGGGCAAGCACGGCCTCGGCAAGCGGAGCAAGGCAGAGGACACCGAAGGCACCACCGGGGACGCCGGCGGGGGCGAGAACGACGGCGGCAGGGACGACGGTGGCCGGGGCGGCGAGCGCAGGGGTGACGGCGCCGAGTGAGCCTGTACGACGACGCGGTGCTCGCACTCAAGGGGTACGAGGACCAGCCGGAGCTGCGCCAGACCTATCTGGACCACCTCGCCGCGCACCCGGACGGCATGTGGAAGTCCTGCCGCGCGGGCCATCTCACCGCCAGCGCCCTGGTGGTCGCCCCCGAGCGCGGCCGGGTGCTGCTGACCCTGCACCGGAAACTGCGGATGTGGCTGCAGATGGGAGGTCACTGCGAGCCCGGCGACCCGTCACTGACCGCGGCGGCCCTGCGGGAGGCCACCGAGGAGTCGGGGATCGCGGGGCTCACCCTCCTGGCGGGCGGGCCGGTGCGCCTGGACCGGCACGCGATCCCGTCTCCCTGCCACTGGCACTTCGACGTCCAGTATGCGGCCGTGGCCGCTCCCGATGCCGCGCACACCATCAGTGACGAGTCACTCGACCTGCGCTGGTTCCCCTACGACGAGGTGGCGGAGGTGGCGGATGCCTCGGTCGTCCGTCTGCTGGAAGCGACCCGGACGCGGCTGGGCGTCTGACCTGCGGATGGCCGCCGGCAGACCGGCAGACCGGCAGACCGGCACCCGATTGTTCTACGCATACGGGTGAGGGGCGACCGCCTGGTGGTCGCCCCTCACCCGTATGTCTCCGGAAGCCGGTCAGCTCCAGACGTTGCCCTGGTTCTGCCCGCGGGCACCCTGCTGTCCCATGCCGTACTGCGCGGCGATGCCGGAGCCGATCCGGGCGTTCTGCGGCGGCAGCAGCTCACTGGGCTGGACGAGCGCGAAGCCGCTGCCCATGAAGCTGAGCTCCCAGCCCTCGCCGGTGCTGCCACGGCGCCGCCACACCCCGGAGGAGTGCGTCTGGGCCTGCAGCTGTACGCGCAGCCCCGTGGACCAGGCGACGATCGCGTCGGCGTCGCAGTTGACGTACGTGTCCGGCGTCACCCGCATCAGCAGCGGCATGCCGGAGGTCATCAGGGCGACCTTGCCCTGACCGGTGATGTTGAGCTGGTACTTCCCGGAGCCGGAGATGCCGTACAGGCTGTCGACGGCGATGACCTCCTGATGCAGCGAGGAGTCCATCGCGAGCACATAGCTGCTGTCGACGGTCAGCCCTTCATGGTCCACGTCCATGACATGGATGTGCTGGGCGAGGTTGGCGAGGTAGACCGTGCCCTGCCCGTGGCAGCGCATCAGGTCCAGCCCCTCGCCCGTGTGTGAACGGCTGTGCGCCTGGCTACGGCTCTGGTACTCGGCGTCGAACTCGACGAGTCCCTGGTAGGCGATCATGCTGCCCTTGCGGGCGAGGATGTCGTCGTGGCCGCCCAGGGCGACCCGGAGCATCTGCTTGTTCTGCAGGCTCCAGCGTTCCTGGGTCTGCTGGTCGTTGAAGGCGAAAAGCGGGCTCTGCATGGTGTGGTTGCTCCCCCTCAGCCCCGGACCCGGAGACGGTCGGTGCTGTCCTCACTGGGCTGGACGACGACGATGCCCTGACCGGAGAACGCCATCTGGTAGGCCTCACCGCTGCCGCGGCCGATCAGCGACTGTGCCCGGAAGCTGCGCTTGCCCTTCACCTTGAGGTTCGGGGACCAGGCGACCAGGGCGTCCGGGTCGACGTACGTCTCGTCGTCACCGCCGCCGCAGTCGACGACGATCGGCTTGCCCCGGGAGGTCAGAGCGACCCAGCCCTGCCCGGAGATCTTGGTGTTCCACAGACCCTGTCCGGCGAACTTCGCCAGGCCCTTCACCCGCTCCACGCCCCACGTCAGGCCGGCGTCGAAGGCGAGCAGGTTGGTGGCGTTGACGGAGATGCCTTCGCCGTTGAGATTGATCACGACGACGTCCGCGCCGTAGTCGGCGAGGTAGAGCAGGCCGTCGCCGGAGCACTTCATCAGCGGGGCGCCCTCCCCGGTGGCCCAGTCCCGGGCGATCTGCCGCACGGCCGGCGGGTTGGGCTCGTACTGGATGAACCCTTCGTAGCCGATCATCGACCCGACGCGCGCGAGGAGGTCGTTCCCGGTCTGCATGGCGACCTTGAGCATGTGGTCGCCGTGGTTCTCCATGCGCGCGGTGACCGGTGCGGGGGCGAAGCCCGCGAGTGGCTGGTTCATGACGGGCTCCCTCAGATCTCGTACGGCTGGACGACGATGAAGTTGCCGGGCGCGCCCCGGAACTGGAGGTTGACGCTCTCCCCCGTGTCGCCGGGGTAGGAGTTGCGGCGCATCCGCACCTGGCTGGAGACGATCACCTGGGAGGCGGCCGACCAGGCGACCACGGCGTTGGCGTCGGCGAAGGTGGTGGGCGTGACCGGCAGGACCACGGGCACACCGTGCGTCTTGACCACAATGGTGCCGGTCCCCTGGAACCGCATCGTGAACAGTGCGCCGCCGGGAATGCCGTGCCCCTCGATGCGGCGGACCTCGTACTGGAGGCTCTCGTCGAAGGCGAGGACGCTCTCGGCGGAGACGCACACGGCGTCTCCCTGGAGCTCGATCGGATGCAGCATCGTGGCGTCCTCGGCGAAGAACACCTGGCCCTGGCCCGTGCAGCGCATCAGCTGCATCTCCTGGCCGGTCGCGTTGCCGACGACACGGCCGCTGAACCCGGCGCCCTTGTAGCTGAAGTCGACCTTGCCCTGGTAGAGCACCATGCTGCCCTGGCGGGCCAGCACGGGTTGTCCGTCCGTGCCGAGGTCGGCACGGACCAGTTTCGGGTTCTGAGCGGTCCAGCGCTGTCCGGTGGGCGTCTCCTTGAACATCTGGAGCGCGCCGAGCACACCCGGGCTCTGCGGCACTCCCCGGGGCGCCCCCTGCGGTGCCCCGTAGGGGGCCTGCTGACCCGGCATCTGTCCGGGCGGCATCTGCCCGGGCGGCATCTGCCCGGGCGGCTGCTGCTGGCCGTAGCCCGGCGGGGGTGTCGGCCGACCGTGGCCCGGCGGCGGAGCGGGGGCCTGCGGTGCGTGCGGCTGCACGCCGTAGCCCGGGGGCGGCGGGGCGCTCGGTGCGGGCTGGCCGAAGGCGGGCGCCGGAGACGGTGGCGGCACGGGAGAACCGCCGGGCGGAGTGTGCAGGGGCGCGACGATCGTCTGCGCGGCGTGCACCGGCGGCGCGGAGGGCGGCGGGGCGGCGCCGGGGGGAGGGGCGAATCCCTGCGCGGCAGGCTGCGGCGCGGGTGCGGGAGGCGGCGCGGGTGCGGGTGCGGGGTTGCCGGGAACCCCGAACGCGGGCGGGGCGAAGCCGGGGACGGCACCACCGGCCTGCGGCTGCGGCTGCTGCGGAGCGGCGGGCTCCTCCTCGGCCACCTCGCCGCCGAAGTTCTTCAGCAGCGCGTCGAGCCCGCCGTCGAAACCCTGGCCGACGGCGGCGAACCGCCACACGTCCTTGAAGTAGAAGTCGCCCAGCATCACCGCGCGCTCGGTGGAGAACTCCGAGCCGTTGAAGGGATAGCGGGCCACTTCCTCGCCGCCCGCGACGATGCGGATGTATCCGGGACCGATCTGGGACATCTGTCCGGCGCCGTCGAGCGTCGCCGTGAAGGACAGCTTCTTGATCTGCTGCGGGATCGCGTCCAGCGTCACTCGGAAGGACTCCGTGTCGCCCGCCTGGGGGCCCAGCAGCTGAAGGGACTCCTCGGGGGACTTCGGCTGGTTGAAGAAAACGAAGTACCGGTCGTCCGAGAGCCGTTCGTCACCGTCGAGACCGAAGCAGCTGATGTCGAAGGTGAGCCCGGGGCCGGAGATCTGCACGCCTACGTACAGATCCGTGCCCGCGGTGAGGTCACTGATCCTGGCCTTGTGGCCGCGTTGGAATTCCCTGGCCATGCGTACGACCGTCCCCCATCCCGGGTGTGAGTGCGTCGCGCCAGGCTAACCGCAAACCCGGACATCGGATGAAGTCGGTACAGACCCGGTACACAACGCGCGGCTGCCCCCTGCGGGGCGCTCGCCTCGGGCGACGCTCACTCGTCGCGGACCTCCGGCGGGTGGGGCGACCGCGCGGCGGCGACCACTCCTTCAAGGTAGCCCCGGGCCCGCTCCGTCTTCGGATACGCCTCCAGCAGGCGCCAGAAGCCGGGCCCGTGCCCGGGCACGAGCAGGTGAGCCAGTTCGTGGCAGAGGACGTAGTCGACGACGTACTCGGGCATGCCCTGCAGCCGGTGCGAGAGGCGGATGCTGCCCTCGGAGGGCGTGCACGAACCCCAGCGCGTGTTCTGGTTGGTCACCCAGCGTACGGAGCGGGGCCGGGACCGTCCGTCGAAGTACTGGGCCGACAGCCGCTCGGCGCGCTCGGCCAGCTCGGTGTCCCCGAGCGCCCTCCTGCTCTCCTGGGCCGCCAGCTTGTCGAGCATGACGTTCACCCAGCGCTGCTCCTCCGCCTCGGACATCCGGGCGGGGATGAGCACCACGGTGCGATCGCCCTCGCGGTACGCGGAGACCGTTCTGCGCCGGCGGGCGCTCCTGCGGACCTCGATCGCGTTCGCCCGTGAGCCCCTCGTCGGCTGGCTCGTCGTGCTGCGCTGTGGATCTGCGGCGCTGTGCGGTGGGTCGGCGGGCACGCCCCGACGTTACCCGCTGCACACGGGGAAGTCCCGGCTCCGGGACGCTTCGGTGCCCGATCCCCCCACCATGCGACGGATTTGTGCGATCAATCACCTTTCCTGTGGAAAACTTTCCGCAAGGCGCTTCGCATCCGGGCATGCTGGCAGTCGTCGACCGGCCCGCGAGCAGCCGTCGGTACGACGGCTGCCGTTCAGGAACACACGAAGACACACAGGCACACGGGGGACCCGACATGCATCCGATGGTGAAGCCGGCGCTCCGGCGCGGCTGGCGCGACCTCAACACCGTGCAGTTCGGGATGACACCCGCGCACGCGTTGACCCTGGGGCCGATGGACACGGCCACGGGCAGCTTCCTCGACCTGCTCAACGGCACCCGCGGGCTCGATCGTCTGCGCGAGGAGGGCCGGCGGATGGATCTGCCCGACGGCCATGTCGACCGGCTCGTGGTTCGGCTGTCCCGGGCCGGGCTGCTCGACGACTCCCGGGGCGGCGGCCCTGCCGCCGACGCACTGCGCGAGAAGCGGGAGGTCCTCGACCGGCTGCGCCCCGACCTGGCCTCGCTGACCCTGACCACCTCCGCGCCGGGCGACGCGCTCGGACGACTCGCGGCGCGGAGCGGAGCGCGGGTGCAGGTGAGGGGCGCGGGCCGGGTGGGCTCGATGCTGGCGGCACTGCTGTCCGGGGCCGGCGTGGGCGAGGTCGACGTGCGCGACATCGGCCGGGTCGAGCCCTGGGACGTCGCGCCGGGCGGGCTGCCCCCGGAAGCCGTCGGCGACCGCAGGGACGAGGCGGCCCGCCGTGCCGTGCGCCGGGCCGCGCCGGACCGGCCGCCGCGCCGGACCGCTCAGTCCCCGCCCGAGGAAGGCACCCCCGGGTTCTCCCTGGTGATCTTCGCCCCACGGGACGACAGCGCCGTGCACACTCCGGACCCGGCGGGGGCCGAGACCCTGACGGCCTCGGGAACACCCCATCTCTACGCCGGCGTGGTGGAGGCGACCGGTGTCGTCGGTCCGTTCGTCCTGCCCGGTGAGACAGGGTGCGCGGGCTGTCTCCAGGAGGACAGGACCGACCGGGATCCGACGTGGCCGCGTATGGTCGCCCAATGGCGTTCCGGGCAGCAGCGCCGGGTGGGAGCCTGTGATCTGCTCCTGGCCGCGACCGTGGCCGGACTCGCCGGTGCCCATGCGCTCGCCTTCCTGGACGGCCATGTTCCGTCCAGTGCCGGTGCCCGCTGGGAGGCTTCCCTCCCGGGTCTGCACTGGCATGCGCGGCCGGTCGGGAGCCATCCCGGCTGTCCGTGCGGAGCGGCGGACCAGGACACTGCGAGAACGGAGTCGGAGCACCACACCTCCGAGCACGGCCGGAGGCACGGGACAATGGCCATGCACGGGCCGTCGAAGAAGGTGTGCCGTCAGGCGGACGCGGGGCGGCCGGCAAGGACTTGGAGGGCTCATGTCTGATCTTCCCCGGAAGGCGGTCACCCGGACTGCCAAGCTGGCCGCGCTCCCGCTCGGCTTCGCCGGGCGGGCGACCTGGGGGCTCGGCAAGCGGATCGTGGGCGAGTCCGCGGAGCTCGTCGGCCGCGAGGTGCAGCAGCGCACCGCGGAGCAACTGTTCAAGGTGCTCGGCGAGCTCAAGGGCGGTGCGATGAAGTTCGGCCAGGCCCTGTCGGTCTTCGAGTCCGCCCTGCCCGAGGAGGTCGCCGGGCCCTACCGCGCGGCGCTGACGAAACTCCAGGAGGCCGCCCCGCCGATGCCGACCCGGACCGTGCGCGCGGTGCTGGAGGAGCAGCTCGGCGAGGACTGGCCCGACCTGTTCCTGGAGTTCGAGGACAAGCCGTCCGCCGCGGCCTCGATCGGTCAGGTGCACCGTGGGGTGTGGCACGACGGCCGTGAAGTGGCGGTCAAGGTGCAGTACCCGGGCGCCGGGGAGGCCTTGCTGTCCGACCTGAACCAGTTGAGCCGGTTCGCCCGGCTGCTGGGGCCTCTGGTTCCCGGTATGGATGTCAAGCCACTGATCACGGAGCTGAAGGACCGGGTCGCGGAGGAGCTGGACTACGGGCTGGAGGCCCAGGCCCAGCGGGCCCATGCCGAGGAGTTCGCGGACGACCCCGATGTCTTCGTACCGGCGGTGGTCCACCAGTGCGAGCAGGTGCTGGTCACCGAGTGGATGGACGGCGTCCCGCTGTCGGAGGTCATCTCGGACGGCACGGAGGAACAACGCGACCGGGCCGGCCAGCTCCTCGCCCGTTTCCTGTTCTCCGGGCCGGCCCGCACCGGACTGCTGCACGCCGACCCGCATCCGGGCAACTTCCGTCTGCTGCCCGGCGGCCCGGACGGCGAGGACGACTGGCGTCTGGGTGTACTGGACTTCGGCACGGTCGACCGGCTGCCGGGCGGGCTGCCGGCCCCCATCGGCGCGGCTCTGCGGATGACGCTGGACGGCGAGGCGGAGGCCGTCCACGAGATGCTGTGCGCGGAGGGGTTCATCAGGGAGACCGTCGAACTGGATCCCGACGCGGTCCTCGAGTACCTCCTGCCGATCATCGAACCGGCGCAGGTCGAGGAGTTCACGTTCACCCGGGGCTGGATGCGCGGTCAGGCAGCCCGCGTCGGCGACCCCCGTTCCCCCGCATACCAGTTGGCCAAGCAGCTCAACCTTCCCCCGGCGTATCTGCTGATCCACCGGGTGACTCTGAGCACGATCGGCGTGCTGTGCCAGCTGGGCGGGACGGTACGGCTGCGCGACGAACTGCGGGAGTGGCTGCCGGGGTTCGCCCCGGAGGAGAGGGACGAAGCGCAAGCAGCGGAAGCGGAAGAGACGGATCCGGAGACAGCGGGACCGGAGGAGACAGGGGAAGCGGAGGAAGCCGGGGAGCTGCTGCCGAGGCAAGCGGTGGACGAGATCCTGACGAAGGAGCCCCCGGAGGAGAAGCCTGCCGGCCGGAGGACCGCGAAGCAGAAGCCGGCGAAGCAGAAGCCCGCGCAACGGCAGCCCACGGCGAGGAAGGACAAGAAGGGGAAGACCACGGAGGCCAAGCCTTCGGACGCGGCCGCCGAGGACGAGGTGGGCGAGCCGGTGGAGGAGGCGTCGGCGACACAGGGGTGAGAAACGCGGACCGCGCCCGCCGCCACCGACACCGGAGTGGCTCGTCACCCGGCGACGGCAACGCCGCACCGGACGGCCCGCACCGCACCATGTGCTCGGCGCGACGTACCTCGGGGGCCGGTCCGTTCGGCACGGACCGGCCCCCGAGGAAAGGGCCACGACGGGCTGGATCACCTTGATCCGTTGGTTCGGATCATCGGATCGGTCGGATCGGTTACTGCATGACGGCCATGGCGAGCGCGCGGCGGGCGCGCCGGGAGGCACGCTCGGCGCGGCGCTGCATCCGGCGAGCGGTCACCAGGTGTGTGACCCGGCGTTCCCGCTCGGCCTCTCGCAGGCGCTCGTGCATATGCGCACGGGCCAGGGCTTCTGGAATGAGTTGCATCTCTCGGGTCCTGTTCTGACGCGAGTCGTTCGCGCCACGGGTGGTGAAGTCTTCGGTCGCGGAGCCTGCGGGCTCGTCTGCGGTCGGCATCATCGGGGCCTGCTTCTGGGGGTCGTGCGTGAGGGGGCGGTCGATCGTTCCTGGGGTGTTCATGCCGTGACCGGGTTCTTCCGCGGACGGCCACGCGGCCGCTTCCGGGCGACCACGACGCCCTGGACGAACAGCTCACCGCCCCAGACGCCCCACGGCTCACGCCGCTCCTTGGCGCCGGCGAGGCAGGCCTCCATCAACGGGCAGGTGCGGCAGAGGGACTTGGCGTACTCGACGTCCGCCGGCGACTCGGCGAAGAAGACCTCCGGGTCGTAGGAGCGGCAGGGGACGGGCACGCCGAGGTTCTCGATGGCGTCGTCGAGCGCGGTGAGCGCGGTGAGCGGAGTCAAGGTCGGGTCCTCCGTGGAGCCGGGCTTGGGGATCGTGTCGGAAGGCGGTACGGACGTGGCGTGCGCTTCGAGTTGCACGGTTCGTCTTCCTCGTCTGGTCGTTTCCGGCCGGTGGGCCGGGTGGCGGCTGGTACCGGGTCCTGCTCTTGTTCCGAGGCGCTTCGGTCCGCCGTCCCCGTTCGGGGACAAACAGAAGGGCCGCGGATCCCGGATGGGGTTCCGCGGCCCTGAAGGCGCCGGCCTGAGCGAATCAGGCTGGATCACTCCAGGGTTCTGGCCCACGGAAGGCCCACATCAGGTGGTGCTGCGTCGTCTGCTTCCGGAATCCGGCACCGGCCGCCGCAAAGGCATAGGCCCTCGCCTGTGCCTCTACCGCTTCCAGTGCCTTGATCGGTCGCTCATCGCGCTCACAGAGGGCAAGGCCCGCGGGAGCGACGGAGGACGCCGGACGTGCGGCAGGGATGCCGGACAGACCGGTGCCCTGATTCGAGGCGCCGAGAATGCACAGGGAGACGGCCGAGCGATCGGTCATTTTGACGATGGAGCTGGTGTTGATGCTGATCACAGGACTCGCCTCCTCTCGGCGCATCGGGGGACCGGGGTCAGCCGGTCCAACGGATATGCAAGTACAACACGGAATCAGGGCCTCCGAGAAGGCCGCTGTTCTCGTGTCTGAGAACCTATGGGGATTCCTGGGGCCTGCGCAAACTATTTTCTCGACGAGTTGGAATCAGGCCTGTTCCTTGTCCTGCGCTCCGTCCCCGCCGGCGCAGATGGCCAGTACGTCGGCCCCGTAGCGGTCCAGCTTGCGCTTGCCCACACCGGGGATGCGGGCGAGCCCCGGCGCGTCCTCGGGGACGGTCTCGGCGATGGCCATCAACGTCTTGTCGGTGAAGACACAGAACGCGGGCTGTCCGCTGCGCCGCGCCTGCTCGCCACGCCAGTCGTGCAGCCGCTCGTAGACGCCCTCGTCCATGTCGGAGGGGCAGTCCTCGCAGCGCATCAGCTTCATCTCGCCCGCGTCCGTCAGCGTGCGCCCGCAGACCCGGCAGCGGGCAGGGCTGCGCTGTCTGCGTCCCGGACCCGGGGCCACGGAAGCGGCCACCGGCCCGGACACACCACGCTCCACACCACCGACGCCTCCCGCGCCGTTCCGGCCGGCCGCGGCGGGCGGGCCAAAACGCAGCCCGTGGAGGAAACGGCTGGGCCGACGGCTCGCCCGGCCGCCGGGCGACCGGGCGAGCGACCAGGAGACGTGGAGACGCTCCCGTGCCCGGGTGACACCTACATAGAGGAGACGGCGCTCCTCCTCGATCTGCTCGTCGGTCCTCGCGTAGGTGATCGGCATCATGCCCTCGGCGACACCGACCAGGAAGACGACGTCCCACTCGAGTCCCTTGGCCGAGTGCAGCGACGCGAGCGTGACGCCCTGCACGGTCGGGGCGTGCTGGGCACCGGCCCGCTCGTCGAGCTCGGCGACGAGATCGGTGAGGGTGGCTCCGGGTCTCGCGGCGGTGAAGTCCCGGGCGAGGTTCACCAGAGCGGCCAAGGACTCCCAGCGCTCCCGCACCGCCCCCGAGCCCGCCGGCGGCTGCGCCGTCCACCCTTCGCCCGACAGCACGGCGCGTACCTGGGAGGGCAGGTCGACCACGTCGTCGAGGAGGCTGTCGTTGCCGCCGAAACGGGCCGCCGCGCGCAGGGCGCTGCTCGCCCTGCGCACCTCCGGACGGTCGAAGAAGCGCTCGGCGCCCCGCAACTGGTACGGGACTCCGGCGTCCGCGAGGGCCTGCTCGTAGGTCTCGGACTGGGAGTTCGTACGGAACAGCACGGCGATCTCGCTGGCCCGGACACCGGCACCGAGCAGTTCGCCGATCCGGCGCGCGGCGCCCTCGGCCTCCGCGGGTTCGTCGGTGTACTCGGTGAAGACGGGATCGGGTCCCGGGCCGCGCTGGGAGACGAGTTCCAGCCGGTGGTCGGCGGCACGGCCGCGCGCCTGGGCGAGCAGGCCGTTGGCGAGGCGGACCACCTGGGGGGTCGAGCGGTAGTCGCGGACCAGTTTCACGACGGTGGCACCGGGATGCCGGGTGCGGAAGTCGAGCAGATGGTCGGGGGTCGCGCCCGTGAACGAGTAGATCGTCTGGCTGGCGTCGCCGACCACGCACAGGTTCTCCCGGTCACCGAGCCAGAGCTCCAGCAGCCGCTGCTGGAGCGGGCTGACGTCCTGGTACTCGTCGACGACGAAATGCTGGTACTGGGCGCGGACCTGTTCCGCGATGTCCTGACGGTCCTGGAGCACGGCCACGGTGAGCAGCAGCACGTCCTCGAAGTCGATGACCCCCCGCTCCCGCTTGAGGTCCTCGTAGGCGGCGTAGAGCTGGGCGATCTCGGCGGGGTCGCGGGTCGCCTCCCGCGCGGCCTTGGCAGCGGCGGGCGGGTATTCGGCGGGGACGGTCTGGGTGACCTTGGACCACTCGATCTCGGCGGTGACGTCCCGCAGCTCGCCCCGGTCGAGCCGGATGCGGCAGGCGGCGGCCGCGTCGGCGACGAGCTGGATCTTGCGGTCGACCAGCCGGGGCAGGGAGCCGCCGACCGCTTTCGGCCAGAAGTACTGCAGCTGGCGGAGCGCCGCCGAGTGGAAGGTGCGGGCCTGGACCCCTACGGCACCGAGCTGGCGCAGCCGGCCGCGCATCTCCCCTGCGGCACGGTTGGTGAAGGTGACGGCGAGCACGCTGGAGGGCTGGAGGATTCCGGCGCGCACCCCGTAGGCGATCCGGTGGGTGATCGCCCTGGTCTTGCCGGTACCGGCGCCCGCCAGCACACACACCGGGCCGTGCAGGGCGGTGGCGACCTCGCGCTGCTCGGGGTCGAGCCCTTCGAGCACCGCGTCGGCCGAGTCCGGTACCCGCGGGAAGAGAGGGGAGTGCGTTGCTGCTGTCACACAGCCATGCTGCCAGGTCGCCAGAGAGGGCTGAGCCGGTTGTCCACAGGCGCGCCCACACAGTCGTACCAATGCGGCAGGCATCACATCACACCAGTGGGCGGGCCACGGCCCCTGGGAATGACGGCGCTTCCCTCTACGTTCCTTCCCTCAGCGAGGACTTCCCGAGTCGCCGAAGGAGCGCGAGAGACATGCCGGGCACTGTGACGATGTACAGCACCACGTGGTGCGGATACTGCCGCCGTCTGAAGGGGCAGATGGACCGCGAGGGCATCGCGTACACCGAGATCAACATCGAGCATGACCCGGCCTCCGCGGCCTTCGTGGAGAAGGCGAACGGTGGCAACCAGACGGTTCCGACGGTTCAGGTGGTTCCCACCAACGGTGGGACTGAGGTCGTCATGACGAACCCGAGCCTCGCCCAGGTGAAGCAGGCGCTCGGCGCCTGACTCTCGCGAGACGCAAACCCCCGGTCGGCCTGACGCCGATCGGGGGTTTTGTGTGCCCTGGAGACCCCGGCGTCAAGCTCTGCGCACCTCGCAGGAACGCAGCGGGACCGAGCGCTCGGCTTGGCGGCCGTCGCAGACAGGAGTCCCCGGCGCATGACAGCCGGGCCACCGGTTCAGAGCGTGAGTACGGGCCGGGTGGAGAAGTCCTCGCAAAGGTCTTCACCGTCCGGGCCGTACACAAACTCGGCCATGAACGGATTGCGGTTGGAGGTGGCCAGGGGCAGCCATGCGAGCAGGTGACCATAGCCGCCGCACACCGACTCGCCACCGTCTCCGCCGTGGACCGCCGCAATGTCGCTCGTCAGCTCCGTACGGTAGGTGTCGTAGGCGATGTGCAGGCCGAAGGCGTTCAGCTGGTTTTGCGGGCCGGTGCGGTCCCCGTACGGGACGCGGTCGAGGGGGCAGTCGCTCCCCCACCGAAACAGAGTCCCTGCCCCAGCCCCACAAGCGTGCTCCCACTCGTCGGAGCTCGGCATCCGCAGGCCACGAGCCGCGAGAGCAGCCGACACGTCAACAGGCAACCCGGTCAGGTTCTCGTCCTCCACAGCCATGAGCACAGTGGCCAAGACGACGCTCCGGCGGGGGCTGAGCACCTGCGCGAGGTGGGCCCGCAGGTCGGGTCCGTAGCCGAAGCCCTGGTCCAGGCTCTCGGCGTAGTCGGCAGTCTGCTGCGGGGTCGGTTGCCAACGGTCCAGGTCGAAGCCGAGGAGCACCGGCCCTCCGGGTATCAGAGCGAATTCCTGCTCGTCCCGCTCGATCCGGACGCGATGCAGCGGGGCACCGAGGTGCTCCGTGGTCTCGATGAGGGTCACCCGACCGGCCACCAAGCCAGCGGCTTCCTCGGCGACGCGGCGCGCGGTAGGCAGTTCGAAGGACCTCCACTGGCCGAGAGTGAGATCAGCGAGAGACATGGCCCGCAGTGTTGCACGCAGGTCTGACACGGCTCGCGACCACCGCCCTCCGGAGCCGAACTGCGGTCGCGAAAGCCCCGGAGAGCGCGAGCAGCAGGCACCGGCGGCGGGCCATCGCTGCCTCTCCTGGTTCGGGACGCACTGTGTACGCCTACCTCAGACGCTCTCGCCGAGGGGGCGGTACAGAGTGGCACGGGAGATCCCGAGCGCCTTGGCGATCGCGCTGCCCCTCTCACCCTTCGCCTTTCTGGCACGGGCCACGGTGAGCACATCCTCATCCACCGCAGTCGGCAGTCCGCCGGTACGCCCCTGCGCCTTGGCCGCGTCCGGTCCCGCGCGGGTGCGTTCCTCGAAGAGGCTGCGCTCGAACTCCGCCATGGCGCCAACCACCTGAAGCATGAGAAGGCCGTCCGCCGTACCAGGGTCGATGTTGGCCAGCGCACCCGTGAGCACCTTGAACCCGATATCCCGCTCTCGAAGGGTGTCGGCCGTGGTCACAAGGTCAACGAGCGACCGGGCGAAGCGGTCGAGCTTCCACACGCACAGGGTGTCGCCGGATCCGGCGCAGTCCCCTCAGTCGATGCAGAACTCGTTGCCCTCGATGTCCAGCATCGGGATGCACGAATCATTGCCGTCATACAGCGTTCGCACGTGCACCGCCCCGAGCGGGACCAGCCGTGCGCACCCGGCCTCAAGTGCTGCGAGGCGTTCTTCACCCACGAGTCCGCATGTCAGAAAGCGGTGCGGGTCGGGAGGGGCTTGCCGTACCAGCGCTCGATCAGGCGGGCCGCGATCGAGATGCCGTAGGGCGGGAGCACCTCGCCGGATTCGAAGGCCGCGCCCAGTTCGTCACGGGAGAACCAGCGGGCTTCGTGGATCTCGTCACCGTCGACGTCGATGCCGGTGGAGGTGGCGCGGGCGACGAAGCCCAGCATGAGGCTGGAGGGGAACGGCCAGGGCTGGCTGGCGACGTACTCGACCTCGCCGACGCTGATCCCGACCTCCTCGTGGACCTCGCGGCGCACCGACTGCTCTATGGACTCCCCCGGCTCGACGAAGCCGGCGAGGGTCGAGAAGCGGCCCTCGGGCCAGTGGACCTGGCGGCCGAGCAGGATGCGGTCCTGGTCGTCGACGACGGACATGATCACCGCGGGGTCGGTGCGCGGGTAGTGCTCGGCTCCGCAGGCCTGGCAGCGGCGGATGTGGCCGGCCGCGGCGATGACGGTGCGCTCGCCGCAGCGGGAGCAGAAGCGGTGCAGACGCTGCCAGTTCTCCAGGGCTACCGCGTGCACCATCAGGCCCGCGTCGCGGGGCGACAGGAGCAGGCCCGCCTCGCGCAGGCCGGCCGGGCGGGCGGAGTCGTCCATGCGGCCGGGCAGGGCGTCCTTCTGCAGGGCGAAGTAACTGACGCCGTCCTCGTCGATGCCCAGGAAGTAGCGGTGTGCTTCGGTGAGCGGCGCCTCGAAGGAGGGCGTCATGACGAGTTCGGTACGGCCGTCGGCCGTTTCGTCGATGAGGACCTGGCCGCCGGAGACCACGAAGCAGCGCGTCGAGGGGTGGCTCCAGGCCGCCGCGAGCCATGCTTCGTCGAGCCGGTGGTGGGCGGCGCGGTTGATGCCGTTCGGGGCGGTGAGCGAGACGGGGCGGTCGGCGGTGTGGTCGGTCCAGGTGGTCACGGGTGTTTCCAACTCCCCCGGTGAAACGGATGGGATCGGCGGTCGGCGGTCGGGTCGGCGGGTCGTACGGCGGGGGTGGCCGGTCCCGGCGGCGGGGTGCTTCCAGTGTGCCCCGCGCGGGCGGCCGGGGCCGGGCGGCCCGGAAGCGTTCAGGGCACGCGCCGCCAGTGTTCGGCGAGGAGTTCGCGTTCGCGGTCGGTGAGCTCGGCGACACCGTCGTGGAAGCCGGGGGCCGCCACGCGCGCGTGCTCGTCGTGCAGCGCGGCGACCAGGCGGGCGACGGAGGTGGCCCGGTCGGGCACCGCGCCGCCGGAGGAACCGGAGTGGAGGTCCCGGCCCGGGCCGTGCAGCCGGATCTCGCACTCGGCGAGGCCCCGCATGCCGGTGCACACGGTGGGGGTGTCCTCGGACCGCATACCGGTGTCGGAGACGATCACCGCGTCGGCGGCGAGCCGGTCCGCGTGCCGCTCGACGAGGGACCGGAAGTGGGGTGAGCCGGGTTCCTCCTCGCCCTCGACCAGCAGTTCCGGGTGCACTGCGGGGGCGGTGCGGCCGGTCGTGGCGAGGTGGGCCCGGACGCCGAGGGTGCGGAGGAACACCTGACCCTTGTCGTCGGCCGCCCCGCGGGCGTACAGCCGGCTGTCCCGGACGACGGGTTCGAAGGGGTCGCTGTGCCGGCCGTCCTCGCGGACGGCGGACTGCACGTCCTCGCGGACGGCGGACTGCACCTCCTGGCGGCCGTAGACCAACACGGTGGGCGCCCCGGGGTCGACGGAGGGCCGTTCGGCGCAGACGGCGGGGGCGCCGGGGGTCGGCCAGACCTCGGTGGTCGGGGAGCCGGTCGCGGTGAGTGCGGCGGCGAGCCAGTCGGCGCCGCGGCCCACGTCGGGTGCGTGATCGGGGCCGGCCGACACCGAGGGGCTGCGCAGCCACTCGGTGAGGTCGTCGAGGAAGGCGGCGCTGTGCTGTTCGACGTACGTGCGGACGGCGCTGACAGCACTGTCAACGGGCTGGCTCATGGCCTCGAGCCTATCGGCCCGCGGGGGTGTCCTCGGAGTGCGGTATCTCACCGGGCGTATCACCCTACGTGTCACCCTACGTGTCACCCGATGTGTCTGCGGGGGATTCCTCCAGGAGCAGTCGTTCGACGGCCGCGCGGTCCGGCAGCGCGTGGTGGTGTACGACCTCGCCGGTGCGTACGTACAGGAAGGCGGCGGTGACGGACTCCAGGGGGACGCCCTGCTGCTCGGCCCACGCGAGCCGGTAGACGGCGAGCTGGAGCGGGTCGGCGGTGCGGTCGCGGCCGGTCTTCCAGTCGACGATCTCGTACGTGGTCCCGGCGCCGGTGCCGTTTTCGCCCGGATCGCTGTCGTCCTGCCGGTAGACGGCGTCGATGCGGCCGCGGACGACCCGGCCGGCGATCTCCAGCTGGAACGGGGCCTCCACGCGGTAGGGCGTGCGGTGGGCGTACTCGGTGCGCTCGAAGGCGTCCTTGAGGGTGGCGAGGTCGTGCTCGTCGGCGATCTCGGCCTCGCTGCCGGGGAGGTCGTCCGGTTCGAGCAGGGGCAGCGTCAGTTCCTCGAAGCGGGCCTCGACCCAGGCGTGGAAGCGGGTGCCGCGGCGGGCGGCGGGCTGCGGCGGGCGTGGCATGGGGCGGGCCAGTTCCCGCGCGAAGCCGTCCGGGTCCGCGGCCAGCCGCAGCAGCTGGGACGCGGTGAGTGACGCGGGCAGCAGGACTTCGGTGACACCCTCGCGGGCACGCAGCAGTTCGCCGGCGAGGGCGTCGAGGTCGCGGTCCCAGGAGGCGACGGTACGGGCCTCCTCCGGGGTGAGGCTGGGCGCGGCGGGCTCCGCCCGGAGGTCCGGGGCCTCAGGGCCGGGGGCTGCGGGATCCGGGCGCGGAGCAGGTTCCGGGCGCGGAGCGGATGCCGGGGTGCCGTGGGGCACGGCGGGCTCCGGGGCCGTCGCCTGGTGCGGGACGGTGGGACGGCGGCCGGCCGGAAGTCCGCCGAGGGGCAGGCCGGCGGGCGGGCCGTCGGCGGGGAGGCCGTCCGTGGGGCGGTCGGCGGTCCAGGAGTGCCAGTCGTCCTCGTCGGCCTTGTCGGCCACGTCGTCGGCGAAGGGGTCGACGTCGTCGGGCGGGACGTCCTCGTCGTCCGGGGGCAAAGGCCAGTCCGGGTCGTCGTACGTGTCCCGGGCGGGCACGGCCGGGGGGCGGCCGGCGAGGCTCTCGAGGTGGGCCAGGACGGTGTCGGCGGCGGCGCGGCGGCGGGCGAGGGCGTCGTCGTCCAGCGGGAGGGGCCACATCTGGTCCTGGCCGGACCGCTGCAGGGCGGGGTTCTCGTCGTCCTGGGCGGGCTCGTCGGCCCAGGCCTCGGTCTCGCCGTACCCGGCGGCGCAGTGGTCGTGGAGGGCCTGGAGGAACGCGGACGGCCCGCGCGGTCTCTTCTGCGAGGGCCCCCACCAGTGGCCGGAGCCGAGCAGCAGCGAGCGGGGGCGGGTGAAGGTGACGTAGCCGAGGCGGAGCTCCTCGGTGTGCTGGTGGTCCTTCATCGCCTCGTGGAAGGCCTTCAGGCCCCGGGAGTCCCAGGACTCGACGTCGGGCAGGGTGTCGGCGTCGCCGCGCAGCCCGTGCGGCAGCACCTTGCCCTGTGCGGTCCACTTCTCGCGGCCCTGACCGCTGGGGAAGGTGCCGGTGACCAGTCCGGGGACGGCCACGACGTCCCACTCCAGGCCCTTGGACTTGTGCGCGGTGAGCACCTTGACGGTGTTCTCGCCGCCGGGCAGCGCGTTGTCGAGGCCCTTCTCGTACTGGGCGGCGGTGCGCAGGAAGCCGAGGAAGGCGAGCAGGCTCGCCTCGCCGTCCCCGGCGGCGAAGGAGGCGGCGATGTCGAGGAAGTTGGACAGGGTCTCGCGGCGGCGGGCGGCCAGGGCGTGCGGGGACGCCGACAGTTCGATCTCGAGGCCGGTGACGGCGAGGACGCGGTGCAGGACGTCCATCAGCGGGTCGGCCAGGGAGCGGCGCAGGTCGCGCAGTTCGGTGGCCAGCCGGGCGAACCGTACGCGCGCGTCCGGCGAGAAGGGCAGCCCGTCGTCGTCCCCGTGGCCGTCGAGCGGGGTTTCCAGGAACGTGTCGAGGGCGTCGGCGAGCGAGATCACCTCGGACGGGTCGGTTCCCTCGACGGCCTCGGCGAGACGGCGGTCGGGGTCGTCCTCGCCGTCCACGCGCGCGTGGGACACGATCAGGCGCGCGCGGCGGCCGAGGAGGGCGAGGTCGCGCGGGCCGATACGCCAGCGCGGGCCGGTCAGCAGGCGGACGAGCGAGGCGTTGGCACCGGGGTCCTGGAGGACCTCGCAGACGGCGACCAGGTCGGCGATCTCGGGCAGGTGGAGCAGCCCGGACAGGCCGACGACCTCGACGGGGACGTCCCGGGCGACGAGGACGCTCTGGATCTCGGCGAAGTCGGTCGCCGTGCGGCACAGGACGGCGATCTCGCCGGGCGCCGTGCCGGTGCGTACGAGGTGGGCGATGGAGTCGGCGATCCAGTCGAGTTCCTCGGCGTGGGTGTGCAGCAGGGCGCAGCGCACGGTGCCGTCCCGTTCGGCTCCCGGGGCCGGGCGGAGTGCCTCCACGCCCGCGTGCATGGCCCGCAGGGGCCCGGCGAGACCGTTGGCGAGGTCCAGCAGGCGGCCGCCGCTGCGCCGGTTCTCGCTGAGCGACTGGCGGGTGGCGGGGCTGCCGTCGGCCCGTGCGAAGTGCTCGGGGAAGTCGTCGAGGTTGGCGACGGAGGCACCGCGCCAGCCGTAGATCGCCTGGCAGGGGTCGCCCACGGCGGTCACCGGGTGGCCGGTGCCGCCGCCGAACAGGCCGGCGAGGAGGACGCGCTGGGCGACCGAGGTGTCCTGGTACTCGTCGAGGAGGACCACGCGGAACTCGTCGCGCAGGGCGCGGCCCACCTCGGGGATGTGGCCGAGCCGCGCCGAGAGGGCGATCTGGTCGCCGAAGTCGAGGAGGTCGCGCTCGCGTTTGGCGGCCCGGTAGCGCAGGACGAGATCGGCGAGTTCGCGCCGCGCGGCGGCCGCTTCGGGCACTTTGCGCAGGTCGGCGTTGGTGAGCTTGGTGTTCTCCAGGATGCGCAGCAGTTCGGTGTCGTGGCCGCGCAGGTCCTCGGGCCGCACGAGGTGCTCGGAGAGCTCGCCGTCGAGGGTGAGGAGGTCCCCGACCAGGTCGGGGAAGGAACGGGTGAGGGCGGGGTACGGGCCGGGGGCCTCGCGCAGCACCCGCGCGGCGAGCTGGTAGCGGGTGGCGTCGGCGAGGAGCCGGGAGGTCGGCTCGAGGCCGATGCGCAGCCCGTGGTCGGTCAGGAGGCGGCCCGCGAAGGCGTGGTAGGTGGAGATCACCGGTTCGCCCGGCGGGTTGTCGGGGTCGATGGCGTCCGGATCGGTGACGCCTGCCTTGACCAGCGCCTTGCGGACGCGTTCGGCGAGTTCACCGGCGGCCTTGTTGGTGAAGGTGAGGCCGAGCACCTGTTCGGGGGCGACCTGGCCGGTGCCGACCAGCCACACCACGCGTGCCGCCATCACCGTCGTCTTGCCGGAACCGGCTCCGGCCACGATCACCTGGGGAGCGGGCGGCGCGATGATGCAGGCCGTCTGCTCGGGGGTGAAGGGGATCCCGAGGAGCTCCTTGAGCTGCTCGGGATCGCTGATGCGTGCATGCACACGCAGAGGCTAGCGGCGGCCACCGACAGAAGGCCGCACCGCCCCGCGTCGGCCGGAGAACCGCAGGTCGGCGCGGGCGGTGCGATGCGTCACGCCGGTCGTGGGCGTCCCCGTCGGCCTGACGTCCCCCACCGGGCCGCTCACTCGATCACGTGCCGCCCCTCGGGACGTGCGCTGCACGAGGCGCGGAAGGCGCAGTGGGTGCAGTGCTGGCCCGCGCTCGGGGTGAAGCGTTCGTCGAGGACCTTTCCGGCGGCCGTGGCGAGCAGGTCGCCGACCCACTCGCCCTGCTCCCCCTCTCTCTCCAGCGGCTCCTGGGCCTGCACCTTGGGCAGGGTCTCTCCGCCGTCCCGCTTGGCTGCGGGCCGGCGCAGCTGGACCAGTTCGGCGCCGCCCGTCCCGGGGCGGGAGCCGTCGAAGACCTCGTCGACGGCTCCCTCCTGCACGGCGAGCTGGTAGACGGCGAGCTGGGGGTGGCGGGCCACCTCGGCGGAGCTGGGGGCGTGCTTGCCGGTCTTGAAGTCGACGACGTAGGCGCGTCCCTCGGCGTCCGCTTCGACGCGGTCCAGCTGGCCGCGGATGCGGACCTCGTAGTCACCTGCTTCGAGGCGGACGTCGAAGTCGTGCTCGCTGGCCACCGGGGTGCGGCCGGCGCGGTCCATGACGTGCCACTTCAGGAAACGCTCGAGGGCCACGCGCGCGTTCTGCTTCTCCTGCCGGGACTTCCACGGTGCGTCGAAGGCGAGCGCGTTCCACACGGAGTCGAGCCGTTCCATGAGGACGGCGAGGTCGGCCGGGGTGTGTCCGGAGGCCACCTCGTCGGCGAGGACGTGCACCACGTTGCCGAAGCCCTGGGCGGCGGTCGCGGGGGCGTCGGCCTTCACCTCCCGGCCGAGGAACCACTGCAGGGCACAGGTGTTGGCGAGCTGGTCGAGGGCGCTGCCGGAGAGCACGACGGGCTGGTCGCGGCTGCGCAGCGGCACCTTGCTCCGGGTGGGCTCGTACATGCCCCACCAGCGGTAGGGGTGTGCGGACGGCACCAGGGGGCGGCCCTCCTCGTCGGTGAGGGCGGCGAGCCGGGCGAGCCGGCGGGCGGCGGCCTCCCTGAGGGCGCCGGAGACGCGCGGGTCGACGGTGGTGGCGCGCAGCTCCGCGACGAGCGCGGCGACGGACAGCGGGCGGCGTGGACGCCCGGTGACGTCCTTGGGCTCGACGCCGAGTTCGGTCAGGAAGCGGGAGGGCTGGTCGCCGTCGTCGGCGGGGGCCTTCACGGCCGTCACGACGAGCCGTTCACGCGCGCGGGTCGCGGCGACGTAGAACAGGCGGCGTTCCTCGGCGAGGAGCGCGCCGGGGGTGAGCGGTTCGGCGAGCCCGTCGCGGCCGATGCGGTCGGCCTCCAGCAGGGAGCCGCGGCGGCGCAGGTCGGGCCACAGGCCTTCCTGGACACCGGCCACGACGACGAGCCGCCACTCCAGGCCCTTCGCCCGGTGCGCGGTCATCAGGCGTACGGCGTCGGGGCGTACGGCGCGGCGGGTGAGGGTGTCGGCGGCGATGTCCTCGGCGTCGATCTCCTCCAGGAAGTTCAGGGCGCCGCGGCCCCCGGTGCGTTCCTCCGCGCGGGCGGCGGTCGCGAACAGGGCGCACACCGCGTCGAGGTCCCGGTCGGCGTTGCGTCCGGCCGCGCCGCCGCGGCGGGCGGAGCGTTCCAGGCGCGTCGGCCACGGGGTGCCGTCCCACAGGTCCCACAACGCCTCCTCGGCGGTGCCGCCGTTCGCCAGGCGCTCGCGTGCCGTGCGCAGCAGCGTGCCGAGCCGCTGGGCTCCGCGCGCGTACGCGGGGTCGTGCACGACCAGCCGTTCGGGTTCGGCCAGCGCCCGCGCGAGGAGGTCGTCCGAGGGCGGCGGCAGCGCGTTGCCCGCGGCCCGCTCCTCCTCGCGCAGGGCCCGGCCGAGGCGGCGCAGGTCGGCGGTGTCCATGCCGGCGAGAGGAGAGGCGAGCAGGGTGAGCGCGGTCTCGGTGTCGAGCCAGCAGCGTTGCCCCTGTGCCTGCTCCTTCTCCTGTCCTGAGGCGTCCGGCTCCTCCCCCGGCCCGCCGGCCGCCTCCGCCGTCGCCACCGCTCGCAGCGCCGTGAGCAGAGGGGTCACCGCCGGTTCGTGGCGCAGCGGAAGGTCGTTGCCGTCGACGTCCACCGGGACGCCCGCCGAGGTGAGGGCGCGGCGGACGACGGGGAGGGTGCGGGAGCCGGCCCGCACCAGGACGGCCATGTCCCGCCAGGCGACGCCGTCCTCCAGGTGGGCCCTGCGCAGGATGTCGGCGATGTTGTCCAGCTCCGTGCCGGAGGTCGGATACGTGTAGACCTCGGCCCGGCCGCCGTCCCGGACCGGGACGAGCTCCCGGTGGGCGCGGACCTTCTCGGCGGGCAGGCGGGGCAGCGGCATGCGCTGGGTGACCAGGCGGGTGGCGGCCAGCAGGGCCGCGCCGGAGCGGCGCGCGACGCGCAGCACCTCGACCGGGGCCGGGCGGCCGTCCGCGCGGGGGAAGGCGTCGGGGAAGTCCAGGATGCCGTTCACGTCCGCGCCCCGGAAGGCGTAGACCGACTGGTCCGGGTCGCCGAGGGCGACCAGGGTGCGGCCGCCGCCGGCCAGCGCCTGCAGCAGCCGTACCTGCGCCGGGTCGGTGTCCTGGTACTCGTCCACGTACACGGCGTCGTACCGTGCGGCGAGCTGCCGGGCGGTCTCGGGGCGGCGGGCGAGGAGCACCGCGCGGTGGACCAGTTCGGCGTAGTCGAGGACGCCCTGCAGGTCGAGGACGTCGAGATACTCGGCGAGGAAGGCGGACGCGGCACGCCAGTCGGGACGTCCGATGCGGCGGGCGAAGGCGTCCAGGGCGTCGGGGCCGAGGCCCAGCTCGCGGCTGCGGGCGAGCACCGCGCGGACCTCGTCGGCGAAGCCGCGGGTGGTCAGGCAGGCGCGCAGTTCGTCCGGCCAGCGCACATGCGCCAGGCCGAGGCGCTCCAGGTCGACCTGGCCGGCGAGCAGCTCACGGACGGTGACGTCCTGCTCGGGGCCCGACAGCAGTCGCAGCGGCTCGACGAAGAGGTCGCTGTCCTGGTGGGCGCGGATCAGGGCGTAGCACAGCGAGTGGAACGTGGTCGCCCGCGGGGCGCGCGCGGCCCCTGTGCGCAGGGCCATGCGGTCGCGCAGCTCGACCGCCGCCCTGCGGCTGAACGTCAGCACGAGGATGCGTTCGGGGTCACCCCCCCGGGCGATGCGCGCAGCCACCGACTCGACCAGTGTGGTCGTCTTCCCGGTACCCGGACCTGCGAGGACGAGCATCGGTCCGGTCCGGTGGTCAACCACGGAACGCTGGGCGGCGTCCAACCGAGGGGGGGATGTGCGGGCCGGCGGGGTACGGACCAGTCGATGAGCGCCAGGGTTCCCCCGTCGCACCTGGGGGTGCGACAGGCCGTTGGTGGAGAAAGAGGAGCTCACGTGGTTCGCCGGTCCTGGTGGGTGTGCTGGTTGCCGTTCCACCGCGGGTGGAGGGTGGTGGCCGCGGGGGCGAGAGGGACACGTGCGGTTGACGCCGCGCCTGCGGAGAGTGCGGAAGCAGGACGTCCGCTTCTTCCCTCCCGGCACACGCGGCACGCGTGTCACCCGCTTCACGAACGTACGTCATGGCCCGGAGGTGCCCTGTTTCCCCCGTACGGATCACAGGTCGTCCGGCGGTACGTCCGACGGCGGGAACCGGCCGCCGTCCTCCGCGGACCCGCCGCCGTCCCACCGCGCGCGCTTCATGTCGAGGCGCGGCAGGTGCCGCTCGGCGGCCCGGCCCGCCTCCCTCAGGGGAGTGCCCTCCGCGCGGTAGTGGTCGAGGGCTCGCAGTTCGTGGCCCGGCAGCAGCGTCCCGTCCGCGCGGACGACCCTCCACCACGGGACGGCTCCCCCGTAGAGCGCCATCACGCGCCCGACCTGCCGGGGGCCGCCCTCCTCCAGCCATTCGGCCACGTCGCCGTACGTCAGGACGCGGCCCGGCGGGATCCGCTCGGCCGCGTCGAGGACCCGCTCGGCGTACTCGGGCAGGGCGCCCGCGTGCTCCGGGCCGGTGTCGGACGGAAGGCTCTGCTGGCTCATCCTGCCCATCCTGCACCACCCCACCGACAACACGGCCGGCGCTGTCCCGCGCACCGGGGCGTACGTACGCCTCGCCCGGGAACCATGTGTCGGGCAGACTGTGCGACCCCGCACGTCGACCCTGCCGCCCGTGTGCGGCGGTACGGCATGCCACCATCGTGCGGGCGGTGAACCGGTGATACGAGATCAAGACGAGGCCATGACGGAGCAGGGTGCGCACCCAGGGGACGCGGCGGGCACCCCTGACGCCTCGGCGCGCCCGGACACCGGTCGTACCGACCGCCCGGGCCCCCGGATCACCGATCCGCACGACACCGGTCCACAGCGCGCCGTCACCGGGACGGCCGGGACCGGGAAGCGGGCCGAGCCGGGCGCCCACGGCATCCACGGCAGGAGCGGCACCGATCCGGCGCACGTCGACGAGGTGGAGGGCGACGAGCCCCTGCTCCCCGCGCGCGTGCACCGTCCGTCCGATCTCATGCGGCTCCTGGTGGGCGTGTTCGCCATCGGGGTGCTGCTGGCGATCGCCACGTTCGCCCACGGCACCACCTCGGGGCTGGAACAGGACATCACCAAGGGCACCGGTCAGGCGCCGGACCTGCTCATCAAGATCGCCGGTCTGGCCTCCAGCATCGCGATCCTCCTCGTGCCGGTCGCCTTCGCCATCGAACGGCTGATCAAACGGGACGGGCTGCGGATCGCGGACGGTGTGCTCGCCGCGGTCCTCGCGCACGGAGTGACACTCGCCACCGATCTGTGGGTCGCGCGGGCGGCCCCCGGCTCGATCCAGGAGGCGCTGACCCAGCCCTCCCCCGGCAACGTCCACGCCCTCACCGATCCGGTGCACGGCTATCTGGCGCCCGTCATCGCCTACATGACGGCCGTCGGCATGTCCCGCAGGCCCAGGTGGCGCACGGTGCTGTGGGTCGTGCTGCTCCTCGACGCCTTCTCCATGCTGGTCACCGGGTACACGACTCCGTTCTCGGTCATCCTGACGGTGCTGCTCGGCTGGACCGTCGCGTACGGCACGCTCTACGCGGTCGGTTCGCCCAACGTGCGTCCCACCGGACAGACCCTGATGGCGGGCCTGCGGACGGTCGGCTTCCATCCGGTGAGCGCGTCCCGCCAGGAGGCGCCGGACGCCGCCGAGGCCGGGGACCGGGGCCGCCGGTACTTCGTCACCCTGGAGGACGGTCCGCCGCTGGACGTGACGGTGGTCGACCGCGAGCAGCAGGCACAGGGGTTCTTCTACCGTGCGTGGCGCAATCTGACCCTGCGCGGCTTCGCCACCCGCAGCAGCCTCCAGTCCTTGCGCCAGGCACTCGAGCAGGAGGCACTGCTGGCGTACGCGGCCATCGCGGCCGGTGCCAACGCGCCGAAGCTGATCGCGATGTCCGAGCTCGGCCCCGACGCGGTGATGCTGGTCTACGAGCACAGCGGCGGGCGCACCCTCGACTCGCTGCCGGACGAGGAGATCACCGACGAACTGCTGCGCGGCGCCTGGCATCAGGTGCAGGCGCTGCAGTCCCGCCGGATCGCGCACCGCAGGCTGGTCGGCGACGCGATCCTGGTGGACCGTTCCGGCGCGGTGATCCTCACCGATCTGCGGATCGGTGAGATCGCGGCCGGCGAGGTGCTGCTGCGCATGGACGTCTCCCAGTTGCTGGTGACGCTGGGGCTCCGGGTGGGTGCCGAACGCGCGGTGGCCTCCGCGCTGAGCGTGCTCGGCCCCGACGCCGTGGCGGACTGCCTGCCGATGCTCCAGCCGATCGCGCTGAGCCGCTCCACGCGCGCGACGCTGCGCCGGCTCGCCCGGGAGCGGGCGGAGCGCGAACGTGAGGCGGTGCTGGAGGCCTCCCGGCAGACCCGGCTGCTGCGCACGGAGCAGGCCGCGGACCACTCCGGGGGGTCCACGGCCGACGGGCGGTTCGAGGGCAAGCCCGACAAGAAGGCCGTACGCGCCGAACAACGGGCCGAGAAGCGGGCGGTCGAGGAGGCGCTGGAGGAGGCGCGCGAGGAGGACCTGCTCACGCAGATCCGTCACGAGGTGCTGCGGATCAGGCCGCAGGCGCCGGTCGAGCCGGTCCGCCTCGAGCGGGTGCGTCCGCGCACGCTGATCAGTTTCATCGCGGGCGCCATCGGCGGGTACTTCCTGCTGACGCAGCTCACCCATATCGAGTTCGGGCCACTGATCTCCAACGCGGAGTGGGGCTGGGTGGCGGCGGCCGCGCTGTTCTCGGCGGCCAGCTACTTCGCCGCCGCCCTGGCGCTGCTGGGGTTCGTGCCGGAGCGGGTGCCGTACGTCAGGACGGTGGCGGCGCAGGTCGCCGGTTCCTTCGTGAAGATCGTCGCCCCGGCGGCGGTGGGCGGTGTCGCCCTGAACACCAGGTTCCTCCAGCGTGCCGGGGTGCGGCCGGGGCTCGCGGTGGCGAGCGTCGGGGCGTCCCAGCTGTTCGGGCTGGGCTGCCACATCCTGATGCTGCTCGCGTTCGGCTATCTGACCGGTACCGAGAAGACGCCCTCGCTGTCGCCGTCCCGTACGGTCATCGCGGGTCTGCTGACGGTGGCGGTGCTGGTGCTGGTGGTGACCTCGGTGCCGTTCCTGCGGAAGTTCCTCTTCACGCGCGTGCGGTCGCTCTTCGCGGGTGTCGTGCCGCGGATGCTCGATGTGCTGCAGCGCCCGCAGAAGCTGGTCACCGGCATCGGTGGCATGCTGCTGCTGACCGCCTGCTTCATGCTGTGTCTGTACGCCTCCGTCCAGGCGTTCGGCGACGGGACGACGTCGATCAGCCTCGCCGGCGTGGCGGTGGTCTTCCTCGCGGGCAACGCGCTGGGGTCGGCGGCGCCCACCCCGGGTGGTGTGGGCGCGGTCGAGGCGACCCTGACGGTCGGTCTGATCGCGGTCGGCCTGCCCAGCGAGGTCGCCGCGCCGGCGGTACTGCTGTTCCGGCTGCTGACCCTGTGGCTGCCGGTTCTCCCGGGATGGCTGGCCTTCAACCACCTCACCCGCAAGGGAGCCCTGTAAGGGAGGCCCTGCGGCGGGCAACGGCGAACAGACACCGAAGAGCTCCACAAAGCAGCAGGTCAGAGGGCTATCCACAGGCTTCCGCGGTGAACGCGGGATCTGCCTACCATGGCCTGACCGCCATCCGCCGCACGGTGCGGACGGCCCGCGAGGGGAATGTGGCACATGACGCGTTTCGTACGGTGGACGGCTCTGGCGGCCTGTGCCGCGCTGCTGACGGCAGGATGCAGCGGCGGCTCCTCCGACGACGGCTCCGACGACCAGGACAGGAGCGGCGGGACGGCGATCGACTGGGGGCGCTGCGAGGCCTTTGGGGACACGCCCGCCCCCGGTGGGGAATGGCAGTGCGGCACGCTCGAGGTGCCGCTCGACTGGTCGGAGCCGGACGGCAGGACGATCGAACTGGCGATGATCCGGGCGAAGGCCACGGGGGACGACCGCCTCGGATCCCTGCTGTTCAACTTCGGCGGCCCCGGTGGCTCCGGCGTGTCCGGGATGCCTTCCTACGCCACTACCGCCTCGCAGCTGCGCGAGCGGTACGACCTGGTGAGCTGGGATCCGCGCGGGGTGGCCGCCAGCGAGGGCATCCGCTGCCGGGACGACGAGGAGATCCAGGCGGCCGAGTCGGTGGACTTCACCCCGGACACCCCGGCCGAGAGGCAGGCGTACCTCGCGGACGCGGCGGACTTCGGGAAGGGCTGCCAGGAGTCGGCCGGCGAGCTGCTGGCCCATGTGTCGACCACCGACACCGCCCGTGACATGGACCGCATCCGGCAGGCTCTGGGGGAGGACAGGCTCAACTACTTCGGGATCTCCTACGGCACCGAACTCGGCGGCGTGTACGCCCACCTGTTCCCGAAGAAGGTGGGACGGCTGACTCTCGACGCGGTGGTGGACCCGACCGCCGACACGGTGGGGCACGCCGAGAACCAGACGCGCGGATTCCAGCGCGCGCTGGACAACTATCTGAAGTCCACCGGTCGGGACCCCGAGCAGGGGTCGCGTGAGATAGCGGAGCTCCTGGACCGGATCGACGCCGAGCCGCTGCCGACGTCCTCACAGGGGCGGGAACTGACCCAGTCGCTGGCGCTGACCGGCATCGTCCTCCCGTTGTACAGCCGGACCAGCTGGCCGGTGCTGACCAGTGCCCTGGAAGCGGCCGAGGAGGGTGACGGCTCGGAGCTGCTGGCGCTGGCCGACGGCTACAACGAACGGGACGCGTCGGGGAAGTACGGCACGACGACCCACTCGCAGCGGGCCATCTCGTGCCTGGACGACAAGCAGCGGATGACGGTGGCCGAGACGGAGGAACTGCTGCCGGAGTTCGAGCGGATATCACCGGTGTTCGGCCCGTTCCTCGGCTGGGACACGGCCGGCTGGTGCCACGACTGGCCGGTCCCCGGCCAGCACGACACTCCGGAGGTGAGCGCGCCGGGTGCCGCGCCGGTCCTGGTGATCGGCAACACCGGCGACCCCGCCACCCCGTACGAGGGCGCGCAGCGGATGGCGGACGAGCTGGGCGAGGGCGTGGGGACCGTGCTCACCTGGAAGGGCGAGGGCCACGGTGCGTACGGCAGTGGGAGCGACTGTGTCGACTCCACCGTGAACGCGTATCTGCTGGACGGCACGGTGCCGAAGGACGGCAAGGTCTGCTCTTGACGACGGCGGGGGCTTCACGCACCCGTGGTGCGCGAAGCCCCCGCCGAAAACGCCCGGGGCCCGGGGCCTGCCCGAGGATCGGTCAGTAGATCGGCTTGGCCGGCTCGATCTGGTTGACCCAGCCGACGACGCCGCCGCCGACGTGAACGGCGTCGGCGAAGCCCGCGGACTTCAGGACCGCGAGGACTTCCGCACTGCGGACGCCCGTCTTGCAGTTCAAGACGATCTTCTTGTCCTGCGGGAGGCTCTCCAGGGCGCTGCCCATGAGGAACTCGTTCTTCGGGATCAGCCGGGCGCCGGGGATGGAGACGATCTCGAACTCGTTCGGCTCGCGGACGTCGATGATCTCGATGCTCTCGCCGTCGTCGATCCATTCCTTGAGCTGCTTGGGAGTGATCGTGGAGCCGGCCGCCGCCGCCTGGGCCTCGTCGGAGACGACGCCGCAGAAGGCCTCGTAGTCGATGAGCTCGGTGACGGTCGGGTTCTCGCCGCAGATCGCGCAGTCGGGGTCCTTGCGGACCTTGACCTGGCGGTACTGCATCTCGAGGGCGTCGTAGATCATCAGGCGGCCGACCAGCGGCTCACCGATGCCGGCGAGGAGCTTGATGGCCTCGTTGGCCTGGATGGAGCCGATGGACGCGCACAGCACACCCAGAACGCCGCCCTCGGCGCAGGAGGGGACCATGCCGGGGGGCGGGGGCTCCGGGTAGAGGCAGCGGTAGCAGGGGCCGTGCTCGGACCAGAACACCGAGGCCTGGCCGTCGAAGCGGTAGATCGAGCCCCAGACGTAGGGCTTGTTCAACAGCACGCACGCGTCGTTGACCAGGTAGCGGGTCGCGAAGTTGTCCGTGCCGTCGACGATCAGGTCGTAGTCGCTGAAGAGACCCATCACGTTGTCGGCCTCGAGGCGCTCCTCGTGGAGGACCACGTTCACGTAGGGGTTGATGCCCTTGATCGTGTCGCGCGCGGACTCGGCCTTGGGCCGGCCGATGTCGGCCTGGCTGTGGATGATCTGCCGCTGCAGGTTCGACTCGTCGACCTCGTCGAACTCCACGATGCCGAGCGTGCCCACGCCCGCCGCGGCCAGGTACATCAGCCCCGGCGAACCCAGGCCACCGGCGCCGACGAACAGCACCTTGGCGTTCTTCAGCCGCTTCTGCCCGGCCATCCCCACGTCGGGGATGATCAGGTGGCGGGAGTACCTGCGGACCTCGTCTACGGTGAGCTCGGCGGCCGGCTCGACCAGGGGTGGCAACGACACGGGGACTCCGTTGGTCGGTCAATCACTACGGTTGTTCTTCCCCCCAACAGTGCCATGGCCTTTTTCATTCCGAGACTCCCATCCCGACCTGCGAGACGACATCGTCCCAGTGACCGGGCAGCGGCTCCCGGGCGGGTGAGCGCGTTCCACTCGGCCGGAGCGAGGAGAGGACGCGCCGGACCGGGCGCCCCGAAGCCGGGACGGGCACCAGCGCTTGCGCCCCCTGCCGGTGCCGGCCCCGGGTCTGCTGTCGCCCGCGGCGGCCGGCCGGGACGGGCCGGACCGCTCGGAGGCACCGGACCGCTCGGACGGGCCGGGCCGCCCGGGTGACTCGGACCGCCCGGATGGTTCCGGTGGATCAGATACGGCATGCCGCCTCCATCCAGATGTCGGCGAGGGACTCCTCGAGATTGATACGGGGACGCCAGCCGAGCCGGTCGCGCGCGGTGCGCACGTCCGCCTGCTGCCAGCTGCCGCAGCCGTCCGGGTAGGGGAACGCGACCGAGGCCGTGTGATGGTCGGGCTCGCCCCGGGGGTGCCCGATGGCCGGCCTCGGATGCGGGGTGTGGGCGGTGTGCCCCGCGTGACCACCGTGCCCGCTGTGGCCGGAGTGGGCGAGATGGGCGCCGGGCGGGCCGTCGAGCTCGTTCAGGACGCCGCTGTATCCGGCGACCCGGGCGAGCACCCCGGCGGCGTCCCGCAGGCGGACGGCGCGGCCCGAACCGATGTTGATGACCCCCTGCGCGGCGGAGAGCGAGGCCGCGTGGACGGCTCGGGCCACGTCCCGGACGTCGACGAAGTCGCGCTGGACACCGAGACCGCCGAGCTTCAGTTCACCGTCGCCGGCCTGCATGGCACGGCGCATGGCCTCGGCGAGGCGGCCGAGGGGCGAGCCGGCGGGGGTGCCGGGGCCCGCGGGCGAGAAGACCCGCAGGACCACGGCGTCCAGGCCGGAACCGAGGACGAGTTCGGTCGCGGCGAGCTTGCTCACGCCGTACGGACCGCCGGGGCGGGGGACGGCGTCCTCCGCCGTGGAGGAGTTGGGCTGGCTGGGGCCGTACTCGGCGCTGCAGCCGATCTGCACGAGCCGGGCGCCGCAGCCGCTGCGGCGCAGGGCCTCGCAGACGGTGGCCACGGCGACGGTGTTGTGCCGGGTGAGGTCGCGGGCTCCGCCGCGGGTGGTGCCGGCGCAGTTGACCACGACGCCGGGGTGGACGGCGTCGAGGAAGCGGGTGAGCGCGCCGGGGCTGCCGGTGGCGAGGTCGAAGCGGACGTCGGCGTCGTCGCCGCGGCCGAGAGCGGTGAGCTGGACGGCCGGGTCGGCGAGCAGACGGTCGGCGACGAAGCGGCCGAGGTAGCCGCCCGCTCCGATCAGCAGGACTCTCATCGGGCGGCTCCTGTGGCGACCGAGACTGCTGGGCGGGTGATCATGCGGGATCTCCTTGGGGTGGGGCCTCCGGCTGGGCGTGGACCGAGGCTCGGGTGAGGGTGCGTGCTGCGTGGATCAGAAGGGTCAGGGCGGCCCCGCCGCAGATGAGGGTGGGGATGCCGCTGGGGTCCCAGGCGGTGACCAGGGTTTCCACGGGGGTGGCCAGCGCCCCGCAGCCGGGCAGGCGGGCCGTGAGGACCACGGCCAGGACGGTTGCCTGGGCGAGGGCCGCGGCGACGAGGATCACCTTCGGCGCGTGGGTGAATCCGTGGAGGGAGAGGAGGCGGGCCAGGAAGAAGAGGGCACCCAGGGTGAGGACCTCGTGGAGGGTGAAGGGCTCGTCCAGGGCCGTGGCGCAGAAGGCGAAGAGAGCGGCCAGGGCGCACAGGAACAGGGCGAGGGCGCCGAACAGCAGGGGGCGCACGGAGTCGGCGAAGTCCTCGAGGTCGCGGCTGGCCGCGACCTCGCGGCGGGCCCGTGCGGCGAACAGCCGGGCGCTCCAGGCGCCGGGGGCGAAGGCCAGGGTGAGGGCCAGCGCCGGGGCGACGGCGAGCGCCCAGCCGCCGTCGGAGGTGGCGCCGGTGACACCGGTGGGCAGGGCGTCGGGGCCGCCGGCGATCGCGGTCCGGAGCAGGCCGTCGCCCAGGAGGGCGTAGCCGACGAGCCAGCAGGTCCCGGCCGCCGTGCCCGTGGTGGGTGGGCCGGACACGGCGGGCGTGGTGCCTGGCGGCCTGCCGCGTCGCAGGGCCGCGCGCATGGCCAGGGCGATGGCGAGGACGCCCGCGGAGACCGCGTGGACGCGGGTCTGGCCGTGGGTGAGGCGCAGGGCGGCCACCGACGCGAGGCCGAGGACGCCGGGGAGCAGGGTGAGGACGACCCAGCCGGCGCGGAGCCCGGGGGCGGTCCTGTCGGCGGAGGGGCGGGAGACGTCGCCGTCGCGCGGGATGCGGGCGTACAGCTCCTCCGCGAGGGAGAAGACGTCCCGGTGCCGGAAGCCTGCGGCGGTCCGGTCGGTGACGCCGTGCGCCTCGAGGCCCGCCGCGATCTCCAGGGGGTCCACCGCGCGTTCGCACAGCTCGCGGTGGCGGTGCAGCAGCGCCTTCACGGGGTCGGCGGTGCCCCGGCCGGCGCGGGGCTGCGCGGTCTCGTGGTCCAGTTCGTCCAGGCCCGTCATCGTGCCGCCTCCGTCGCGGGGACGGGCGACGCGTCCGCCACCGGGGTGGTCGCGGACCGGACCGGGGCGGTGGCGCGCACGGGCGTGTCCCTGGCCCAGGCCGGGACGGTGCGGGACGGCCGGTGGGAGGCGAGGCCGGCCCAGCGGCCGGGGACACGGGCCTCGGCGGGTGCGGCGAAGGGCAGCGGAGCACCGGTGCCGTTCAGGAGGACGCGGCGGACCGGGGCGCGCGCGACGGTCTTCAGGTACAGGTCGTGGAACGCGGCGACGTTCTGCTCGACGGTGAACAGTTCGAGTGCGCGGGCGCGCGCGGCGGCACCGAGGCGCGCGCGCCGCTCGGGGTCGCGCAGCAGCGACACGCACGCCTCGGCCAGCGCTCGCGGGTCGCGTGGGGGAACGACGAGTCCGGTGTCGCCGATGACCTCGACCACGGCGCCGACGTCCGTGGACACCGTCGCGCGGCCGGCGAACATCGCCTCGACGAGTCCGGTGGGGAAGCCTTCGACGACGCTGGACAGGACGGACACGGCGCCCGCTGCGTACGCGTCGGCGGGGCCGGTGAGTCCCGGGCCGCCGATCTCCTCGAAGGACACCGGACCGGCGCCGTCGGCGTGTGGGCTCCCGGCCCCGTCCGGGAGGAGCCGTGCGGCCAGGTCCCTGCAGTGCTCGAGGTAGGGGGCGCCCTCGGGACCGGCCGGGCCGCCGATGATCCGCAGGCGGGCCGAGGGCTCGGACGCGCGGACCCGGGCGAACGCGTGCAGCAGCGAGACCAGGTCCTTGGCGGGCTCCACCCGGCCGGTCCAGACGAGGGTGTGCGGGGCGGCGCGTTCCGGCGACTCACCCGTCCGGGCGAAGGGCGCCGCGTCCATTCCGGGAGGGACCGTACGGATCTTCGCCCGGTCGGCGCCGCAACGCTCCTGCCAGCGGCGGGCGTGCGCGTTGCCCGGGGTGATGAACGCGGCCCGCCGGTAGGTCTCGGCGGCGAGCCGGCCGTGGAAGGCCGCGAGCAGGGACCGGACCGCGGGTGAGGAGTCCGGCCGGGTCAGGTAGTGCGTGCGCAGCCGGACGCCGTACTCGGTCACCAGCAGGGGGATGCCGAAGAAGTGGCCGGCGAGCAGACCCGGCAGGGCGGCCGTGCCGCCGGAGGCGGCGTGGCACAGGTCGACCGCGCCGAGTCCGTCCTCCTCGTACCAGTCGAGGGAGAGGGGGCGCAGGGCCTGGTGCAGGTGCGCGGCCACGGCCAGCAGGTCCGGCACCCGGGCCTCCCGCGCGGCCGGCAGCACCCGGGGCGCACGACAGGCGTTTTCCAGGACGCGTACGGCGGTCTCGGAGCGGAGGGCGGCGGTGAGACCGCCCTCGTCGCGGGCGAGACCGGCGAGACCGAACAGCGCCCCGGCGAAACGGTCCGCCTCGGCCGGGGCACGGGTCGTCCCTGCCGTTCCGGCACCCCCGGGGCCCGCGTCGGGTGCCACCAGGGGGGTCGCCGCGGAGTCGGACGCGCAGAGGACCGCGACGAGTTCACCGTAGTGCTCGGCGAAGCGCCGGCGCGCGCGCCTGCCGTACACCACCCCGTCGTCCTCGGCCGTCCACAGCGGCGCGGTGCGCACCCGGCCGACCTGCGGCGGCAGCGGCACCCAGCCGTCGTCCTCCTGGGCCTCGCTGCGACTGAACGCGTAGACGTCGAACTCGTGGTGCCCGAGTCCGCGCACGAGACGGTCGCACCAGAGTCCGGCGCCACCGCCCACATACGGGTAACCACCCTCCGTAAGCAGTCCGATGCGCACGAGTGCACCCCCGATCTCCCGTGTGGGGAGCCGCCGTTGACCCGGCGGCTCGCAGCGGGACGAACGTATGCGGACAAGGTGGTGGCGTGATGGACGGTTGTCCGTCGCACCATCAAAAGGGGTGAACGGACGTAACTTTCCCGTGTGGGGCGCGTTGGGTCGCGCCAAGGGAGCGGATACCGTCAGCTGTTCGGATAAGCCCAGGCGTTGGGCCGGCACCTGATTCCGTCGTGTTCGAGGAACTTGGTCTGCTGCTGCATGACCGGGGCCAGATCGCCGTCCTTGTCACAGGTGACGTGGTTGTACCCGAGGCGGTGGCCGACCTCGTGGTTGATCAGCATCTGGCGGTAGGCGAGCAGCTCGTCGCCGTACGTCGTGGCGCCCCGCGCCCAGCGGAACGCGTTGATCATCACGCGTTCGGTGGCCGCCGAGTCGCAGGACACGTTGTCGACCGTGGTGTCCAGGCCGGACTTGGCGCACCACTCGGCGGTCGTCGCGGGGCTGGCGAGCGTGATGACGAAGTCGGGGCGGCCGGAGTGGATGCGTTCGAAGGTGCGGGCGCCGTTGTGCGCCCAGCTGCGGTTGTCGTTGAGCGTCCTGTGCACCGCCTCGGCGAAGAGCGCCCCGTCCAGGCCGAGCCCCTGCTCCACGTCCACGCGGTAGGTGATCCTCTGCCCCTTGCCGGGTCCGTCGGCGATGCCGGTCATCGCGTCGAACGTCCCCGAGCCCTCGGCCGTGGCGCTGAACGGGAACTTCTCGTCCATCTTCTGCGCGTACGTCAGCGGCTCGGCGCGGGAGGCTCCCGGGGAGGTGCCCTGTTCGTCGCCCGCGCCCTCGTTCACGCCGGGGCCCCGGACGTCGCGCGCCGCCTGTTCGGGAGCGGACTGCGCCTGGAGGTCGTCGGAGCCGTCGCGTTCGTCGGCGACCTGACCGGCCACGACGACCGCCAGCACGGTGGTGACGGCGGCGGCCGCGATCCCGGTGAACGCGCGCCCCTTGGCACCCTTGCTCTGCTCCGTCGCCCCGGTGGGCGGCGCGCCGCCGTCGGGGCCGGCCGGGGCCCCGGCGACCGGGGCCGAGCCCCGGCCGGTGACGGCGGCGCAGGGATCCGCGGGGTGCGCAAAGTCCGCGCCGGAGGCCGGGCGGGTCGTGGCGGGGGGACGGGGCGTGAAGACGTCGTCGCCCTCACCGAAGGCGTCGAGGTAGTCCTGCCGCGGGCCCTGCCGCCCGCGCGGTCCCCGTGGACCGCGCGGCTGCTCGGGCGGTGCCTGGCGCTGTCCCGGCAGGGGCACGGCCCGGCCGGACGGCCCGGCACCCGCGCCGCGTCCCGCCACCTCTCCCCAGCCGCCGCCGGGTTCCCGCTGCTCAGGGTGGCCGCCGCCACGGGCGGCCCGCGGAACACCGTGCGCGGGGGCGCCGTCGGGCAGGCGGGGGAAGCCGTGGGCGGGCGTGCCGTCGGGGAAGCGGGGCACTCCACGCGCCGGCGTCCCGTCCGGGAGCCGGCCGTCCGGAAGCCGCGGCACTCCGTGGGCAGGGGTTCCGGCTCCCGCGGGTACGCCGTCACCCCGCGCTTCCTGCCCGGGCGGGCCGTACGGGGCGGGTGGGCCGTACGCACCGGTCCCGCCGGAGGCCGCCCCCTGGCCCGGGGGCGTCGCACTCCGCGCCGGTCGGGCGTCGCCCCCGGGCGCGGGTCCACGGCGGCTGTGGCGTCCCACGTCGCGCCTCAGCCCCTCAGGTCGTCGGCGGTCGGCCCGCCGTCGGCGGGCCCGTCCGCGACGATACCGGCGGCCGAGCCCGGGGCGCCTTTCGCGCCCGGCTCCAAAGTATCCCCTTCCTGCACCGAATCCGTTGCATCCGCGAGGAGTTCACGGAAAGCGGCGGCCACCGCCTCGGGGTATTCCATCATCGCCACATGCCCCGCGTCGGGCAGGGTGACCAGCCTGGAGTCGCGGAACGCGCGGGCCGCTCGCCGGGCCATCCGGAAGCCGACGAGCCGGTCCCGCCCGCCGTACAGCAGCAGGGTCGGCGCGAGCACCCGCTCGGCCTGGCGCCACAGCCCGTGCTGGCCGCCGAGGGTGTAGGCGTTGACGAGCCCCCGCGCGGAGCGGGTCATGGCGTCCCAGAAGTACGGCAGCCGCAGCCGCCGCTCCATCTCCTGCACGGCGTGGCGGAACGCCTCCGGCGTCACCTGCCCGGGGTCCCCGTAGCAGAGCGTCACGACGCCGCGGACGCGCTGTTCCGCGGTCCACCCCCGGGTGACCCGGGTGAACAGCGGGGCCACCCCGGGCACCGCCAGCAGTCCCGTCGGCACGGCGGTGCGCTGCACGCGCAGCTCGGGAAGGGCCGGTGACACGAGCGTGAGCGTCCGGACCAGGTCGGGGCGTACGGCGGCGACACGGGTGGCGACCGCGCCGCCGAGCGAATTGCCCAGGAGGTGCACGGGGCCGCGCCCGGCCGCGTCGAGATAGCGGATCACCGCGCGGGCGTGCGCCGAGATCGAGTAGTTGCCGTCGTCCGGGGGCGGCGAGTCGCCGAAGCCCGGAAGGTCGACGGCCTCGCTGTGGACGGTGTCGTCCAGGAGGGGCATCAGCGTCGACCAGTTCTGCGACGACCCCCCGAGCCCGTGGATGTGGAGTGCGGGCGGGAGCCCTTCGCGCAGGGGCGGCCTCGACCGCACGGACAGGGTGACGCCCGGAAGGTGGACCGACCTGAGACGCTCGCCTTCGGCGACCCTCACGGCGGCCGCTTCGGAAAGAACGGTGGCGGGCGGCACGGACGGCAGGCCGGTCGAAGACATGCGGCAATGTTACGAGACGATCACACCGGGGTTCATGTGTCGGCGATCACAGGACCGCCGGCCCCGCCGCGCGCACACGGCGTCATGACCCGGTGACGGATCGCACGGCGCCCGGATCGGGTGTCTCCTGGGCTCGAACCGAGGGCACCCGTATGTGGCCCCCGCACCGGGCGGGGACGTTCACAGGAAGGAAGCCCAGCCATGGCATCAGACCCCACCGAGCCCGAGACGTTCGAGGAAGCCGACGAGGCCCGCGAGGACCTGGAGTACGGCGTCGAGGCGCCGGAGGCCGACACGGCCGAGCAGCACGCGGACCTCACCCCGGACCGTGACGAGCCGCTGACCGGCGTCGACGTCGCCCGCGCCAACGAGGCGGACCTCGCCGAGCAGGCCAGGGTCGTCTCCTTCGACGAGGACGACTACCGGTGACGGTGCCGAGGGAGCCGGGGAGGCCGCCGAAGGCCGCCTTCACGGGGGAGTTCCACGCGGAAGCGAGGCCTCGCCTTGCCCTCTCTGACAGCCTTTGAAACCGTCCGTACGGCTTTCGGTGTCCTCGGGTGCGTGAAATTCTGCGCTCTCACCGCGCACAGCACGGTTACCGAAAAGTACGATGACGGCGCGGCTCACACCGCATGTGGACGACAATGGGAGGCGGCGTGACAGCCATCGAGCAGACAGAGACCGTGCGCCCGAGGGGTACACGCCTGCCGCGCCGTGCCCGACGGAACCAGTTGCTGGGCGCCGCCCAGGAAGTGTTCGTCGCGCAGGGGTACCACGCGGCGGCGATGGACGACATCGCCGAGCGTGCGGGCGTCAGCAAGCCGGTGCTCTACCAGCACTTCCCGGGCAAGCTCGACCTGTATCTGGCGCTGCTGGACCAGCACTGCGAGTCGCTGATCCAGTCGGTGCGCCACGCGCTCGCGTCGACGCACGACAACAAGCAGCGCGTACGGGCGACCATGGACGCCTACTTCGCGTACGTCGAGGACGACGGCGGCGCCTTCCGCCTGGTCTTCGAGTCGGACCTGACGAACGAGCCCGCGGTGCGCGAGCGCGTCGACCGGGTCACCAACGACTGCGCCGAGGCGATCTGCGACGTCATCGCCGAGGACACCGGGCTGTCGCGCCAGGAGTCGATGCTGCTCGCCTCGGGGCTGGGCGGTCTGGCCCAGGTGGTCGCGCGGTCCTGGCTGCACAGCGACCGCAGCGTGCCGCGCGACCAGGCGGTCCAGCTGCTGACCTCGCTGGCCTGGCGGGGCATCGCCGGATTCCCGCTGCACGGCAGCGAGCAGCAGTTCTGACAGCACCGGGCCGCGGAGGCCGGCGGGCGGAGGTGGCCGTTTGTTCCCGTCCGCTGTTCGCTCCTGGCGTTGCGGGGGCTGAGCGTGCACATCCCCTCACCGGGCTAATGTGTGCTGGGTACGGCGCGGAAGGCCGCGCACTTCACTGACCGTCGGAGGGACATAGCCGTGGAGGTCAAGATCGGCGTGCAGCACGCGCCCCGCGAGATCGTTCTGGAGAGCGGTCAGAGCGCCGAGGAGGTCGAGCGCGTGGTGGCCGAGGCGCTGGCCGGGAAGTCTCAGCTGCTGAGCCTCGTGGACGAGCACGGCCGCAAGATCCTGGTCCCGGCCGACCGTCTCGCCTACGTCGAGATCGGCGAGCCGGCCCCGCGCAAGGTGGGCTTCGGCGCGCTGTAGGCGACGGCCGGCGGAACACCGGCAGGCGTGGAAGGGCCCGGCGGCCCGGCACCTCGAGCCGCCGGGCCCTTTCGTGTCCGCGCCCCGTACCTCTCGGATGCTCGGCGCTCCGCTCTGCGCGCCGCCCCTCTGCGCGCCGCCCCTCTGCGCCCCGACACCCCCGGCCCCGCTCTCCGCGTCTGCTCCGTTCGGCTTCTCCCCTGTGCCGTTCCCTGCGCACCCCGTCGCTCCCCCTGCCGCCCACCACCGCGTCCGCTCCTCACGGACGGCGCACAGGTCCCTTACAGGGAAGGATTGGATTCCGCAGGTCAGGGGTAGGACGGGCTACGACCGATGCGAGCAGGCCGGCCATGTGGGAGGGACCCCGACATGCTCTTGGAAGCGCTCAGTTCAGCGATCCTCGGGCTGGCTCTGGCATGGGCGGCCACGCGCCGCCTGCCGCACCGCCTCCCCGCCCGCACCCTGGTCCTGTCGACCGGTGTGGCCGGGGCCCTGTTCGGCGCGTTCCTCACACACAGTGCGCTGGACGCGGGTCGCCTGCTGACGGTTCTGTTCGGGGCGGCGATCGTCTCCGTGGCGTCGCTGTCGCTGCTGCTGCGCCCCTCGGGCAGACTCCGCGGCCGGTCGGCGACCGCCTGACCGGCCGCCGGAACCGGCCACACCGGCCGCACCGGCCGCACCGGGGCCTGTGGCGAAAGTGACGTCGTCGCCCGCAGGGCGACCGCGCGGCGTCATGGGGCTCGGTCCTCCTGCTCGAGCGAAGCCGAGAGCCTGGGGGAGCGTGCTCCCGGCGTGCCGCCCGGAAGCCCTCGTACCGGGCGGGCGTACCCCGGCTTCCGGACGGCGCGGCAGGAGTGCCTGCCGGACACCGCGCGGCAGACGCCCCTCTCGCCACAGGCCCCGGAGCCCTGCGGAGCCGGGCAGAGCCCGGCGGCTCTCAGGCCGCCAGGCCCAGAGCCGCCATCCGCTTGGTGTGGGCCTCGGTGATCCGGGAGAACATCCGGCCGACCTCGGCGAGGTCGAAGCCGTCCGCGACACCGCCGACGAGCATCGTCGACAGCGCGTCCCGGTCGGCCACGACCCGCTGCGACTGGGACAGCGCCTCACCCATCAGCCGCCGCGCCCACAGTGCGAGCCGCCCGCCCACGCGCGGGTCCGCGTCGATCGCCGCGCGCACCTTCTCCACGGCGAACCCGCCGTGCCCGGTGTCGTCGAGCACGCCCAGCACCAGCGCGCGGGTGTCGGAGTCCAGCCGGGCCGCGACCTCCCGGTAGAAGTCGCTGGCGATCGAGTCGCCCACGTAGGCCTTGACGAGACCCTCGAGCCAGTCGGAGGGCGCCGTCTGCTTGTGGAAGCCCTCGTACGCGGCCACGAACGGCTCCATCGCGGCGGTCGGCTCCTGGCCGATCCCGGCCAGCCGGTCGCGCAGCCGCTCGAAGTGGTGGAACTCGGCCGACGCCATCTTCGCCAGCTCCGCCTTGTCCTCCAGCGTGGGCGCCAGTTTGGCATCGTCCGCGAGCCGCTCGAACGCCGCCAGCTCCCCGTACGCGAGCGCGCCGAGCAGGTCCACGATGGCGGCACGGTACTGCGGGTCGGCGGAGGCGGCCGCCCAGTCCATGGCGGCGACGCCGGTCGGCGCGGCGGGGGTCTCGGGGGTGTCCTCGGCGCGGTCGGGCATGTCAGAGCTCGTCATAATCCGCACAATAGCCCGCTTGTCGCGGGCCGTAAGGTGCTGGTCAGCACGTGTGGCGACGACTACGTGGCCACATCGGCCATGGCGTGTGCGCGGATTCGGGGTATGGTGGTAATGCGCCTGCCGAATACTCTGACGTAGTCGACAGGGCACTTGTATGAGGATGCCCGGTCGGAGGCCCGATCGGCTCCGCCCCGACCGCCCTCCCTGACCGTACGGCACATTGCGTACGACGATCGGAGGGACCCTCAGCGGTACGAGCGCTAGAGCGTCGGCAGTGGTCCCGTGCCCTACGGCCTCCCCGTAAGGCAGCCGACGTCCCCGGCACGGTCCATAGACGACCCCCGCGCTCGCCTCGCACCGCGCACACAGAAGAGGCAGCACCCTGACTACGTTCCGAGACCTCGGGATTCTCCCCGAGACCGCCGAAGCCCTTGAAGCCGTCGGCATCATCGCCCCCTTCCCCATCCAGGAGCTGACGCTCCCCGTGGCCCTGTCGGGCTCGGACGTCATCGGCCAGGCCAAGACCGGTACCGGCAAGACGCTGGGCTTCGGTCTTCCGCTCCTCGAGCGCGTGACCGTCCCCGCGGACGTGGAGGCGGGCCGCGCGAAGCCCGAGGACCTCACCGACACACCGCAGGCGCTCGTCGTCGTCCCCACCCGCGAGCTGTGCACGCAGGTCACCAACGACCTGCTGACCGCCGGCAAGGTGCGCAATGTCCGCGTCACCGCGATCTACGGCGGGCGGGCCTACGAGCCGCAGGTCGAGGCCCTGAAGAAGGGCGTCGACGTGATCGTCGGCACCCCCGGCCGGCTGCTCGACCTGGCCGGGCAGAAGAAGCTGAACCTGAAGGACGTCAGGGCCCTCGTCCTCGACGAGGCCGACGAGATGCTGGACCTGGGCTTCCTGCCCGACGTCGAGAAGATCATCAACCTGCTTCCGGCCCGCCGCCAGACCATGCTGTTCTCGGCGACGATGCCGGGCGCGGTCATCGGGCTGGCCCGCCGCTACATGTCGCAGCCCACGCACATCCGCGCCACCGCGCCGGACGACGAGGGTGCGACGGTCGCGAACACCACGCAGTTCATCTACCGCGCGCACAACATGGACAAGCCCGAGATGGTCGCGCGGATACTCCAGGCGGACAACCGGGGCCTGGTCATGGTCTTCTGCCGTACGAAGCGCACCGCCGCCGATCTCGCCGACCAGCTCAAGCAGCGCGGCTTCGCCTCCGGCGCGGTCCACGGCGACCTCGGCCAGGGTGCCCGCGAGCAGGCGCTGCGCGCGTTCCGCAACGGCAAGGTGGACGTCCTCGTCTGCACCGACGTCGCCGCCCGCGGCATCGACGTGGAAGGCGTCACGCACGTCATCAACTACCAGTCGCCCGAGGACGAGAAGACGTACCTGCACCGCATCGGCCGTACCGGCCGCGCGGGGGCGAAGGGTACGGCGATCACGCTGGTCGACTGGGACGACATCCCGCGCTGGCAGCTGATCAACAAGGCGCTGGACCTGGGCTTCGGCAACCCGCCGGAGACGTACTCCACCTCCCCGCACCTGTTCACCGACCTCGGCATCCCCGAGGGCACGAAGGGTGTGCTGCCGAGGTCGGAGCGCGTCCGCGCCGGACTCGACGCGGAGGAGCTGGAGGACCTGGGCGAGATGGGCGGCCGTGGCCCGCGCGGCCGGGGTGGCCGCGGTGAGCGGAGCGACCGCGGTGAGCGGGGCGAGCGGAGCGACCGCGGCGACTCCCGGTCGGCCGATCACGAGCGTCCGGCCCGTACACCACGCCGCCGTCGCCGCACGCGTGGCGGTACCCCGCTGAGCGAGTCGGCGCAGCAGCCGGCGGCCCCGGCCGTCGAGGGCAGCGGTGGGAGCACGGGTGAGGCGGAGGCCGGCACGGCTTCCCGCGCCCCGCGTCGCCGTCGCCGTATGCGCGGTGGGGCCGCGGCCGAGGCGGCCACGGTTCCGGTGACCGCGGTTCCGGTGACCGCGGTTCCGGTGACCGCGGCCGAGTCCGCCGAGGCCGCTGTCGGGACGGCGGAGGACACGACCGGGCACGCTCCAAAGGCCCCGGAAGCCCTCGGGGGCCCGTCGGACGAGACCCCGTCGACGCCGCGCCGCCGCCGGACCCGCAGGTCCGCGGAGACAGCAGCCGTCGACACCGCGGCCGACACGGCGGTGGCGGTCGCCGTCGCCCCATCGGCCGAAAACGCCGCCACGACCGGGACGCCCCCGGTGACCGGCGAGCCCGAGGCCCCCGCCGCCGAGCCGCGCCGCCGCCGGACCCGCAAGTCCGCGGCCGCGACCGTGCCTTCGGCTGCCGGGGAAGTGGTGGACACGGCCGAGGCGACCGCCGCACCCGCCCCGGAGCCGGTGGAGACCAAGCAGCGCCGCACCCGCAAGAGCGTGGCCGGGGCCCCCGAGGCCGCCGCGGCCGAGGCCGTGCTCGACCCCGCCGAAGGCACGGAGGCCAAGCCCCGCCGCCGCACCCGCAAGGCCACCGCGACGGCCGAGGCCACCGAGGCCACCACGACCGCGGCCGGCATTCCGGCCCAGGCCGCCTCCGAGGCCGAGCCGGAGGCAGCCGTGGCGACCAAGCCCCGGCGCACCCGCAAGGCCACGGCGACGGCGGAGACGGCCGTGGACACGGCCGAGGCCACCGAGGCCAAGCCCCGGGCCCGCCGCACCCGCAAGGCCACCGCCGCCACGCAGCAGGCGGAGACCATGCCGGAGACCGCGGCGGTCGACACGGCCGAGGCGAAGCCCAAGCGCACCCGGAAGACGGCTGCCGCCAAGACCGTCGACACCGCCGAGGCCGCCGAGGCCAAGCCCCGGGTCCGCCGCACCCGCAAGGCCACCGCGGGCACCGCCGACATCCCGGCCCAGGCCGCGTCCGAGGCCGAGCCGGAGACGGCCGAGGCCAAGCCCCGGGTCCGTCGCGCCCGCAAGGCCGCCGCGACGGCTCCCGCGGAGCCCACGGAGGTCTGACGCGCACCAGAGGCGCCGTCCGACGGCCCGGTCCCGCACCTGTGGGGCCGGGCCGTCGGCGTCGCCCGGCAGGCGTCCCCGGCACCCCGCTCGCGCCCCGGCGCCCGCTACCCTCACCCCGTGACCAGCCACCCCTCCCCCGTTTCCCCTGCCCCCTCTCCCTTCTCCGAGCTGCCGGCCGGCGCTCGGGCGTACCGGCTCCGCACCGCCCGTGGGGAGTTCGCCGTCGTCGACGTGCCGCCGGCCGGCGGGGTCGTGCCGAAGGGGGTCGTGCTGTCGCTGCCCGGGCTCACGGGGAGCAAGGAGGATTTCACACTGGTGCACGGGCCGCTCGCCGCCCGCGGGTACCGCAGTGTCGCCGTGGACGGGCGGGGCCAGTACGAGTCGGACGGGCCCCTGGACGACGAGTCCGCGTACGCGCGGGCGGAGCTGGCGCGGGACGTGCTCGCGCAGGCGGAGGCGCTCCGCGCTCCGCACGGAGAGGACGTACCGCTGCATCTGGTCGGACACTCGCTCGGGGGCCAGATCGCCCGCGCCGCGGTGCTCGAGGACCACTCCCCTTTCCGTTCGCTCACCCTGGTCTCGTCCGGTCCCGCCCGGATCTCGGTCTCCCAGGAGCAGCGCGTGAAGCTGCTGCGGGACGCGCTCTCCCACATGACGATGGCGGAGTGCTGGGAGGCGGTCCTGGCCCTGGGCCCGCCGGAGGAGGTCGGCGGGCCCGCGCGCGGGATCGGCGGCCAGGAGCAGCTGCGCCGCCGCTGGCTGGGCACCAGCCCAGCTCAACTGCTTGCTACCGGAAGGCAGTTGTGCGCGGAGCCGGATCTGGTCGCCGAACTCGCCGCCGTGCCGCTGCCGTTCCACGTGCTGTCGGGGGCGCACGACGACACCTGGCCGGTACCGGACCTCGACGCCATGGCCGTACGCCTGAACGCGCACCGCACGGTCGTCGCCGGGGCCGAACACTCCCCCGCCGTCGACCGGCCCGGGCCCACCGCGCAAGCCCTCGCCGACTTCTGGGACGGCCTCCAGCCCCGCCCCACCGGCAACGCCACCGCCACCGCCACCGGGCCCCTCATCCAGTAACACCTGGCAACACCTGGTACGCCTAGTAATGCCCCTGGAGGTGGGCCCAGAAGCCGTCGCGCAGGGCGCGTCGCAGGTCGGCCTGGCCGCGCAGGGAGTACTGCAGCAGCCCTTCGGCCTCCACCAGCAGGTCCTGGTCGACCGAGCCGGGCAGGTAGGGATGGCCCGGCAGCAGTTCCACCAGCGAGTCCCGCCCGCGTTCGGAGAGCCATTTCGCGGCGATCTGCGCACCGACGAAGCGGACGTCCTCGCGGGCGGGCCGGCCCGTCGCGGGCTCGTACGTGGGGCCCGTGCGCCGGGAGACGTACGGCTTGAAGAAGTCGAGGTCGAAGGTGCGCTGGCTGTCGACCTCCCAGAGCAGGGGCTCGGCCTGGTTGCGGCCCTCGGGCGCCTCTATGCCCCAGAGATGGACCCGGGCGCCGTACCCCTGGGCGGCCTCGACCGCCGAGACCAGGTCCTCGTCGCCGCCCAGCAGGGCCGCGTCGCTGATGGCGCGGTGCCGGGCCAGTGACTCCAGGTCGGAGCGGATCAGGGAGTCGACGCCCTTCTGCTGGTTGTTGGCGTTGAGGTTGCCCAGGCGGACCTTGACGTCGGGGAGCTCGGCGATGGTCTGCTGCTCGGCGGTGTGGATGCGGCGCCTGGCCCCGTCGTACCAGTAGACCCGCAGCAGCCTGCTGTCCGCGAAGATGGTGCGGGCCCGGTCGATGAGCGCGTCGATGAGCCCCTCGGCGTCGAGGTCGAAGGCCCGGCGGTCCTCCGTCCCGGCCACCAGCCGCCCCGCCGCCGCGTACAGATAGCCCGCGTCGACGAAGATCGCGTGTGTGGAGGGCGTTTTCGCCACCTCGGCGAGCATGCGCTGGAGCAGCTCGTTCGTGCGGTCGATGCGGGAGTTCAGGTCCGCCAGGTCGTCGTTCATCGCCTCCATTGTCCCGGCGGTCACTGTGCGAACACAACCGGTCCCGGTCGGTCTCCCGCGAAACCCTTACCCGTCAGTATTTAGCAGATCGAAGAATTTCCTTAGCGTAGGGAATGTTTGCAGGGGGCAACCCGTTGAGCACTGATGGAACACGGACCACTCCGGACCGTTCCGACCACCCCAGTAGTTCTCCTCCAGGAGGATGACCAGACGAAGGGAGAAGCCCTTGCGCTTCGAAATCATGCGACTCGACGACGTCGACGGCACCGCCGTGGACACCACCGTCGTGGACGCCGCCTCCGTCAACCACATCGTGCAGCAGGCCGCCGCCATCGGGCAGCGCCTGTGGATCCGCCCGGCCAACACACCGGCCTCGTAACGCAGGACACCGGGTCCGCGCCGACCTTCCGGAGCCCCCGTACCGCCATCGCCGGATACGGGGGCTCCGTGCGTCCCGCGCCCCCCGTCCCGCGCGGCTCGGGCGGCACGGTCAACTGCCCTGGATCACCTGTGTGACCCCGTTGATGATCTGCTGCACGGCGATCGCGGAGAGCATCATGCCCGCGAGCCGCGTCACCAGGACCACCCCGCCGTCCTTGATGATCCTGATGATCAGCAGCGAGTACCGCATCGCCAGCCACAGCACGACGTGGATGGCGAGGATCGCCGCCCACACCGACACCTGGGCCGGGCCGCCGTCGGCCTTCTGCACGGCGAGGATGACCGACACGATCGCGCCGGGCCCGGCCAGCAGCGGCATGCCGAGCGGGACCAGAGCGACGTTGACGTCCTTGGTCTGCTGGGGCTCGTCGGTCTTGCCGGTGAGGAGGTCGAGCGCGATCAGCAGGAGCAGCAGCCCGCCCGCGATCATCAGCGCGGGCACGGACACGTGCAGGTAGTCGAGGATCTGCTGCCCGATCAGCCCGAACAGGACGATCACGCCACCGGCCACGCAGACGGCCTGGAAGGCCATCCGCTTCTGCGCCTTGGCGGGTCGGCCGGCGGTCAGGGCCAGGAAGATCGGGGTGATCCCGGGGGGATCCATGATGACGAAGAGGGTCAGGAAGAGGGAGCCGAAGACGGCGACGTCGAACATGACTGCCTTGCTGTGAAACGAACGAGAGGAGGAGGAGGGGGCGGGGAGAGCGGCGAGCAGGGGGCACCGGAAGGACGCGTGCCCGGAAGCGTTCGACGCCCGGGCACGGAACAGGGAGCCTCAAGGAGCGGGAAAGCCCGGGAGGAGGGCGGGCGCCGCCCCTGCGAGGGGCGAGGCCCGAGGGCGTACGGGCGGGCGGCTCAGGCGCCGCCGGCCCCCGGCACCGGGAACGCTCCGGTCGCACGGCGTGTGATCTCGCCGTACACCTCGGGGTCCGTGGTGAACTCGCCGGGCACGCAGCTCTTCCGGCTGCCGTGGTAGTCGCTGGACCCGGTGACGAGCAGTCCCAGTTCCTTCGCGAGGCCCCGCAGCCGCGCCCGGGTCCCGGGGTCGTGGTCCATGTGGTCGACCTCGATGCCGTCGAGACCGGCCTCGGCCAGTTCGGCGATGGCGGACTCCGGTACGGTCCGGCCGCGCTTGCTCGCGGCCGGGTGGGCGAAGACCGCCGCCCCGCCCGCGCCCTTGATCAGCCGGAGCGCTTCGAAGGGATCGGTCTCGTGCTTCGCCATGTGGGCCCGGCCGCCGTCGGCCAGCCACTGCGAGGTGAACGCGTCGTTCACCGTCTCCACCACACCCAGCTCGACGAGTGCCGTGGCGATGTGCGGGCGGCCCACCGAGCCGTCGCCGGCGATCCGCGCGACCTGCTCCCAGGTGACGGGCACCCCCAGATCGTTCAGCTTGGCGACCATGCCCCGGGCCCGCGGTACCCGGTCGTCCCGGACCAGCTCGCGCTCGGCGAGCAGCGCCGGCTCCTCGGGATCGAAGAGGTAGGCCAGCATGTGCATGCTGATGCCGTCGTAGCGGCAGGAGAGCTCGGCGCCGGTCACCAGCGTGAGCCCCGCGGGGAGTGCGGCGAGGGCCTCGGCGTGTCCGCGGGTGGTGTCGTGGTCGGTCAGGGCGACGACGTCGAGACCGGCGGCGGCGGCCGCGTGGACCAGCTCGGCCGGGGAGTCCGTACCGTCGGACGCGGTGGAGTGGGTGTGCAGATCGATACGCACGACGCGTGGCTCCAAGCGGTGACGGGCGGACGGGGACGCTTCAGGATAACCGCACTTCCGCGCGCTCCGGTCACACCCGAACCCGCCCGGCGCCCCCTACATCCACCCTCCCCGGTCCGCACACTCGCGCCGACGCTCCCCGCCGGCTCCCCCGCCGCCACGGATCACGGCGCCTCCATCAGCCGCGGAGACAGCGCGCCGCAGGGCACCAGCTCCACCTCGGCCCCGGCGTCCCGCAGGTCGGTGAGGACCAGTTCGTCGTACATCAGGAGCCCGGACTGCTCGGGCCACACCACCGCCCACAGCCACATCCCGAGCGCCTCGCCCGCGAAGACGGCCCGGTCGTCCGGCGTCTTGGAGACGTGCCAGAGCGGGGTGGGGCGGCCGGCGGCCAGCACCTTGGTGTCGGCGGGTTTCTCGACGTCCAGGTACGGGCCCGGGTCCGGGCCGTCGACGCCCGCGTACCGCGCGCCGAGTCCGACGCCGAGTTCCTCGGCCACCAGGATCAGCTCGCCCATGCCGCCGAGCGGCCCGGGTCCGGTGCACGCGACGGCGCTGGCACGGCCGCCGCTGCGGTCGTCACCGGCGCTGGCCACACCGCTGAACAGCCAGCCCACCGGCAGCGGCCACGGCATCCACACCGGCACCCGGGTACGGTGCACGACGACGTCGAGAGCCTCGACGCTCGGCGGTATCACGGGCTGGACCGGATGCACGGTGCCGTGCGCAGCGCACTGCCAGGCATCGGAGAAGAGGCCGGGAGCCCTGACCCGGCCACCGCACTTCGGGCAACTGGGTTCGCCCCTCATAGGGCCCCACGGTCCTACCCTCGCACCGCCACGTCAAGGACGATCACCCGTCCGGACCGAACCGGTCACCCTCCACCACCGACCGGCCCACCCGCCCCGCCCGTGCTCCCGGTTGCCTCCAGGCCGCCGCGGTCCTCGCCAACCGGGGCCTCGTGGATCGTCGTTGACGGGTCGGCACAGGTGAGTTTGCTCACTCCCGCGCGACGGTCGCCCGCCCCGCGGGGGAGCCGTTCAGTCCAGCGCGACGGAGGCGCGGGCGGGATGCCTCAGGTCCGTTTCCCGGGCCAGCCAGCGCTCCTGGAGGGCCTGGGCGCCGTGCACCCGCTTCCAGGCGGCCTCGTTCGGCGTCATGGGCAGCAGCGGCAGGAACCGTACGGGCTCCATGGGCTCGTCGAGCTCCAGGTCCTCCACCAGGCCGCCCGGCTCGGCGACCAGCACCGAGGTGAACGGAGCCCCGGGCCACAGTGGTTCACCGACGTCGAGGGAGGCGCCGGGGGCCACGACCACTCCCTCGACCTGCGGGGACGCGGCGAGCACGGCGAGCGGGCGGAGCACCTTGTCGGTGTCGGCGAGACCGGTCCGTACCGACAGCACCAGTTCCGCACGCGGGCCCGCGACCGGGTCCGCGATCACCGCCGTGGGGTCGGCCATGGGCTGCGCGGACATGCCGAGGGTGGCGTAGCGCACGATGTCGCCCTCCTGGAAGCGCAGCACCTCGACGCGGTCCGTACCCAGGAAGGTGACCGCCGCGCGTGCGTCCGGTTCACCCAGGACCGTACGCAACCGGGCTTCGACCAGAGGAAGAACGTCTGCCATGCGGCGAGCATAGAACTCGTCGGCAGCGGGCGAAGCGGCGCCTTGACACGGAGGGCGGCTGCTAGTGTGGCCCGGTGGTTCGGGGCAGCTCACAGTAAGGACCCCCAGGCAACGCCCAGGCCCGTCAGGGCATTTTCAGGGCACTGGGAGAGTCCGTCGGAGCCCCGGTACCGCTATGACGCTCCCCTTGCGGGGGAATCCCCTCAGGGGATCAGGATCGTCCCTCACGGGGGACCGGCCGGAGGAGGTGGGGCTGGCATGGACCGAAGTCGACCGTGCAGTAGCACCCGCTCTTCCGCCCGTTGATGTAGCTGCTCCGTTCCGGCTGCCACCTCGCATCATCGCGTCTTCATCGGAAGAGCGTTTCGTTTCGTCCCGACTGATCTGCCCCAGTAGCTGCATCAGCGACGAGACTCGCCACCGCGACGATGCGGTGCTCCCCGCTTTGTGGACGTGCCAAACATCCCCTGCCCCGGTTTTCCCGGCGGCCGGGCCGTCTCTGGTCAGGACGTCCTCATTCCGGGTGGTTCCGCCCGTCGCACCGGCGCCTTTCGTTGCCCGTTTCGCGAAGGAGCCCGCCATGTCGATGATCCGCGACCTGCGCGCCGTGGTCCGTCCCTCCCGTGTCTCGCTGCGCAAGGAGAGCAGCTCCCCGTACGACACCACCCGTGACCCGGCGACGGCCACCGCGGTCGTCGACTGCGCCATCTACCGCGACGGCCGGCGCGTGGAGACCGAGGGCCCGCTCACCCCGCAGGAGGCGATGCGCCTGGTGCGCCGCGACTCGGGCTTCGTGTGGATCGGACTGCACGAGCCGACCGAGGACGAATTCTCCGGCGTCGCCCGCGAGTTCGGGCTGCACCCGCTGGCCGTGGAGGACGCCGTCCAGGCCCATCAGCGGCCCAAGCTGGAGCGCTACGACGACTCGCTCTTCACGGTCTTCAAGACCATCCACTACCTCGACCACGACCGGCTCAACTCCAGCAGCGAGGTCGTCGAGACCGGTGAGGTGATGTGCTTCACCGGCCGGGACTTCTTCATCACCGTCCGGCACGGCGGCCAGGGCTCCCTGCGGGCCCTGCGGCACCGCCTCCAGGAGGACCCCGAGCTGCTGGCCAAAGGCCCCTCGGCGGTCCTGCACGCCATCGCCGACCACGTCGTCGACGGCTACCTCGCGGTCGCCGACGCGGTGCAGGACGACATCGACGAGGTGGAGACGGAGGTGTTCTCGCCGGGCCGGGGAGGCACCCCGCGCGGCACCGACGCCGGACGGATCTACCAGCTCAAGCGCGAGGTGCTGGAGTTCAAGCGGGCGGTGTCACCGCTGCTGCGGCCCATGCAGCTGCTGAGCGAGCGGCCGATGCGGCTGGTCGACCCGGAGATCCAGAAGTACTTCCGGGACGTCGCCGACCACGTGGCCCGGGTGCACGAGCAGGTGATCGGCTTCGACGAACTGCTCAACTCCATCCTCCAGGCCAACCTCGCGCAGGCGTCCGTGGCGCAGAACGAGGACATGCGCAAGATCACCTCGTGGGCCGCCATCATCGCCGTACCGACGATGGTCTGCGGGGTGTACGGCATGAACTTCGACTACATGCCGGAGACGCACTGGAAGTACGGCTATCCGGTGGTCCTCGGCGTGACCGTCGCCCTCTGTCTGGGCATCCACCGCACGCTGAAGCGCAACGGGTGGCTCTGACACCGGGACCGGGGGCCAGGAGGGCCGAGGGCCGAGAGGGCCGGGGCCGGGAGGGCCCCGCGGCTCCGGCCCCGGCCCCGGCCCCGCGGCCCTGGATAGGCTGGGCCCATGACAAGTGCGACCAGTGCGCTGTTCGACCGGGCCCTCGTCGAGGAGGCCACCAAGAAGTCGGGCCTCGTCTGGGTCCAGGGGCCCGGTGTTCCGGCCCGGCCGCTGTGGCACGTGTGGCACGAGGGTGCGATGTGCCTGGTCGGCGACGGCCCCGGCGAGCAGCCGCTGCCGGGGCTGGTGGACGGCGGGCCGGCCGAGGTGACGGTGCGCAGCAAGGACAAGGGCGGGCGGCTGGTCTCCTGGGCCGCGACGGTCGTGGAGCTGCCGTCCGGCTCCGAGGAGTGGGAGGCGGCGGTCGCCGCGCTCAAGGGCAAGCGGCTCAACGCGCCCGACGGCGAGGCGATGCCGGAACGCTGGGCCCGTGAGTGCCGGGTCCTGCGTCTGGAACCGACCGGGGTGACGGCACCGCTGCCCGACGGCTCCCTGGCCGAGCCACCGCCGGCGACCCCGGTGACCACCCGGCGTCCTGCCCCCGCGGGCCTGCCCCGGCTGCTGGCGGGGCGGAAGAAGCGCCGCTGACCGGTCGGCCGTACCGGTTCTCCTACGACGTCGGGAGCTGCCCCTCGTAATCCAGCGTCTCGTCCTTGGCCGGCTTCTCCAGGGCGAAGTCGGTGCCCCAGGCCGAGAAGGTGAGGGTGCCGGCCTTGCCGGCGCGCACCAGGCGCAGCGGGTACGGCTTGCCCTCGAGGGAGACGTCCAGGGTGCCGCCGGAGCCCTGGTCGCCGGTGACGCGGATGCTGCGGACGCCGTCCTGCTCGTGGTGGCCGTCCGTGGCGAGGGTGCCGTGCAGGGTCAGCAGGCTGTCGAGGAGAACATCCTTGTCCGCGAAGCCGATGAACTTCTTGTACGACGGGTCCCCCTCCGGCACCTTCACGTACTTCTCGGCGAGCTTGCCGGCCGCCGCCGCGTCCGACGCGCCCTCGCCCTCGCCCTCGCCCTTCGCATCGCCCTCGCCGGCCCCGCCGTCCGCCTGACCCCAGAACCTGGCGTCGGCCTTCAGGAAGAGCTCGTCGTCGACCTTCAGCAGCCGGAAGGTCTGCCCGCCGGCGGTGACCGATCCGATGCCCCCCTCGGGCTTGAGGCGCATGTCGAGCGTGTACGTACGCCCGCTGGTGACCACGTTCCCGTGCAGCCGCACGGTGTCGACCGACTTGGCGGCCGTCCGCGTCCTGTTCTGGATCTCGGCGGCGGACAGCTTGCCGACGCCGTTGGTGCCCCTGTGCGGGTCTTCCTCCTCGGAGGAGCATCCCGTGAGCGCCGTTCCGGTCACGAGCAGCACGCACACGGCACTCGCCAGTGTGGCTGTGCGGGAACGGCCCGGGGAGATCGGAGTCACAGGTTGCGCTGCCTCTCGGACGGGGACCTGAACGGCGTACCGCAGATTACCGGGACCGCACCGGCCCCTCGGAGGCAGTCCGTCCGGACCGGCTCCCGAAGCACCGCCGGTCCGGACGGGCTAGCCTGAAGCCGCCTGAACGGGGCATCCGGACCACCGGCACGGTACGCGGGGGAGAAGCGGCAGGACCAGAGCAGGCAGCACGCAGCACAGGCAAGGCGGCACGGCAGCACCGCCCCGTACGAAAAGGAGCCGCCGCCATGGCAGCGGGCGCCCCCCGGTTCTTCGTCTCGCACATCTCCGGCGTCGCCACCTTCGATCCGGCCGGTGACCAGGTGGGGCGGGTGCGCGATCTGGTCGTCATGCTGCGGGTGGGCGGACGTCCGCCGAGACTGCTCGGTCTGGTGGTCGAACTCCCCAGCCGGCGCCGCATCTTCCTGCCCATGAACCGGGTGACCGCCGTGCAGTCCGGCCAGGTCATCACCACCGGGGTGCTCAACGTCCGGCGCTTCGAGCAGCGGCCCACCGAGCGGCTCGTCTTCGGCGAGCTCCTGGACCGCAGGGTGAAGCTGGTGGAGACCGGTGAGGAGGTCACCGTCCTGGACCTGTCGGTGCATCAGCTGCCGGCCCGTCGGGAATGGGAGATCGACCGGGTGTTCGTCCGCAAGGGCAAGAAGGGTGGAACGTTCCGGCGGGGCAAGGGGGAGACGCTGACCGTCGAGTGGTCGGCGGTCACCGGGTTCTCGCTGGAGGAGCAGGGGCAGGGGGCCGAGAGTCTGCTCGCCACGTTCGAGCAGCTGCGTCCCGCCGACCTGGCCAACGTCCTGCACCACCTCTCCGCCAAGCGCCGCGCCGAGGTGGCCGCCGCCCTGGACGACGACCGCCTCGCGGACGTGCTGGAGGAACTGCCCGAGGACGACCAGGTGGAGATCCTCGGCAAGCTGAAGGAGGAGCGCGCCGCCGACGTCCTGGAGGCCATGGACCCGGACGACGCCGCCGACCTGCTCTCCGAACTGCCCGAGGAGGACAAGGAGCGGCTGCTGAGCCTGATGAAGCCCGGTGACGCGGCCGACATGCGGCGCCTGATGGCGTACGAGGAGCACACCGCGGGCGGTCTGATGACGACCGAGCCGATCGTGCTCAGGCCCGACGCGACCGTCGCCGACGCCCTGGCCCGCATCCGCAACCCGGACCTGTCCCCGGCGCACGCGGCCCAGATCTACGTGTGCCGTCCGCCGGACGAGACCCCGACCGGCAAGTACCTGGGCACGGTCCACTTCCAGCGGCTGCTGCGCGACCCCCCGTACACGCTGGTCGGCTCGATCATCGACGACGATCTGCAGTCGCTGGCGCCGGACGCGGCGCTGCCCGTGGTCGCCGGGTTCTTCGCCGCGTACGACATGGTGGCGGCGCCCGTGGTCGACGAGACGGGCGCGCTGCTGGGGGCGGTGACGGTGGACGACGTACTGGACCACATGCTGCCGGACGACTGGCGGGAGACCGAGTTCCACCTGGACGACGACGTCCCGGACGGTACCGACGACGCGGACGGCAGGGATGTCAGGGATGTCAGGGACGACAAGGGGGTGGTGACCGATGGCACCTGAGCGCGACGGTGTGCGCGAGCAGCGTCAGCCCGCGGGAGCCACGGCCTCCGGCCACCGGCCGCGTACGCCCCGGCTGGACCAGCCGCTCCCGCCCGGGCGCCGGCTGGTGCCCGAGTGGGACCCGGAGGCCTTCGGGCGCCTGTCGGAGCGGATCGCGCGGTTCCTGGGGACCGGGCGGTTCATCGTCTGGATGACGGTCGTCATCATCGTGTGGCTGGTGTGGAACGTGGCCGCGCCCGAGGAACTGCGCTTCGACGAGTACCCGTTCATCTTCCTGACCCTGATGCTCTCCCTCCAGGCCTCGTACGCCGCCCCGCTGATCCTGCTCGCGCAGAACAGGCAGGACGACCGCGACCGGGTCAACCTGGAGCAGGACCGCAAGCAGGACGAGCGGGTGATCGCGGACACCGAGTACCTGACCCGGGAGATCGCCGCCCTGCGGATCGGGCTCGGAGAGGTCGCGACGCGCGACTGGATCCGCTCGGAGCTCCAGGACATGATGAAGGAACTCGAGGGACGGCAGAACGGACACCGGCCCCACCAGGACCGCCAGGACCACCATCACGGCGATGCGGGCACAACGGCCTCCGGAACGTGACGCAGACGACCGGTAGCGGGCTTACCGGGGGGCGTACCGGGCGCCGTACCATCGACACCATGGCTACGGAAGACGCGGTGCGCGAGGCACTGGCGACGGTGAACGACCCCGAGATCAACCGGCCCATCACCGAGCTGGGGATGGTCAAATCGGTGGAGATCGACGCGGACGGGGCGGTCGCGGTCACCGTGTACCTGACGGTCTCCGGCTGCCCGATGCGGGACACGATCACGCAGCGGGTGACGGACGCGGTCTCCCGGCTCGAAGGCGTCACCCGGGTCGACGTCACGCTGGACGTGATGAGCGACGAACAGCGCAAGGAGCTGGCGAACGCCCTGCGCGGCGGCCAGGCCGAGCGCGAGGTGCCCTTCGCCAAGCCGGGCAGCCTGACCCGGGTGTACGCGGTCGCCTCCGGCAAGGGCGGGGTCGGCAAGTCGTCGGTGACGGTGAACCTGGCGGCGGCGATGGCGGCCGACGGCCTGAAGGTGGGCGTCGTGGACGCCGACATCTACGGCCACTCGGTGCCGCGCATGCTGGGCGCCGACGGGCGTCCGACCCAGGTCGAGAACATGATCATGCCGCCGTCCGCGCACGGTGTGAAGGTCATCTCCATCGGCATGTTCACCCCGGGCAACGCGCCGGTGGTGTGGCGCGGCCCGATGCTGCACCGCGCCCTGCAGCAGTTCCTGGCGGACGTCTACTGGGGCGACCTGGACGTGCTGCTGCTCGACCTGCCGCCGGGCACCGGCGACATCGCGATCTCCGTCGCGCAGCTCGTGCCGAACGCCGAGATCCTGGTGGTCACCACGCCTCAGCAGGCGGCGGCCGAGGTGGCCGAGCGGGCGGGTTCCATCGCCGTGCAGACCCACCAGAAGATCGTCGGCGTGGTCGAGAACATGTCCGGCCTGCCCTGCCCGCACTGCGGCGAGATGGTCGACGTCTTCGGCACCGGTGGCGGCCAGTCGGTGGCCGACGGGCTGACCCGGACCACGGGTGCGAACGTCCCGGTGCTGGGGTCCATCCCCATCGACGTGCGCCTGCGCGAGGGCGGTGACGAGGGAAGGCCGGTCGTCCTGTCCGACCCGGAGTCCCCCGCGGGTTCGGCGCTCCGCTCGATCGCCGGCAAGCTCGGCGGGCGCCAGCGCGGCCTGGCGGGACTGGCCCTGGGCATCACGCCGAGGAACAAGTTCTGAGCGCTCCAGGGGCCCGTACGGGGCCGTGAGCGCGCCGTGGTCCGCTGTGCCGCGGGGCGCCGTCCGTCGGGCGGCGCCCTTCGCCACACAGGGGACAGCCCTGCGGGGAGGCCCGTACGGGGCCCGTACGGGGGCTGCGGTACGCTCCGCGGCTCAGGGGGCCGCGTAGGCGGTGATGTCCTTGACCACGGCGAAGCCCAGGCCGTACGCGCTCATGCCCCGGCCGTACGCGCCGAGGTGCACGCCCGCCCGCGTCGATCCCGCGAGCACCCAGCCGAACTCGGACTCCCGGTAGTGGAACGGCGTCGGCACCCCGTCCACGGGGAGGGAGAGCGTCGACCAGTCCGGTCCGTCGAGGTCGTCCGCCAGCACCCAGGCCGTCTCCGTCTGCTGCTCCAGCCAGTCGTCGCGCAGGGAGTGGTCCACCTGGCCCGGCCAGGTGAACGACAGCAGCCCCACTCCGGCCAGCCAGGCGGCGGAGGACACCGAGGTGGCCTCCATCAGGCCGGTGCCGTCCGCGCTGCGGCGCACCGGGTTCGCGGCCACCGTCACGGCGACCGCGAACTTCTCCTTCGCGTCCTGGCCGGTCTGCTGGGCCGTGTACTCGCTGCGGACCGAGGGCTCGTCACCGTGCCCGATCGACCCGTGCTCGACGGCCCCGTCGGCCGCGGTGGCGACCTGCATCAGCCAGCGCCGCCCCGTGAACGCCTCGTCCAGGCCGTACCACGGGAAGGGCGCGCTCAGGTAGCCGTCGACCGTGCGCCGGCCGAGGGGGGCCTGTCGTCCATCCTCCGCGGCCGACGCCTGCGCGACTGCCCGACTCGTCGTCTCCATGCCCGGACGCCTCCTCGCTCTCGTCGGACCGGGGGCGGCCCGCCCCCCTTCGGGCGTACTCGTCCGGACCGCACAACAACCCGGGCAGCATAGCCACCTCGTGGGCGTGCGCCGGGAAAGCACTCGGCACATGAGCCGCACGGACGTCCGGTTCAGGCCGTACGGGGGCCTGACGGAGTATGAAACGCGTCACGCACGGGGGGTGTACGTCCGCGCCGACCGGCCCTGCCGACGCCCGGTGGGGCTCAGGTGGCGTCCGCGTCGAAGGGCGGACGGTCGTCGACGGCCGCCTTCTCGGGCTTCTTCGTCATGTCGGGGCGACCGCCCGCTGCGGGCGCGGAGGAAGCAGCGGAGGAGGACGAAGAGGCCGGGGAGGACTCGGGGTCACGGCCGTGGACGGCGTCCGTGACCTCGGTCATCTCCTTCTTCAGGTCGAATCCGCTGCGGATCTCCTTGAGCCCCAGCTCGTCGTTGTCCAGGTGCTTGCGGATGAACGTCTTGGGGTTGAGGTCCTCGAACTCGAAGTCCTTGAACTCCGGGCCGAGCTCCTCGCGGATGTCCTGCTTGGCGCTGTCCGAGAAGTCGCGGATCTTACGGATCGTCCTGCTCACGTCCTGGATGACCTTGGGGAGCTTGTCCGGGCCGAAGACGAGTACGGCGAGGACGACGAGCGTGACCAGCTCGAGCGGTCCTATGTCATTGAACACCTGAAGCTCCTTGCGATGTCCTCGGCCCTCGGCCCTCGGTGGTCAGTGCGTCGACGCGTCCGTGCGTCCGTGCGGTCTTCCGTGGTCCGGGCCGGGTCCACGGTACCCGGCCACCCCGTACGACCGGTACTGTGCCGGGCCCTCCGGCTGCGTGACGCGTACGGTCTTCGCCGACTGTTCTCCCTCCCTTGTCCGTCGCGCCCGAGTGTCTGCCGCGCTCCGTGCCGTCCTGTGTCCAGGGCCTGGGGCGGAGGGCGGCCGCACGGCGCCATGGAGGCCCCCCTCTGCTCGGGCGAAGCCGAGAGCTCGGGGGAACGCTCTCCAGGCGTGCCGCCCAAAAGCCCTCGTACCGCGCGTGCCCGGGCTTCCGGGCGGTGCGGGTGCGGGTGCGGCGAGAGTGCGTGCCGGGGTCGCGCGGCAGACGCCACTCCCGCCGCAGGCCCTAGTCACCTCCGGAGGAGCCGAGGACGAGCGAGACCTCGCGCTCCTTGCCGTCCCGTTCCAGGGTGAGTTCCAGGCGGTCCCCGGGACGGTGGGCGCGGGTCTTGACGATGAGTTCCTCACCGGAGTGGACGCGCTGCCCGTCGACCTTCGTGATGACGTCGCCGGCCTCGATCCCGGCCCTGTCCCCGGGGCCGCCGCTGCTGACCGGGGGGCCGCCGTCGCTGCCCCTGGTGCCGACGCGGGCGCCGTCGCCGGCGTAGTCCATGTCCAGGGTGATGCCGATCACCGGGTGGGTCGCCGTGCCGGTGTTGATCAGTTCCTCGGCGACGCGCTTGCCCTGGTTGATCGGGATGGCGAAGCCGAGGCCTATGGAGCCGGCCTGACCGCCCTCGGCCTCGCCGCCGCTGCCGGCGGAGCGGATGGCGGAGTTGACGCCGATCACGTGGCCCTCGGCGTCGAGGAGGGGGCCGCCGGAGTTTCCGGGGTTGATCGGGGCGTCGGTCTGCAGGGCGTCGACGTAGGACACGTCACTGCCGTCGCCCTGTCCGCCGCCCGCCGTGATGGGTCGTTCGCGGGCGCTGATGATGCCGGCGGTGACCGTGCCGGCCAGGTCGAAGGGGGCACCGATGGCGACGACGGGGTCGCCCACCTGCGCGTTGTCCGAGTTGCCGAGGGGCAGGGGGGCGAGCCCGCTGACACCCTTGACCTTCACCACGGCGAGGTCGTAGCCGCTGTCCCCGCCGACGATCGTGGCCTCGGTGGTGTCGCCGCTGTGGAAGGTCACGGTGATCTCGCCGTCGCGTCCGGCGGGCTGCACGACGTGGTCGTTGGTGAGGATGTGTCCGCGGTCGTCGAGGACGAATCCGGTACCGGTGCCCGCCGACGCCGCCCCGCTGACGTGCAGGGTGACGACGCTGGGCAGGGCCTGCGCGGCGATCCCGGCGATGCTTCCGGGTTCCCGTCCGGCGGGCTTGCCCTCGGCCTGCGGGAGTTCCACGGAACCGACGCCGCCGTTGCGCTCCAGCTGGGTGCCGACGATCCCGCCGACGCCGCCGGAGAGGAGCGCGACCACCAGCATGAGGCCGACGAGCACCCTCCTGCCCCGCTTGCGCCGCTGCCCCTCCGTGGCGACCCCGCCCCCGGTCTGCTGCAACGGGGCGCTCGCCGCGGCGGCGGCCCAGGGGTCGTAACGCCGCCAGGGGTCGGCCGGCGCCTGGGCGTCCGCCGCCGGAGCGTCCGGGGCCGGGAACACGGCCGGGGGCGCGGGTTCGGTTGCGGGCGCGGTTGCGGGGTGGTTCGCGTCCGGGGTGCCGGGGGCGGGCACGGCGGGAGCAGCGTGCGTGGGCATGCCGTGCGGCAGGGTGCCCGGTTCCGGGGACGGCGCCGGAACCGATGCGTCCTGCGCGGGAGGTGCCGCCGCGGGGTGCTGAACCGGGGGCGCGGGCGCCCAGGGCCCCGGCTCACCGTACGGCGGGGTGCTGTAGGGATCGGGGTCGTGCAACGGCCGGAGCTGCTCGGACCGGCCTCCGAGGACACCGGAATCGGCGGACTCGGCAGGCCGTGCGGGCTCCGGAGTCACGCCGGGCCCCCACGGGTCGGTGGTTCCCGCGGGCTCACCGAAGGCACCGGACCCGGAGGAGCGTGCGGACTCCGGAGCCGCGCCGGGTCCACGCGGCCCGGTGACCGCCGCAGGCTCACCGAAGGCACCGGACCCGGAGGAGCGTGCGGACTCCGGAGCCGCGCCGGGTCCACGCGGCCCGGTGACCGCCGCAGGCTCACCGAAGGCACCGGACCCGGAGGACCCGGAGGACCCGGCAGGCTCGGCGGACCCTGCGGTCCGTGCGGGTTCCAGGGCCGCGTCGGACTCACGCGGGTCAGTGGTTCCCACGGGCTCGACGTCCTCCGGCAGGCCGGGTCCCGTCGTCCCGGCGCTCAGGGGCCGGTGCAGTTCGTAGTCGTCCTCCGTGTCGGCCGGGGCCGTGGCGGGACGCGCGAGTGCGAAGTCGTCGGAGCCGCCCGACGACGCCGGACGCTCCAGCTCGAAGTCCCCGCCCCCGTCCCCGTCCGGCTCGGCCGGCTGTTCCCGCTCCCCCGATGGGCTCGCCTTCGGGGGCTTCCCCTCGTTCATGCTCTCCCCACAGCTGGCCGCAGATCGTCGACTCCGTGGCTCCGTACGCCTCCGCGCAGGAACTCTCCTGGTGCGGCGCCCGGCCGCACGGGCCTGGGCGCACCCCTGGATTCAATCAGGTTCGCACGCCCGTGCGCAGCGGACGCGGTCGGTGCACAGGCCTGCGCACCGGTCAGCGGATGGTGCGGGAGGAGGCGACGGGGGCGGGCGCCGCGGTCGTGCCGACGGGGGGTGCGGAGGAGACGGGGGGCGACGAGACGGCGGCGACGGGGAAGGCACCCGGGGTCCTGAGCCCCGGGGTCGTCTCCCACTCCGACAGGGCCAGCGGCGCTGTCAGCGGGGCCATCGGTGCCCCGCCGGCCATGACGGGGACGGCCGCCAGGGGGCTGTGGCGCCGGGGGGCGGGCGGTGGCACTCCGGGGAGCAGCGGCGCGGACGCCTGGGTCGGGGCGGCCGGGGTGGCGCCCAGCGCGCTCTGGCCCTGCAGCTGGCCCAGCAGCGGGGCGGTACCCCGGCGTCGCTGGGACTCGGGCGCCGTCGCCGCCGTGCTGCCCTGGGTGCGCAGCGGCGTCACGTTGCTGCCGCTGCCCGAACCGCGGACCTCCGCCTCGGTGGGGGTGACGGTGGCGACACCGCCGAGGGCGATCGCCGCGAGGGACACCGCTCCCGCCGCCGCCGCGGCGAACCGCATCCCGCGCGAGGAGGACCGGTCCTGCTCGTGCCGGCCGACGTCATGGATGCGGAAGCCCTGGTCCGCCCGGCCCGCGCCCGACGGGGACGTGAGCAGGGGGGCGGGCCGCCGGGCAGGTGTGTAGGCGAACTCGAACCGCTCGCCGCGCCTGCCGGTCCCGAAGGTTTTGGGCACCCCGCCGAGCTGCACGGGCGGGTCGCCCGGCAGTTTTCCGCCGGTCGACGGCGAGCCGCCGCCGAGGTCGCCGCCCGCGGGAAGGCCCTGGAGACGGGCCAGGAAGCTCTCGGACGGGGGCGGGGGCGCGACCTGTGCGAAGACGTTCTTCAGGCGGCGCTGCGCGTCCACCTCCGACTTGCACTTCGCGCAGGTGGCGACGTGCGCCAGTACGCGCTCACGCGCGTCATGACCGAGCTCTCCGTCCACCAGGGCGGAAAGGCGGTCTCCCAGGTGCTGCTCTGCGAGGTGTCCCTCGGCAGGTTTCGGCCGTGAACCGCTCACGTGCTCGCGCCCCCTCCTCCCAGTGCGGGGACACGCGGCATGAAGGAGCGGCGCTCCGCGCGCGCCTGGGGCGAACGGTGGGCGAGGGCCTTGCGCAGCTGGGAGCGCCCGCGGTGGATCCGGGACCGGACCGTGCCGAGCTTGACTCCGAGGGTCGCGGCGATCTCCTCGTACGACAGACCTTCGATGTCGCAGAGGACGACCGCGGCGCGGAACTCGGGCGCGAGCGTGTCGAGGGCCTGCTGGACGTCCGCGTCGAAGTGGGTGTCGTTGAAGACCTGCTGCGGTGTGGGCTCCTTGCTGGGGAGCCGCTCGGCCGCGTCGTCGCCCAGGGAGTCGAAACGGATGCGCTGCTTGCGGCGCACCATGTCCAGGAAGAGGTTGGTGGTAATACGGTGCAGCCAGCCCTCGAAGGTGCCCGGCGTGTACGTCGACAGCGAGCGGAAGACGCGGACGAAGACCTCCTGGGTGAGGTCCTCCGCGTCGTGCTGGTTACCGGTGAGACGGTAGGCGAGCCGGTAGACCCGGCCGCTGTGCATGCTGACGATCTCCTCCCAGGTGGGCGGAGTCCACGCCTGCCCGTCCGCGTCGGTGGAGAAGCTCGCGGTCTGGGCCGGGTCAGCGGCGTGGCTGTGGTCAGCAGCTGTGTCGTTCACGGATTTCGGCCTGCCCGCCGATCCGAGGAAGCGCCTCAGCACTCCCCCTCGATCCATAGGCGCAGCCGCACCTCCCCTATCGGCTCTGATGGTGTCCGGTGGAGCCCCTACCATAGCCACCTCGCCCGTTAGCTCCGGATAAGCGGTTTTACGAGAAATTGATGCGGGCTGCCACAGCTCGTGCGCCTGCGTCAGTACTTGCTCGGTGTCCTCGCTCATTCGCCCACCCCCTCCACGGCACACGCCGCTCGCTCTTCCCTTTGAACGACCGGTCCCATCAGTGGGTTCCCCGCGTCAACGGATAAAGTCACGCCGAGGCAACCACGGGGACAGGAGAGGGTCATTACCGCCAACCGGCAGACGAGCTGGGCGTTCGCGGACGCCTATGTCGCCGAGGACGAGGCGCTGCACTGGGCCCGGGACCGGGCCCGTGAGGCAGGGCTGCGCTCGGTGTCGCCCGGTACGGGTGCGGCCCTGCGGTTGCTCGCGGCCACCGCGGACGCCAAGGCGGTCGCGGAGATCGGCACCGGCTGCGGCGTCTCCGGGATCCACCTGCTGCACGGCATGCGGCCGGACGGCGTGCTGACCACGGTCGACCAGGAGCCGGAGCACCAGCAGTCGGCCCGCCAGGCCTTCCGTACGGCGGGCTTCGCCGCCAACAGGGCCCGCTTCATCCCGGGCCGGGCGCTGGACGTCCTGCCCCGTCTCGCGGACTCCGGCTACGACCTGGTCTTCTGCGACGGCGACCGGCTCGAGTACCAGGACTATCTCGCCGAGTCGTTGCGTCTGCTGCGTCCGGGAGGCCTGGTCGCCTTCGAAGGGGTCTTCGCGAACGGCCGGACGGTGGACTCCGGCCCGCAGCCCACCGAGGTGCTGCGGCTGCGGGAACTGGTGCGGGCCCTGCGCGAGAGCCAGGAGATGGTGTCGTCCCTGCTGCCCGTGGGTGACGGACTGCTCTGCGCGGTGAAGCGGTAGCGGACGTCCGCGAGTGTCCGGCGGTGGGCCCCGCCCCGCCCCCGGCCTGTGCAGACAGTCGCCCCGGTGCCGCATGCGGCACCGGGGCGACTGAAGGGGTATGGTCGCTTGCGCGTCAGCCGACGACCTTCTTGAGGGCGTCGCCGAGCGCGCCGGCCTCATCCGGGGTCAGCTCGACGACGAGCCGACCGCCGCCTTCGAGCGGAACGCGCATGACGATGCCCCGCCCCTCCTTGGTCACCTCGAGCGGGCCATCACCCGTCCGCGGCTTCATGGCCGCCATGCTCGTTCCCCTTCCTGAAACCCAGCTCAACCGTCTAGCCGACGGCCCACTGAAGGGCACCTGCGGTCCTTGAAGCAGGACACACGCCACCGGCATCGAACACATTGCTTCCAGGCCATTATCCCGCATCTCAGGACCCGATGACCAACATCGGTCGGCATCGCTTGGGCAACGCGCGCGATCAAAACCACTCAATTCGGCGATGTGGCTGCGATACTGCGCCACCGCACACCGCCCCACCGACGGAAAACGCACCGGAATTCTTTGACGCAGGTCACATGCGGGCTCCGCTCCACCGCCGTCGATCTCCGTCATGCTGTCCTGCACAGGGACGTACTGACGAGTAGGTCCACGAGCCGCGACGCGGAGGGACACACCATGGCCGACACCGTGCTCTACGAGGTGAGCGACGGACTCGCGACGATCACGCTGAACCGCCCGGAGGCGATGAACGCGCTGAACGTGGCGGCGAAGGCCGCGCTCCGGGACGCGGTCCGGGCCGCCGCGGACGACGACGGCGTACGGGCCGTGCTGCTGACCGCGGCCGGCGACCGGGCGTTCTGTGTCGGGCAGGACCTCAAGGAGCACATCGGGCTGCTGGCCGCCGACCACGAGGACGGCGGCGAGCGCACGATGAGCACGGTGCGCGAGCACTACAACCCGATCGTGAAGGCGCTCGCCGGGGCCGCGAAGCCGGTGGTCGCCGCGGTGAACGGGGTCGCGGCCGGAGCGGGCTTCGGCTTCGCGCTGGCGGCGGACTACCGGATCGTGGCCGACACGGCGGCGTTCAACACGTCGTTCGCCGGGGTCGCGCTGACCGCCGACTCCGGGATCTCCTGGACGCTGCCGCGGGTCGTCGGCCCGGGCCGCGCCACCGACCTGCTGCTCTTCCCCCGCAGCATCACGGCCCAGGAGGCGTACGACCTCGGGATCGCGAACCGGCTGGTCCCGGCCGCCGAGCTGCGCGCGGAGGCCCGGAAGACGGCGCTGGCGCTGGCCGCGGGACCGACGGTGGCGTACGCGGCGCTGAAGGAGTCGGTGGCGTACGGGCTCACCCACTCCCTGGAGGAGGCCCTGGAGAAGGAGGACGAGCTCCAGACCCGGGCAGGTGCCTCCGAGGACCACACGATCGCCGTGCAGGCCTTCGTCAACAAGGAGAAGCCGAAGTACCGGGGGCGCTGACCGGGGAACGGGAGGTGCCGGGCGGCCTGCGGCGGGGGCCGCCCGCCTCCGCGGCTCAGGTCCGTCGGGCCACGCAGTCCTTCAGGTGGTCGTCGACCAGGCCGCAGGCCTGCATCAGCGCGTACGCCGTGGTCGGGCCGACGAAGCGCAGGCCCTGCTTCTTCAGGGCCTTGGACAGCGCCGTCGACTCGGGGGTGACCGCGGGGACGTCGGTGAGGGTCGCCGGGGCCGGGCGGCCGGCCGGGTCGGGGGCGTGCGACCAGATCAGGGCGTCCAGGTCGCCGGGCGCCCACCCGGCCAGCACCCGTGCGTTGCCCAGGGTCGCGTCGATCTTGGCGCGATTGCGGATGATGCCGGCGTCGGCGAGCAGACGCTCCCGGTCGGCGTCGGTGAACTCCGCGACAGCCGCGATCCGGAAGCCTGCGAAGGCGGTACGGAAGCCCGGACGACGGCGCAGGATCGTGAGCCACGACAGGCCGGACTGGAAGGCCTCCAGGCTGAGGCGCTCGAACAGGGCGTCGTCCCCGTGGACCGGGCGGCCCCACTCCTCGTCGTGGTAGGCGACGTAGTCCTCGGTGGACAGGGCCCAGGGGCAGCGCGGAGCGCCGTCCGGGCCGGCGAGGGCGGCTCCGTCGGTCACGGCTGGTCTCCCTCCTGGCGGGCGTCGGGCTCGTCCGGGGCGGCGTGGGCCGCGACGGCCCGGGCACCGGCCAGCGCGGACTCCATGTCGGCGATCCGGGCGTCGCGCTCGGCGAGTTCGGCGCCGAGGCGGCTCAGCGCGTCGTCCACGTCGGCCATGCGGTAGCCGCGGGCGGCGAGCGGGAAGCGGAGTGCGTCCACGTCCGCGCGGCTGACCGGGCGGTCCAGCGGCAGAGTGTCCCTCAGGCGGTCGGGGGCCGCGTCGGGCAGCGGGCCGCTCTCCCCGCCGCCCACCACCGCGAGGGTCACCGCGGCGACCACGACGGCGAGCGCGACGACCAGGAACAGGAACATAACCATCGCTGAGGTCCCCAGGGTTGGATCGGGAGGGTTGGGTCGGGAGGGCTGGGTCGGGCCGGAGTCGGATGTGTGGCTCCGATCGTGCCATGCGAGTCTGACAGTCGGGTTCACAGGCGGCCGGGTACGGCCGCGGACCGGACCCGACGAGGAACCGAACGAGGAGAGGTCTCAGGGGATGCTCAGGCTGGGCAGGCGGGAATTCGCACCGCACGAGCCGGTGATCATGGCGATCGTGAACCGGACCCCGGACTCCTTCTACGACCGGGGCGCGACCTTCCGCGACGAACCGGCACTCGCACGCGTGGAGCAGGCGGTGGCCGAGGGTGCCGCGATCATCGACGTCGGCGGGGTGAAGGCCGGGCCGGGCGAGGAGGTGTCCGCCGAGGAGGAGGCGCGGCGGACGGTCGGTTTCGTCGGCGAGGTGCGGCGGCGCTTCCCGGACGTCGTGATCAGTGTGGACACCTGGCGGCACGAGGTCGGCGAGGCCGTGTGCGAGGCGGGGGCGGATGTACTGAACGATGCCTGGGGCGGGGTCGATCCGCGGCTCGCGGAGGTCGCCGCGCGGTACGGCGCCGGGCTGGTGTGCACCCACGCGGGAGGCGCGCCGCCGCGGACCCGGCCGCACCGGGTGGAGTACGAGGACGTGATGGCCGACATCCTGGACCGGACGCTGGAGCTGGCGGAGCGTGCGGTGTCCCTGGGCGTGCCGCGGGAGTCGGTGATGATCGATCCCGGGCACGACTTCGGCAAGAACACCCGGCACAGCCTCGAGGCGACGCGGCGGCTGGACGAGATGGTCGCCACCGGGTGGCCGGTGCTGGTGTCGCTGTCCAACAAGGACTTCGTCGGCGAGACGTTGGACCGGCCGGTCAAGGAGCGGCTGCTGGGGACGCTGGCGACGACCGCGGTGTCGGCGTGGTTGGGGGCGCGGGTGTACCGGGTGCACGAGGTGGCGGAGACGCGGCAGGTGCTGGACATGGTGGCGTCGATCGCGGGTCATCGCCCGCCGGCGGTGGCCCGGCGGGGGCTGGCGTAGGGCTCCGCCCCGGGGAACGGTCCTGCTCTTACGCCCACTTCGTCCACGCCGCCCCCAGACCCCGGACAAAGGGCCCCACCCCGGACCCCGCCAAGGGCCCCGCCCCCGGGGAACGGCCTGTGCTCACCCATCACCCGACTCGGTCGGTCGAAAGGTGGCCCGAGGACCGCGCCCGCCCTCGCCCGCGCCCGCCCGCGCCCGCTTCCGGTCGGTCAAGGGCTGGTCCTCAGCGGCCCGCTTCCTTCGAGACCAGGGCCACCGCTTCCTCCACGTCGTCCGTGACGTGGATGAGGAGGAGGTCCTTGTCGGCCGCCTTGCCCTGGGCGATGACCGTGTGGCGCAGCCAGTCGACCAGGCCGCCCCAGTACTCGGTGCCGAACAGGACGATGGGGAACTGGGTGATCTTCTGCGTCTGGACCAGGGTCAGCGCCTCGAAGAGTTCGTCGAGGGTGCCCAGGCCGCCGGGCAGGACGACGAAGCCCTGCGAGTACTTGACGAACATCAGCTTGCGGACGAAGAAGTACCGGAAGTTCAGCCCGATGTCGACGTAGCTGTTGAGCCCCTGTTCGAAGGGCAGCTCGATGCCGAGGCCGACCGAGACGCCGTTGGCTTCGCAGGCGCCCTTGTTGGCCGACTCCATGGCCCCGGGGCCGCCGCCGGTGATGACGGCGAAGCCCGCCTCGACCAGGCCCCGGCCGAGTCGGACGCCGGCCTCGTACTCCGGTGAGTCCACCGGGGTGCGTGCCGAGCCGAAGACGCTGATGGCGGGCGGCAGCTCGGCGAGGGTACCGAAGCCCTCGATGAACTCCGCCTGGATGCGCAGCACCCGCCAGGGGTCGGTGTGCACCCAGTCCGAGGGCGCGCGCCCGTCCAGCAGCCGCTGGTCCGTGGTGCTCGCCTGGACCTGGTCCCGCCTGCGGAGCACCGGACCCAGCCGCTGCTCCTCCGGTGGGCTCTGCTTGCCCTCGGGGTTGCCAGTAGCCATATGTGCTCCCTCCGGTTGCGGTCTCCCCCGCTCGAAAGACGCCGAGGTCCGGGGGAGAGGTCGTTCCACTTCAGCGTAGATCCACGCGGGTTACGTCTGGGGGACGTCAGCATGTCCGCGGGGAAGCGTTCCAAACGCCCTGATACGGCGGCGCGCTCACGCGGTCAGCCAGGTCCGCAGCCGCTCCTCCCCCGCGACGATCTTCGCCGTCTCCACGCGTTCGTCCCGCTTGTGCGCCAAGTGCGGGTTGCCGGGGCCGTAGTTGACGGCCGGGACGCCGAGCGCGGAGAAGCGGGAGACGTCCGTCCAGCCGTACTTGGGCTGCGGGGTGCCGCCCACCGCCTCGATGAAGGCGGCCGCGGCCGGGTGGGAGAGGCCGGGCAGGGCCGCGCCGCTGTGGTCGTCGACGACGAACTCGCTCACGCCGCAGTCGGCGAAGACCTCGCGGACGTGGGCGAGGGCGTCGGCCTCCGAGCGGTCGGGGGCGTAGCGGAAGTTGACGGTGACGACGCACTCGTCGGGGATGACGTTGCCGGCCACGCCCCCGGAGATGCCCACCGCGTTCAGGCCCTCGCGGTACTCCAGGCCGTCGATCACCGGGTGACGCGGCTCGTAGGAGGCGAGGCGGGCGAGGACGGGGGACGCCGCGTGGATCGCGTTGGAGCCCATCCAGCCGCGCGCGGAGTGGGCGCGTTCACCGGTGGTCTTCAGGAGCACCCGGAGGGTGCCCTGGCAGCCGCCTTCGACCTGGCCGTCGGAGGGCTCGAGGAGGACCGCGAAGTCGCCCTCCAGCCAGTCGGGACGCTGCTCGGCGACGTGCTTGAGGCCGTTGAGGTCCGCGTCGACTTCTTCGTTGTCGTAGAAGATGAAGGTCAGGTCCCGGTTGGGCTCGGGGACGGTGGCCGCGATGCGCAGCTGGACGGCCACGCCCGCCTTCATGTCGCAGGTCCCGCAGCCCCACAGCACGCCGTCCTCGTCGAGCCGGGAGGGGACGTTGTCCGCGATCGGGACCGTGTCGATGTGACCGGCGAGGATCACGCGCTCCTCGCGCCCCAGGTTCGTACGGGCCACGACGTTGTTGCCGTACCGGTCGACCGTGAGGTGCGGCAGGGCGCGCAGGGCGGATTCGATCGCGTCCGCGAGGGGCTTCTCCGTGCCGCTGACGGACGGGAAGTCGACGAGCCGCGCGGTCAGAAGCGCCGCGTCCAGGGTGAGGTCAAGCGGGGTGTCGGCCATGCCCACGACCCTAACGCGCTGGTCCGGGCGCACTGTCCACACCCGGCGCACACGCCTCGTACTCTCCAGTACCTTGTACGCGTGTCAGAGTCACCGCCTCCTTCCAAGCGTCGTGGCCGCTTCTTCCGCTTCGGGGCGGCCTCCGTGGTCCTCCTCGGAGTCGCCGGCTACCTGGTGGTCCAGTACGACACGGGCGGCGGTCCGAGCGGGCCGGGCTGCCGGGTCGTGTCCGCCAAGGGCGACGGGGCCACGTACGAGTTCACGCCCGAGCAGGCGGTGAACGCGGCGACGATCACGGCTGTGGGCACCGCGCGCGACCTGCCCGAGAGGGCCGTGACGATCGCGCTGGCGACCGCGCTCCAGGAGTCGGCGCTGCGCAACATCGACTTCGGGGACCGCGATTCGCTCGGCCTGTTCCAGCAGCGGCCCTCGCAGGGCTGGGGCACGCCGAAGGAGATCATGGACCCGGCGTACTCGGCGGGGAAGTTCTACGACGGTCTGGAGGAGGTACCGGGGTACACCCGGCTGCCGCTCACCGTCGCCGCCCAGCGGGTGCAGCTCAGCGGCTTCCCGCAGGCGTACGCCAAGCACGAGCCGGATGCCACCCTGCTGGCCGCCGCTCTCACCGGCCGCCGTTCGGCGGCCACCCTGACCTGCGAGGGCCGCCCGGCGGCGACCCGCGCGGCGGGGACGGACGCGGTACGGGCCGCGCTGGCCCGCGACTTCGGGCGGGGCGCCCTGGAGCCGGCCGGTGGCGGGGTCGGCGATCCGGCGAGCCCGTCCTCCGCTCCCGGGGACGAAGGCGCCGGCTCGGACGGACGGACCATGACGCTGCCGGTCTCCACCGAGGCGGACCCCGGCCGCAAGGGCAGGGACCGGGGCTGGCAGCTGGCGCACTGGGCCGTGGCCAACGCCTCCGCGCTGCACATCGAGCGGGTGTCGTACGCGGGGGAGGAGTGGAGCGCCGGGGACGACGGCCGGTGGAGCCCGGCCGACGGCGAGGACGGCGAGGACGGCAAGAACTCCGCGGGCTCGGACGGCGGTGCGGACGCGGTCCGGATCACGACCGCGCGGTAGTCGCGCGGAGTGCGCCCCCCGTCGTGGTGGACCCGGGCATGACCTGCCGCCTCCGGTCCGGGGCCGGCGGGCGTGTCCTGCCGGGAGAGCTCCCGGCGGCCGTCGCCGGTCCCGGCTCCGCGGGCCCGGACGGGGGCACCGGCGAGGCCGTAGGTGTCGCGCCCGGTGTGCCGCTCGACCGGCCTCACCACGTGACGGGGCGCCACCCCGCGCGGCCGCCACGCGAAGCGGCCCGCACGGACACCCGCACAGTTGCCCGACGGACCGCTCCCAGGGGTTGCCCCGAGGGGCGGGCCGTTGACGAGGTGGGCGGATTTCCGCGCCCCCTCCCCCGACTCGGCGTACTCCTTGGGACTTGGGCGCTGTAACCATTCGGCAGCCCATCGAACGGCGTACCGTTCGTCCGCTTTTCGGCGTAGCCGATCATGTGACGCATTGCCAACTCTTTACGTCGTCGCACCGCAACCTTCCCGCCCTTCGAGCGGTAGTCACTGCGTCCGAGCCCGGAGGCCGATCACCGGGTCCGGCTGGACGTCCCACCGTTCTCTCCCGCCGAAGGAGCACCATGTCCCTCCCCCTGACCCGTCGGATCGCCCGTGCCGCGCTGCTCGTCGCCGCCGGAGCGGCCGCCGGGGTCGGTGCGGCCGGTTCCGCCGGCGCGGCCCCCGAACTGCCGGCCACCCCGAGCGTCGGCGGCCTGACCGTCCTGGACGGGGCCGGCGCGACCGGCGCCGTGGACGACGCGGCGCACACCGTCACCGACACCGCGGGCAACTCCGGCGGCCGGGCACTCGAGCAGGCCGCCGGGGACGCGCTGCCGACCGACGCCGTCGGTCTGGAGGGCGTGCCGACCGCCCAAACCCTCCCGGCCACGGCGCTGCCGCTCGGCTGACCCGTCCGGATCCACGGGGATCCGTCCGGACACGTCCGGACCGCACGAACGCCGTCGGGGCCCGGGAAGAACCCGGGCCCCGACGGCGCTGGTTTGGGCGCTCCCCCCCCTCACCCCGTCAGGCGTTGCACCCC
>NZ_JAPJDM010000008.1:267670-296835 GCF_026242095.1 Streptomyces sp. NEAU-W12
GCGCCCGGCCCCCACCCGGGCGCCCCCCCCCCCCGGCGGGGGGGCCCGGCACCCCCCGGCCCCCCCACGGCGCTGGTGTCTCCGCTCCCCCGCGTCACGCCTTCAGGCGTTCCACCGCCGCCCGTACCCGCTCGTCCGTGGCGGTGAGGGCGACGCGCACGAACCGCTCGCCGGCCGGGCCGTAGAAGTCGCCCGGCGCGACCAGGATGCCGCGCTCCGCGAGGCGGGCGACCGTGTCCCAGCAGGACTCGTCGCGGGTGGCCCACAGGTAGAGCCCGCCCTCGCTGTGCTCGATGCGGAAACCGTGTCCGAGGAGGGCCATCCGCAGCGCGGTGCGGCGGGCCGTGTAGCGCTCGCGCTGGACGCGGACGTGGTCGTCGTCGCCCAGGGCCGCCGCCATGGCCGCCTGGGTGGGCGCCGAGGCCATCATGCCGCCGTGCTTGCGGATCTGCAGCAGCGGGCCGAGGACGGCGGGGTCGCCGGCCAGGAAGGCGGCGCGGTAACCCGCGAGGTTGGACCGCTTGGACAGCGAGTGCACGGCGACGATGCCGTCGTACGAGCCGCCGTTGACGTCCGGGTGCAGCACCGAGACCGGTTCGGCGTCCCAGCCCAGTTCGAGATAGCACTCGTCGGAGAAGACGAGGACGCCGTGCTCGCGGGCCCAGGCGACGATACGGGTCAGCTCCGCCTTGGAGAGCACCTGGCCCGTGGGGTTGGACGGGGAGTTCAGCCAGAGGAGCTTCAGGCCGGCCGGATCCAGCTCGGTCGGGCCCGGCGCGCCAGCGCCTGGTGTCAGCGAGTACGCCTGGTACTCCGCGCGGGCCAGGCGGGCGCCGACCTCGTACGTCGGATAGGCCAGGCGCGGGTACGCCACCCGGTCGCCGGGGCCGAGACCCAGCTGGGTGGGGAGCCAGGCGACCAGTTCCTTGGAGCCGACGACCGGCAGTACGTGGTGGTGGGTGATGTCACGGGCGCCCAGGCGGCGCTCCACCCAGCGGGTGAGCGCGTCGCGCAGTTCCGGGGTGCCCCAGACCGTGGGATAGCCCGGGGAGTCCGCGGCGGCGATCAGGGCCTTCTGGATCGGCTCGGGGACCGGGTCGACGGGGGTGCCGACGGAGAGGTCGACGATGCCGTCGGGGTGCGCGGCGGCCGTCTTCTTGTAGGGCTCCAGCTTGTCCCAAGGGAAGGTGGGCAGCCGGTCGGAGACTGCGGACACGGGTTCTCGCTCACTTTCTGGTACGACAAACGCCTCGGTCCCGTACGGCGTCGACCAGAGGCTGACCGACCGATCAGGCTGACCGGGCGCCGTACGGAACCGAGGCGGTACAGGTTCACACACCACTCGCGCGGCGACGGCGTCCCCGGGTGTGTCGCACACCCCGGGACGCGTCACGCGGGTGGCGTCCTAGGCCTGCGGCGGCAGCGCGGCGATGAACGGGTGGTCGCGCTCGATCAGCCCGAGCTTGCTGGCGCCGCCGGGTGAGCCGAGGTCGTCGAAGAATTCGACGTTGGCCTTGTAGTAGTCCTTCCACTCCTCGGGAGTGTCGTCCTCGTAGAAGATGGCCTCGACCGGGCAGACCGGTTCACAGGCGCCGCAGTCGACGCATTCGTCCGGGTGGATGTACAAGGACCGCCGGCCCTCGTAGATGCAGTCGACCGGGCACTCCTCGATGCACGCCTTGTCCTTCACGTCGACACAAGGCTGCGCGATGACGTAGGTCACGCTGTCGTTCCTCCTCGATAGGGCGCTGGCGGGCCTCCTCAGGCTCCGCCGCCTGGCGCGCGGGAGCGCGGCGTCGTCGATGCCCGCCCCTAGTATCTCCGTTCTTGGGCACGATCCGAACAGGAGGGGTGGACCGACCTGTGGAAATATCCGCCGCCGGACGTCTCGAGGTCCGTATCACCACTGCTGACGTGGGCAAACGGGTCTCCGTACGGAGCTTGATCGAACATGGTCCCCCGGGTGAGAAGTTCACCGACGCCGTCGGGGTTCTCACATCATGGGACAGCGGTGTGCTGCAGATCACACGCAAGAACGGCGAGGGCGTCCTCGTCCGGGAGTCCGCGCTGCTCGCGGGCAAGGTGATCCCGTCCGCACCGGCCCGCCGACGCGGTCCGGCCGCCTCGTACGAGGAACTGGCGCGGGTCGCCGCGCGGGCGTGGCGGCCCGTGGAGAGCGAGTCGCTGGGCTCCTGGGAGCTGAGGGCGGCAGCCGGGTTCACCCGCCGGGCCAACTCGGTGCTGCCGCTCGGCGACCCGGGCGTGGAGCTGGAGGAGGCGCTGACGGCCGTGCGCCGCTGGTACGCCGGGCGCGGGCTGCCCGCCTACGTGCAGACGGCGACCGGCGCCGAGGGCACGCAGGAGGCGCTGGGCGCGGAGCTGGAGCGGCGGGGCTGGGTGCGCGAGGTGACCGCCGAGCTGTGGGTCGGCGGGCTCGCGCCGGTCGCCGACCTGGTACCGGAGCCGTCCGGCGCGGAATCCGCCGGGGCGGACGTGGTCCTGTCCCGGGAGGCCGACGAGGCGTGGCTGGCGCGCTACCAGCGCCGGGGTCTGGGCGAGGTCGCCCTGAAGGTGCTGGGCAGTGGCCCGTCGGTGTGGTTCGCGACCGTGTCCAGGGACGACGAGGGCGCGGGTGGCGCCCCCGCCGCCATCGGGCGGTGTGTCGTGGACGGGCGGTGGGCCGGTTTCGCGGCCGTCGAGGTGGATCCGGCGCTGCGGCGGCGCGGGCTGGCGACCGCCGTGATGGCCGCGCTGGCCCGGCGGGCGCTCGACGAGGGCGCGTCGGCCGCCTGGCTCCAGGTGGAGGTCGACAACGCGGGAGCGCGCGCCCTGTACGAGAGGATGGGTTTCGCCGCACATCACTCCTACCATCACTACCGTGCGCCCCGGCCCTCGGCTCCGGCCGGTGACGGGTCGCCCTGAGAGGGCACGAACCGGTCATGCGCTCCCCTCATCCCCCGCCCCCGGAACGCTCCGCCGAGCTGCGGCGGCGGTTCGCCGAGGAGGCCCGGTCCGAGCGGCCGGATCTCGCCACACTGTGCCTGCTGATCGGCGCGCAGGCGGACGGCACGCTGGACGAGGCGGGCATCGACGCCGCCCAGATCGAGCTGGACGCGCTGGCGGGCCGCCTCCCCTACCGGCCCGGCGCCCCGCGCGCGTGGGCGTCGGCGCTGCGGGAGCTGTTGGGCGAGCGGTGCGGTTTCCACGGCACCCCGGGCGACTACCAGCGCCTGGAGTCGTCGCTGCTGCACGAGGTGCTGCGGCGCCGGCGCGGGCTGCCGATCCTGCTGTCGGTGGTGTGGCTGGAGGTCGCCCGGCGGGCGGGGGCGCCGGTGTACGGGGTCGGCCTGCCCGGCCACTTCGTGGTCGGCCTCGGGGAGAGCGGCGCGGAGGCGGAGCAGCAGGTGCTCGTCGACCCCTTCGAGGGCGGCCGGGTGCTGACCGGGGCGGACACGGAGCTGCTGGTCGCCGGGGCGACGGGGGCGCGGCTGGACCCGTCGATGCTGACGCCCGCCGATCCGCTGGACGTCGTGCTGCGCGTCCTGAACAACATCCGGGCATGGGCCGAGGCGCGCCCGGAGCGGTCGGACGTGTCACTGTGGGCGCTCGACCTGTCCCTGCTGCTCCCCTCACGCCCGGCGAGTCTGCGGTACGAACGGGCCCGGCTGCTGGTGCGGCGCGGCGATGTCCTCGACGGCGCGGAGGAGCTGGAGGCGTACGCCGACGTGGTCGCCGCGGTGGACGAGCCGGCGGCGGACCGGATCCGCGGCGAGGCCCGAGCGGCACGGGCGCTGCTCAACTGAGACTCGCCCCGTGAACCCCGTGAGCCGTGCCCGGAGGGCCCGCCCACACCTCGCTTGACATAGGTATGAGTCGAAGGACCCCACCGGTCGCCACCGCTTCGACATCCCCGGCGCCGTCCTGCTGGCCGTAGGTCTGGTCGCGCTCATCTTCGGCATCGTGAAGGGCGAGACGTGGGGCTGGACCTCGGCCGGAACCCTCGGCTCCATCGTCCTGGGCCTGGCGCTGCTGGTCGTCTTCGGCTGGTACGAGCCCCGGCAGGAGCAGCCGCTGCTGCCGATGCGCCTGTTCCGCAACCGGTCGCTGACCATCAGCTCGGTCATGACCCTGCTGAACTTCTTCGTGCTGCTGGGCGGCATCTTCTTCATCATGCTGTAGCTGCAGAACGTGCACGGGTACACGCCGGTCGAGGCCGGTGTCAGCACGCTGCCGCTGTCGCTCGCCTCGCTGTTCGCCTCTCCGGTCGGCTCCCAGCTGACCACCCGCTTCGGCCCGCGCGTCACGATTCCGCTGGGCCTGGTCCTTTCGGGCGCCGCCATGTTCGGCATGCTCTCCTGGAGCGTCGACTCGTCCTACGCCACGATGTGGCCGTCGTTCATCGCGCTGGGCCTCGGCGTCGGCATCGTGCTGCCCGCCACCGCCGCCGCGATCATCGGCAACGCGCCCGTCGAGGACGGCGGTGTGGCCTCCGGCCTGCAGCCCACCCTGCTGCGGATCGGCGGTGCGCTCGGCACGTCGGTGCTGGTCACCGTCATCGCCGGCAAGGTCGGTTCCTCGCTGTTCGGTGAGCTGATGACCGCAGGGGTCCCGACGGGCCTGGCGCACGGTCTGGAGCAGGCCGAGGACGCCGTCACGATGGGCATCGCCCCGGCCTCCGGCGACATGCCGCCACGGATCAGGGCCGCGGTCGTCGAGGGCAGTGGCCAGGCGTTCGTCAACGGTCTGCACGCCGCCGTCACCGTCACCGGCGTCCTGTGCCTCATCGGTGCCGTGGCCGCCGTCATCGGCATCAAGAGCCGCGCCGAGGAGATGAGGGACATGCGTGCCCGGTCGGCGAACGACGAGGAGCCCGTGGTGGTCGTCGCCGCTCACTGAGCGAGGCACGACGACACCCCCGCGCAGTACGTACACGTACACGCGCCCGCCCCGTCACGCACGTGACGGGGCGGGGCGGGGCGGGGACCCTGCGTCTCCACCGCACTTTTGGCTAGGCGGAGCCGCCGTACGTGCAGCCGGTCGCGCCCGTCATCGCCCAGTTCATGTACCGGGAGGTCTGCGGTCCGAGCACACCGTCCACGGCGAGGCCCTTGCTCCGCTGGACCTCCTTCACCTTGTTGGCGGTGGCCGGCCCGTACATGCCGTCCACGGCCAGGTCCGCGCCGGGGAAGCACCTGTTCAGCGACCGCTGGAGCAGCCTGACGGCCGTGTTCTGGGCGCCACCGTTGTAGCCGTCACCGCTGGAGAGGACACAGGTGACGTTGCGGCTGCCGGTGGTCGTGGTCGGCTTCTGGTAGTCGCCGTACTGAGTGGTGTAGGTCGAGTATCCCTGACAGTGGGTGGCCGCCTGGGCGGTGCCCGCTGTGCCGACCACCGCTCCGGTGGCGAGCAGTCCGAGAGTGGCGAGGGAAGCCGCGGCACGGCGCATGTTCATGGAAGTCCTTCCGTCGGAATCCGGCGTTACGGGCCTCGCGGTGGACGAGGCTCCGAGGGTGGACGGGCCGGGCCCGTCAGCTACGGCACGCGTCGCTGCCGCCGCCGTAGTTCTCCGACCACCAGCGCATGGCGTCACGGGTCTTGGGTCCGTAGACGCCGTCGACCGCCGTACCGTACTTGGCCTGTGCGTACCTCACGGCCTGCGCGGTCTTCGGCCCGTAGACGCCGTCCACGACGACGTTGTTCCGCGTCCAGGTGTTCACGCACATCCTCAGCGACCGCTGGAGCGCCTCCACCGCGTAGCCCTGGTTGCCCTGCGCGAGGATGCAGTTCGTGGACCAGCTGTTCGTGGACGGCTGGTTCGCGTAGTAGTGGCTGCCCATGTTCGTCTGCACGGCCGTCGTGCAGGTCGAAGCGGCGTGCGCGCCGGGTGCGGCGACGAGGCCGGCGCCGAGGAGTCCCGCGGAGACCGCGAGGACGCTGGTGGCACCGACGAGCTTCTTCTTGAGGTTCATACGTCTCCAGGTTTCCGTACCCCCACATCGAGCGGCCGGCCGGTGGGCGGGCCGCCCGCCTTGCGGTGTTGATCCTGGAAGCGCGTCCACGGAGGAACAAGACTTCTGGGACGTCCCGGGAGCCCCTGGGACGTCCCACCTGCTGACCTGCACCAATCCCGACGGGGCCGGGACGCAGGACGTGGACCTGCCGCCCGCCGGCCCTCCCCGGGGTCATGCGGGCGGCCTCCGCGATTGCCGGACGGACGGGACGGTTCTGGATGGCGGCGGGTGCCCCGAGGGCGGTGCCGACAGCCCCGAGCCCGGTGTGGCGGATGCCATACCGGGCTCGGGGGCGGACCGGACCTGCCGGTTTCCGGGTCAGCTGGGGTCGGTCTCGATCACGGCGACGCGGTCGCTGGTGCTCTGGAGCGCCGGACGCAGGGCACCGATCACGTCCTCGACGGTCACGGGGGTCTTCTCCCCGTTGCCGCGGGTGATGAGCACGCCGTCGAAGACGTCGCCGTAGAGCTCCTGGAGCGCCTTCCGGTCGTAGAACTCGACCAGTTTGCCGTCCTGCGCCTTGACGCCGAGGAACTTCCACAGCGAGTTCTCCGGGCTGAAGGCGATGCTCTGCCCGGTCCCGGTCTGGACCGTGACCAGGCCGGACATCGCCGGCTCGGCGAACTCCTTCATCATCCGGTCGACCTCGGCCTTGGACACGGTGGGGTCCTGGGTGGTCGTCGGCACCGTCACCGCGGACGAGGAGCCGGTCTCCACCTGGGTCCGGTACGCCTCCTCGACCGCCGCGGTCGACTTGTCGGCGTCGATGCCCGCGCCGGGCTTGCCGTAGACGGCGACGGCCTTGCCGGACTCGAACCTGATCGTGCCGTCGTTGCCGGAACCGCCCGCCGCCTCGAGGGCGGCGTGCAGCTTCTCCTCGTCGACGGGGATGACGGGGTCGACGACGCGGCTGTTGCCGAAGAGGGAGCCGATGACGGAGACCGGGTTGTAGTCGCTCCGGGCCGCCGCGCCGACGGTGGCGGCGGTGTCGAGCTGCAGTCCGGCGTTGTCCGGCTCGAGTTCGACGGTCTTGTCGCCGACGGTCAGCTTGAGCGGCTTGTCCAGCCGGTCGGCGAGGGCCTGGTCGAGCGTCTTCACGGCCTCGTCGCGGGTGCCGCCGCCGATGTCGACGCCGAGCACGGTGGTGCCCTTGGGCACGTCGGAGTGGTTCATCAGCAGACCGGCGCCGTAGGCGACACCGGCGAGCAGGAACACGCCGCCGACGAGCAGGGGGAGCTTGCGGCGGCCCTTCTTCTTCGGTGCCTTCGAGGAGGTCGCCGGGGGCGGGGTGGCCGGGTCGGGCAGCCTGGGCGGCGTGTGCGTGCCGGGGGCGCCGAAGGGGTCGCCCGCGTCGAAGGAGGCGCTCGCCGGGACGACCGGGATGCCGCTGGTGACGGCCTGCCCGGAGACGTCGTCGTGGCGGACTCCGTAGCCCGGGGTGTCCTGCTCGTGGGCGGGGAGCTGCGGGGTGAGGCTCGCGGTGTCGTCGCTCAGCCCACCGCCGGGGCGGGGGCCGCCACGGACATCGCGCGGGCCGCTGCCGGGCGGCAGGTCCAGCGGGCCGGTCCGGCCGTTCTGACCTGTCTGACCGGTGACGGGCCCAGTCGTGGCACCACCCGGACCACCGAAACCACCGGGACCACCCGGACCACCGGGGCCCTCCGGACCGGCAGGTCCACCGGGACCGGCAGGCCCACCGGGTCCGCCCTGACCGCCGTACGGCGACTGACCGGGGTGGCCCGCCTGGCCGGAGTGACCCGCCTGGCCGTTCCGCGCTTCGAGGTCGTCGTCCGTGAAGAACGGCGTGCCGTCGAGGCGCGGCTCGCCGCCGCTGTTCCCGCCCGCGTCCGGGCGCTGGTCGCCCGGACGGGCACCGCCGTTGCCGCGCGGGCCGCCGGCCAGCGCCTCGGTCACGTCGAAGGAACCGGTGCCGCCGCCGTGCCCGGGTGCGACCGGTCCGCCGGTCGCACCGGAGAGCCCGGAGCCGTTGCCGCCGCCGGGTGCGGAACCGTTCGTGCCGCGGGGACCACCGGGGGCACCCGGGCCACCGGGCCGGGAGCCGCCGCCCGTCACGCTCATGCCGCCGCCCACGCCGGGCGGACGTCCACCCGGACGCGTACCGCCGCCGGAAGTACCGGACGGGCCCGAAGGTCCGGCCGCGCCGAGCGCCCGCGGGCCGCCCGCGGGACCCGAACCGCCCGCCGGACCGGCTCCGTTGCCGGAGTTGCCGCCCGCAGCGCCCTTGCCCGGACCGGACTTGCGCGGCGCGAACCACTCGCTGGTCGGCTTGTCCGGCGGGGCCGCCTGCTGCGGCACGGACGCCCGCGGCGCGCCCTGCGGGCCACCCTGCGCGCCCGCGGCGGGAGGCTCGACGGCACCGGGGCCGTGGCCGGTTCCGTTGCCGGCGCCCGGCGTCCGGGGGGAACCCGGTGCCGGGGCCTGGGTGTTGGCCCCGCCCCGGTCCCGGTTCCGGTCCGCGCCCTGGGTGTCGGCGTCGTCCGTGCCTTCGCCGTCCGTGACGGTCTTGCGCACGACGACCGGCGGAATGGGCCGGGAACCGGGGATGTTGATCCGGATTCTGGTCGTCAGCGTGGTCTCGGTCTTGCGGTCGTCCGGACGCTGCTCGGCAGGCCGGCCCGCGGCCGCCGCCTCACCCGGAACCGCCGGGATCCCGTAGGGCGGGGTGCCCGACGGATAGGCGGCTCCGCCGCGCCCGTTGGGCCCGTTGGACGGGGTGTCAGTTTCACGACTCAAGGCAGGTTCTCCTGGTTGGCTCCGCCGCCCGTCACGACCTCACGGTGGGGGTCTCCCCCCACTCGACCGGAGCCGAGAGTTCGGGGAGGCTCAACGGCGCGCGCACCACCATACTGGCCACATCCGGCCGGTATCTCCTGACCGTGGCGGAAACCCCCACCGGACCCGTGCGCGCCACCGCAGCGAAGCGGTATGTCATTTCCCAAGTCGGACGGGAACGCCGCCTGGTTGCCGCCCCGGGGCGAGGGTGGCACACATCACAGCGACGGCGATGCCGCCGAGCAGGAAGAGGTAGGAGCCGGCTCCCGCGGCGAACACGAAGTCGCCTTCCGGCCGGCTGGCGGTGAGCAGGAGGACGACGAGCACCCAGCCGCCGGCGGCCGACGCGGCCCCGGCCCGGCTCCGCAGCGCGAGCGCCCCGCCCAGGCAGAGTCCGGCCTCGGCGGCGAGGGCGAGCAGCAACCCGCCCGGGAACCACCCGGGCTGCACCAGCGTCCCGGCCACCCCGACCACGGCGCCGAGCAGGAACAGCCCCACGCAGGCGGCGATCCGCCCGACGGGGGGCAGCCGCAGCGGCTGGGCCAGCGCCGAGACCGGCGCGTTCCCGTTCGCCCGGCCGCTCACGACGCCTCCCCGGTCCCGGGCGCCGTACCGCCCCCGCCCGCGCCCCCGTCTCCGACTCCGGCTCCGACTCCGGCGAACAGGTCGTTCTCCCGGCCGGGGGCCCGCGCACCGCGTACCAACTCGTAGTACTCGGTGGTGAACAGCGGCTGGGCGAGTGCGTTGGAGAGCACGAAGTACGGCGCGTACGGCTCGGCGACGGTGATCTGGGTGGCGTGGGCGCGCATCGCGGCGGCCTTGGCGGCGGCGTACGCGGTGCCGTCGATCTCGGTGGTGACCCGTTCGTCGTCGACGACGCCGGGAACGTCACCGACCTCGCCCGCCGTGTCGAACGGCAGCCCGGGCAGTGCGTCGTCCAGCCGCGCGAAGGCGGCCTCGGCGACGGAGCGGGGCACCCGGTTCCAGTAGACCTTGGGGATGTCCCAGCCGTCTTCGGCGGCGAGTTCGACGGCGCGCATGGCGACGCGGTGCGCCTGGACGTGGTCGGGGTGCCCGTAGCCGCCGTTCTCGTCGTACGTGACGAGCACCTGGGGCCGGACCTCGAGGATCACCTCGGCGAGGAGGCCGGCGGCCTGGTCGACGTCGGCCTGCCAGAAGCAGCCGGGGTCGTCGTTGTCGGGCAGGCCCGTCATCCCGGAGTCGCTGTAGCGTCCGGCGCCGCCGAGCAGCCGGACGTCGTCGACGCCGAGGGCGCGCATCGCCTCGGTCAGCTCCCCCATCCGGTGCTGCCCGAGAGCGGCACCGCTCAGGTGGGCGAGCTCGGGCGGGATGACCTCGCCCCGCTCCCCGAGCGTGCAGGTGACCAGCGTCACCTGCGCGCCCTCGGCGGCGTAGCGGGCCATGGTGGCCCCGTTGTTGATCGACTCGTCGTCCGGGTGGGCGTGCACCAGCAGCAGCCGCCGAGCAGGCAGTTCCGTCATGGGGCCAGCCTACGAGGCCCCCGGCCGGGGTGAGGGCGCGGCGTTGTCACACCCCGCCCTTAGGTTGCGTTCCATGACTTCGAACCGCTCCGGCGCGGCGTCCCGGCTCGACCCGTACCGGGCGCTCCTGGACCGGGGGAACGCCTCACCGACCCGCGCCCGCAAGGCCGTCCGGGACCTCCTCCTGTTGCCGGAGGGCGGCGAGGCGCTGGAACTGGCCGCCCGGTTCGCCCGGACGGCGGAGTACGACCCACAGGCCCTGCTGCGGTTGTGGCCGACGGCCGCCGATCCGGACGGCTTCTGCGCACACCTGCTCGCCCCCGCCCTCGCCCGCGAGGGGCTGACCGAGCTGCGGCTGCGCCGCATGACGTCCCTCCGCGGCCTGCGCCACCTCACCATGCTCCGCACGCTGCGTGTCGACCGCTGCACGCGGTTGACGGACCTCACCGACCTCGGCGCCCTCACCGGGCTGACCGACCTCGACCTGGGCGGCTGCTCGGACGTGGAGGACCTCACTCCGCTCGGCGGCCTCACGGGGCTGACCCGGCTCGGCCTGCGCGGGTGCCGGCGCGTGGAGGACGTCACCCCGCTGCTGACGCTGGGCTCGCTGCGCGAACTGGACCTGGGCATGACCGGGGTGCGCTCCGCCGTCGGCTTCGGTTCCGCGTTTCCCGCGCTGGAAAAGCTGTCACTCCATGGCTGCGGGGAGTTCGAGGAGGCACGTCAGCTGTCCGGGCTGCCCCGGCTCACCGTCCTCGACCTCGACGGCACCGGGATCCGGGACCTGAGCGGGCTGGGCGGCCTCCCCGCACTCACCGGCCTGGCCCTGAGCGGCTGCCGCCGCCTCCGCGGCCTGGAGGGCGTCGACGGACTGGCCGCTCTGCGGCACCTGCGCGTCGTCGGCGCCCCGGCTCTGAGGACGCTCGGCGGACTCGGGACGCACTCCGGCCTCACCTCGTTCGGCGTCGACGCGTGCGCCGGACTGACCGACCTGGGCGCCCTGTCCGGCCTGACGTCCCTGACCCTGCTGAGCGTGCGGCAGTGCGAACGGCTCGCGTCCCTCAAGGGTGTTGAAGGTCTCCCCCACCTGGCGGCCGTGACGCTCGAGGGCTGCCCCTCCCTGCGGGACTTCTCCGCGCTCGCCGCCCTGCCCGCCCTCGGGGAACTGGAGATCCGGGACTGCGACCGGCTGGAGAACCTGGGGTCCCTGGGCACCCTCGCCCGGCTGACCGAGCTGCGGGTCCACCAGTGCCACGGTTTCCGCACCCCGGGTGATCCCGGCGGTCTGCCGATGCTGCGCAGGCTCTACCTCTTCCGCTGCCCCGCCCTGACCGACATCGACCGCGTCAACGGTCTGCCGTCGCTGGAGACGCTCTCGGTGCGGGACTGCCCCGCGCTCACGGACCTCGGCGGCCTGACCGGCTCGCCGCTGACCAGGCTGATCGTCCACGGCATGCCGGACCTGGTGTCGCTGCGCGCCCTGGAAACGTGTCCCGGGCTGCGGACGCTGAGCCTCGGCTCCTGCCCACGCGTGGTCGACGTCCCCGGCGGCTCCCTGGAGGAGGTCGGCGTGGAGGACGTGCCCTGGAAGGACCTCTCCGCCCTGGCGGCCCTGAAGCACCTCCGCGTCCTGCACGTCCCGCGCCTGGCCGACCTGGAGGACGTGAGCGCCCTGGCCGGCCTGCCCCACCTCACCGAGATCGACCTCGGCCACTGCTCGGGGCTCACGGACTGCGACGCGCTGTCCGCCCTGCCGTCCCTGCGGAAGGTCAGGGTGCCCCGCCGGATGCTCCACACCGATGAGGGCCACCCCTGTCCGTCCGTGGCCGCGCTCACGGCACGCGGAGCGACCGTCACCGCACCGCCCTGATCATCCGGCCACCGCACGCCCGTGCCGCGCCGCGTTGCCGCACCGGCGGCAGCGGACCGTATACACGGGGCGCCGCTGTGACCGTCCGGCCCCCGAACCCCCGGATCGGTGCGACGGCGGTCGGCCTGTGCCGGCCAGGCCGTCACGCCTCGTCGTCGAGTACGCGCGCGATGGCCAGAGCGATCCGGTCGATCCGGTCGATGGCGTCCGTCACGGCGGCCTCGTCGATGGGGCGGCGCTGTTCCAGGTCACCGTCGACCAGGGGCGACGGCGCGGTCACGGCCCGCACCCATGCCCTGCGGGATGCCGACGACGATCCTGCCGCCCCCGCCGCCGTCTGCAAGGACCTGGTCGGCCGCCGCATCCTCACCGACCAGGGCGCCGAAATGGGCACCTTCCAGGACACCGACACCGGAGCGGTCCTGATCGTGCGCGGCGTCAACGACCACCACTCCGGTGCCGCGCCGACCGGCATCGGCTCCTACGCCCTCCTCATCACCACGAGGTCCTGACCCGCCACCAGTCCCGAAGCGCCGAGCCTACGGGCGCTGCCCGGACGGAGCGGGCTCCCTCGTCTTCTGGATGTCCGCTGGGGCGCGCCCTGCTTCCGATGGCCAGAGGCCGGAGCGGCGGTCAGTGATCGGCGTCGGGAACGCGGAGATCGGAAGAGCGCGCCCCTACGGCCTCTCTCGGGGGCGGGACTGGGGACTGACGGGGATTGAGGAGGGCTGTGTTGACGGTGGAGGTCCACCGTTCGTACCAGGTTCCCTGGTCCCGACGCAGCAGGACCGTCAGTCCTGGGCCGCCCCAAATGAGGACAGCTGCGAGCAGGGTGAGGTGCGGGAGCAATCGACCGGCGGGTTCGGGGAGCTCGAGCGACGCGGTGTGGTGGGTCAGGGCGGTCCAGGCCAGGGCGAGGGGGCAGTACACGATCCAGGCGCGCAGGGTGAGGCGCAGCGGACCTGCTCGGGTGCCGTCGGGCCGGGTGAGGTGCAGGAGCACGGCCCGTTTGCCGGGGGTGGTCGCGAAGACGGCCGGCAGCAGCCAGAACCAGACCAGCCCGAGGGCGGCGCCGATCGGCAGCGCGTAGTGCCGACCGGTGTGCCAGGAGGTGGCGACGGCGAGCAGGCCGGTGGCCAGTGTCCAGACGATGAGCCAGCCGCCCAGGTCGGTGAGGAAGGCGAAGAGCCGTCGGGTGAGGGTGACGCGCCCTGCGTAGCGGCGGCGTTCGCGGTCGGGGTCGTTGACGGGCAGCAGGCGGATGAGAGGGCCGGCGGCGATCCACCCCAGGGCCGCGCCGGCAGTGTTGAGGATGAGGTCGTCCACGTTGAACTGCCGGTAGGGGCAGGCGTAGACGAACCACAGACCGGTGTACTGGGTGGTTTCGAAGAACAGGGAGGTGACGAAAGCCGCGGACGCCGCACGGATCAGCCGCTGCCGCAGGTAGTAACGGAGATAGATGCCCAGCGGCAGGAGCAGCACGGCGTTGAGCAGCGTGGTCCAGGTAGGGGCGAGATGTACCAGCGCGCCGGGCGACCAGTTGCCGCCCCCCGCAGAGGAGATCGTGGCGTGGAAGGCGAAGGGCTCCAACTGCGGTTCTGCGGCGTAGTGGACGGAGGTGCAGTGTTCGTCCGCGCGGGCGGGCAGCGGCATCACCGTCTGCAGCAGCGCGGCGAGCAGGTAGAAAACGAAGCTGTAGAACACGAGAACCGGCCAGCCCCCTGCCCGGCCGCGCCTGCGGTACCCGCGGACTGCGGCCGGCCCCAGGATCACCGCGGCGACGAGCGGGAACAAGGTGACCGCGGCCTCGACGGGCAACAGGTAGGTGCGGAACACGGCCTACACTTTCTGCGGCTGACGGACGATTGGCTCCGCCGCGGACTGCGGGAAGCAGGTGGCACGGCGAAACGGCCGACCCGAACGGGCAGGCCAGGCCCGGAGGACTCGATGTGCGCGCCGGATGCCAGAGTAGGGCCCGCGCAGACCGTCGACACGCACCACCACAGGAACGTATGCACCGGATGACCCGTCCCGACCATGTGCGGAAGCAGTGTGGCGTCGAAGTCCAGGACCGGTCCGGGCACTTCCCGCCCACCGGCTTTCGCCGCCGGTATGCCGCAGCGGGTCTCGGATGCCTGGAGCCGAGCCACTTCCCGTGCCTGAGCCCGGGCTGAGCGCAGGCGGTCCAGTACGCGTTCACCGACGGCGGCCAGCAGCCGCCAGGTCGTCGGCGTCGAGGCGACCGGGCCGAGGACGGCCGGCTCGGCCCACAGCATCGCGACGTCCGCGAGGCAGGCCCGCCCCGTGCGACCGCCAGGACGGCGTCCAGGAGGACCTTGCCGGGATCGTGGACAGCCCGCTGCTTACGCCACGGGGCGAGCGCGGCGGATATTGCCTGATCAAGGCCGGTCTTGCGGACCGTCCCCACCAGCAGTACGGACCCGGCCGGGAGACCACCCCGTGGCCGCCGCCCCCGACACGGACATGTACCAAGACCGACACGCCGCGCTACCTCATCGATACTGTGGCTACCGGATTCGAGGAGTTGCCTGGCAAGGTCGATCCGAGCGGTCAGCAGCCATTGCGTCGGCGACAGGCCGGCCTCTTCGACGAAGCGGCGGGCGAACGCACGCTCGGACAAGGTGCTGTTCGTACCGGGAGGAGCCGTGGACAACGCGACGCTCGACAGCAGGGTCATCGAATTCCTCGCGGACCGTGGCGCTACCGCCTCGTACATCACGTCGGTCTGCACCGGATCCCTCGTTCTGGCCACCGCCGGTCTGCTGGACGGCTACCGTGCAGCCACACACTGGTCTACACGCGACCTGTTGGCACGGCTGGGCGTCGAGGTGTCGACGGAGCGGGTGTGCATCGACCGGAACAGGATTTCCGGGGGCGGCGTGGGCCGTGATGGTTGCCGGGGACGGTCTCGCAAGGCGAGGCGGGAAAAGACTCCGTATCCGCTGCAGCGAGCAGGGCACCTTCCTGGTGGTTGAGCGTGCGGGGTGGGACCGCTGACAGCGGCTCACCGCCCTCGCCCGACGGCCGGGCACTGCCCCGTCAAGGGCCAGGAAGGAGAAGACCGGCAGCACTCCGGGCGCGGAACCGGGCGCACCCGCGGCGTCACACGACGGCTCACCTCGAACGGCCCGAGGACGTTACGGGCGAACTGCCGACCGGGTCAGCCACCGAATCCCGCTGCCGAATCGAGGCCGGGTGCTGCGGGACATGAGGTGGGTGACACAGCCCGGTGCCGGTGAAACGAGGTGCTTCGGCGAGCGTCGGTCAGGTAGCGTGCGAGCCATGTCGAGTCCTGAGTCGGACGAGGTGGGGGCTTTCGGTCACGCCGTCAGCCCCCTGAACCACTGAGCTCTTGGCTCTGCCGTCGCGCCGCGTTCCGTGGTGGGACGGCTGTGCCCTTGGGGTTGGCCGCGGTGACGAGATGACCTTCTCGTGCCTCTCCTCACCTCGGAGCCACTCGATGCCTCTCCCGCTGTACCTGCTTGCCATGGCGGTCTTCGCCATGGGCACCTCGGAGTTCATGCTCGCCGGCCTCTTGCCGGACATCGCCTCGGATCTCGACGTCACCGTCGGGACAGCGGGCATGCTCACCTCGGCCTTCGCGATCGGCATGGTCGTCGGCGCCCCTCTCGTGGCCGCGCTTGCCCGCGACTGGCCCAGGCGCTCCAGCCTTCTCGGGTTCATCCTCGCTTTCGCGTCGGCCCACGCCATGGGCGCCCTCACCACGAGCTTCCCGGTCCTGTTCGCCACCCGGATCGTCGCCGCGCTCGCGAACGCAGGGTTCCTCGCGGTCGCTCTGACGGCTGCCGCCACGCTGGTCTCTCCCGACAGGAAGGGACGCGCGCTGGCCGTGCTGCTGTCAGGCACCACGGTGGCCGTGATCGCCGGTGTCCCCGGTGGGTCGGTGCTCGGCACACTGCTCGGCTGGCGGGCCACGTTCTGGGCCGTCGCCGCACTCTGCCTGCCCGCGGCTCTCGGCGTCCTGAAGGGGATCCCGAGGGGACGCGGGCAGGAAGAGACGGCCGGCGGGCCGGTCCTGCGGGCGGAGCTCGCCCAGCTCACCAGGCCGCCGTTGATTCTGGTGATGCTGCTCGGCGCGCTGGTGAACGCGGCGACCTTCGCAAGCTTCACCTTCCTCGCCCCCGTCGTGACCGACACCGCCGGACTGGGCGAGCTGTGGATCTCTGTCGTTCTGGTGCTCTTCGGTGCCGGTTCCTTCGCCGGGGTCACCCTCGCCGGCCGGCTGTCCGACCGGCGTCCCGGCGCGGTCATCGCAGTCGGTGGTCCCCTGCTGCTCATCGGCTGGCCGGCCCTGGCGGTGCTGGCCGACGAGCCGGTCGCCCTGTTCATCCTCGTGTTCGTGCAGGGTGCGCTGTCGTTCGCGCTGGGCGGCACGCTGATCACGCGGGTCCTCTACGAGGCCGCGGGAGCTCCCACCATGGCCGGCTCGTATGCGACGGCCGCACTCAACGTCGGCGCCGTCGTCGGACCCCTCGTCGCCGCGACCACCCTCAGCACCACGGCCGGGAACCTCGGGCCGCTGTGGGCAAGCGGACTGCTCGTCGCGCTCACCCTGCTCACCGCGCTCCGCTTCCGCGCCGTGGTCGCGGTCGGCCGCACCGCCGAGGTGGTCCGGTGACGCACTCGAACGCCCCCTGACCGTCGAGGGACACCGAAGCCTCGGGGCCGTCGGGAGCGATGTCGCCCACCTTGAGAGCCGAGGTCTCAGCCGAACCTGGCGGCAAGGCCCCGGTAGAGGGCCGGAGCCATTCCGTGCACCCGGGCGGGCAGGCACAACCAGCCCGGCACGTACACCTCGTGCGTGCCCCGTCGGACAGCGCGCCGCACGGCGTCGGCCACGCGCTCGGGCGGCACCGCCTTTGGCCTCCTGCGTGTGTAGGGCGTGCCCCGGCGGTGGAAGAAGGGTGTTTCCACGACGCCCGGGATGACCAGGGTGACCCCTACGCCGGTGCCGTGCAGTTCGTATCGCAGGGCGTCGGCGAATACGGCGAGTGCTGCCTTGGCGGCGGAGTACACGGCCTCGCCCCGAACGCCGAGGACACCTGCCACGGACCCGATGAGCACCAATCGTCCGGAACCGGCTTCCACCATGTGCGGCAGCAGGTGCCGTACCAGCCGTACCGTGGAGAGCAGGTCGACGTGGATGATCTCGTCGATGGCGGATTCCGGCATGTCGCTGAACTGGCCGGCCCAGCCGATTCCGGCACCGGCTACCAGTACGTCTATCTGGCCGACGTGGTCGAGGGCGAAGTCGGCCAGTCGGCGGTCGGCTCCCTCCGCTGTGAGATCCGCCGGGAACGCCGCGGCGAGGGTGTCCGCTGCGACACCGTCCAGGCGCGTGGTGTCGCGGCCGTTCAGCACCAGCTGCCAGCCGTCCTGAGCCAGCCCGCGCGCCACGGCCGCGCCGATGCCCGACGAGGCACCGGTCACCACCGCTGTCCTCTGGCGTGCCCGGCCTTCAGGGCTCGAGTGAGCGGGGGAGAGGTTCGGCGACACATCCAGCGACAGTTTCTGGGACATGTCGGCTATCCGTTCCCGTTTCTGCGGGCTCCTTTCACCTGGGCGGTATGTGTAAGGGTCATGAGGAGCAGCCCTCCGGCCAGGTTTCCCGCGCCGGCCAGGAGAAGGTTGGAGCCGACGTCCGTGTAGGAGACCGTGTTGCCCAGCCATGCGCCGAACAGCAGGTGCAGGCCGGAGACGACGACGTGGTCGAACGGTCCCAGCGCGAGGAAGAAGCCGACCGCGTAGGCGAGGATGATGCGGCTCCCGGTCGACTCGGCGGCGTGGAGCAGGTACGACAGCAGGGTCAGGAGCGTCCCGGCGGCGAGTCCGCGGGTGAAGGTCGCCAGACAGCTCTTCGTGGAGATTTCCCGGGCCGCTTCGGCAAGGGCGTGGTGCGCTCCCGTAGGGAGCGTCCCCTCCACGGAGAAGATCGCGGCCATGACAGCTCCGCCCACGAGGTTCAGCACGAGTACGACGCCCCACAGCCGGCCAAGCTGGATCCAGGCCGAGCGCTGGTGCCGGCCGATCGCCGCGGCTACGGGGCCGAAGAAGTTCTCGGTGAACAGTTCGGAGCGGCCGACCACGACGAAGACCACGCCGATTCCGAAGGCGAGCGCACCGATGAGATGAGCCAGCGCGGACCCCAGCCGGGGCCTGGCCAGTTCCTCCGCCATGGCGAACGCCACGATGCCGAACACGATGGTGATACCGGCGATGAACCCGGTGGACGTCTTCTCCAGCAGGGGCATGGCCAGACGTCGCTCGCCTTCCTCCTCGGCGCGTCGATAGATCTCCTGAGGCGCTGGTGGTTGGGCCATGAACGCCTCCTACCCCCACGGGAGCGGCCCTGGATCTGCTGGTGTCGTTCGGTATCCGAAGTTCACCCGTCGAGGTCAACCCCGGCTGGCCGTACCGGGCTGTTCTGGGTTTCGCCTGATGTAGGCGCGAGCCGGAGGCTGGACCGCCGCCGACCGGCAGTGTGCGCGGGAGGAGACACCGTGTGAGCACCCTGGCCATCGCGATGAGCGGCTGCCCCTGTAGCCGGTTTTGCGTCGGCACCGCCCGGGAGTGCTTCCGTCACGGTTTGTTCGGGCGTCACCCGATGAGACAGGAAACGTTAGACGGCGGGGGCGCGTGTGGCCCTCTTTCCACCGATGACGAGGGAAGGGAGACCCATTCATGTCGACGCTGAAGGGCGACGAGGGGAACGACCACCAGCATGGCGGCGGCCTGTCGCACCAGACCAAGATGTACCTGCGCTTCGCAGCCATGATCTTGACCGCTATGGTCGTCATGTACTGGACCATGTTCGCCGGCACGTGGGAGTGGAGCCACGTGCGGTGGAGCGAGAGTCGCCTTTTCATGGCTCTCACGATGGGCGGGACCATGGGGCTGATCATGCTCGCGTGGATGCTCGACATGTACAGGAGCGTGAAGGGCAACATCGCCATCGTGGCGGCGAGCCTCTTGCTGTTGGGCGGCGGTGTGTTCCTCGACCGCAGCCAGACCACCGTGCAGGACACCGCCTGGATGAGCGCGATGATCCCGCACCACTCCCTGGCCATCACCCGCTCCGAGCGCGCCGAGATCACCGACGTCCGGGTGTGCCGACTGGCCGTGGAGATCATCGCGGCCCAGGAGCGGGAGATCAGCGAGATGGAGTGGCTGATCGAAGACATCGAGGAGAACGGAGAAGCCGGGACCCGCGAGGAGGCGAGTGCCCGGCCTGTTCCCGACTTCGATGCGTCCCCCCTGCGTGAGTGCCCTCCGGACTGATGCGGAGAAGGCTGCTGTGCGTCCAGGCCCGTGGGGCAGGGGCATGGTGGCGCCGGCCCCGTGCACCGAAAGCCTCTCCGCCGGTGCCCCGTAGGCGGGGCTGTCAGGCTCTCGGTTTGCGCGGCGGCTGAGCGCGGCAGAGCCACAGGACGTCCGGGGGCGAGGTACACCCTGGCGAAGGATCGTCGGACCGGTCCGGTCATCTCCGGCCGCGGACGCCCGGTGAAGGTGACGGGCGGGCTTACGACGCCCGGACAGGCAAAGGCCGCTTCCACCGCGTAGGTCCGTCGCTCGCGTCCGCGCTCGCCGTGGTACTTCGGCCCGCCATCCGGCGCAACCCGTCGATGTATGAGGTCGCACGCGGGCATACCTGCGGGTGAACCCGCAGGGCATGACGAAGATGGGGACCTCGATGAACAGCTTTCCACGTCTCGGCCGTTCCTTGCGCCGGACTGCGTACGCTCTGGTCAGTTGCTGCCTCGCCGCCACGATGCTGGCCGGTTGCACCACCCACGAAGGCGAGTACAACCCACCCGGCGCGAACGCCCGGGTCGGAAACATGCTGATCCGTTACGCCCATATCTCCGAGCCGCCGAACGGACCGTGGGAGATCGGGGACGACGCCCCGCTGTACGTGTGGCTCTACAACGAAGGACCCACTGCGGACCGGTTGCTCGGAGCTGAGACGACGATCGCACGGTCGGTCGACATCGTCACGGGGGACGGAGCCGAGCGGGGCCCGGTGGAGGTGCCGCCCGAGAAGCTGGTGAAGCTGGAGGAGGACCGGCCGCACCTGCTGCTGCGGGGGCTGAAAGAGGAGATGCGGGGCGGCGACTACGCCTGGGTGACCCTGCGCTTCGAACAGGCGGGCGAGGTGGCGCTCCAGATGCACGCGCAGCTGCCCACCTACGTCGACGAGGACGCCACCGACGCCCCGGGGCTCACGTCACCCTCACCCGAAGAGTGACCCGCACAGCAGGACGGCGGCCTGGCGCGAACGAGTCCGCCCGAAATGCCGGGCCGACGATCCCCGAACCGGGGACTGTGTGCGCCCCGGCCACACGGGCACCCATGCGACCGTACCCGCCGCACCGGTCGAGTACCGCGCCCGAAAAGGAGACCGTCATGTCCCGTGGACAGCCCACGCCGCCGCCGGAGACCGGCCCTCAGCCGAGGGGGCTGGCACGTGGCCTGCGGAACGAACCGATCAGCTTCCTCCTGCTCATCGTCTCGCTCTGGCTGTTCGTCGGAGCCTGGATCATCGGCTACCCGTTCACGGAACCGGCCGTCGACGCCCATACCATCGAGATTCTCGTCGGCATCGTCGTGTTCTGCGTTGCCCTGGCCCGGCTGATCCGGCCGCGAGGACGGGTGAGCGACGTGCTCGTCCTGGCGGCCGGGGTGTTGCTGATCGTCGCACCGTTCGTGGTGGGCTACGGCGACACCGCCGCGGCCGACGCCGCACGCGTCAACGACATCACCGTGGGCTGCGTGCTGGTCCTCCTCGCGCTCGTCTCCCTGGCCATCGCGCTCACGGCGTCCCGAGCAGGCAGGCCGCCGGGCTCTCGCTCCCCCTCTCCTCGCGGGCGGCGGCATCCCTGAGGCAGGGTGCCGCCCGGTCGCCCGGACCGGTCCGGGAGCTGCAGGTCGTGGCCGGGACCGGCCGGTCAGTGCGTCCGGTCCGTCCGGTCGTACGTCCAGCGCCCGGTCAGGGCCTCCTCGGCCTGCTGGACCAGTTCGTCGAGCCGGGCGTGCTCGGTGGCGTGGAAGTCCTGGGCGGCGGCGGTGGAGCGCAGTCGGCCGAGTGCGGCCGCGATCGGCGGATGCCGGTCGGGGGCGCTGTTCCACGCAAGTTCCCGCAGAAGCATCGCGACGCGGTTCAGCACGAGGGGCTCGGCTGCCCCGTAGCGCAGGGGCTGTGCTACCGCGAGATCGAGGAGATCCGCCAGGTCCGGGCGCCGCAGCACGACCCTCACCCGGTGCTGGTCGTCGTGCAGTACCCGGGGGCCCAGGTCGCGGCGTGCCAGCTCGCACAGCAGGGCGGAGGAGTGGGACAGGGCGTGGACGGCGGTGGTGGGGTCGTTGATCCCGGGTGAGAGCGCCTTGGCGGTGATGTCGGTGAGCTGGCGGAGTCCGAAGGCGACGTCCTGGGCCTCGGTGCGTTCCGTGCCGGTGGACACCGCCTCCGCGGCTTTGCGGACCAGATCCGTCCGGGTCTCGTGGGAGAAGGGCTCTCCTGTCAGGGGCCAGGCGGCGCCCAGGGGCGTACCGGTGATCAGGGAGCTGCCGGGGCGGCGGTCGATGAGCAGGACGGCACCGGCCTCGACAGCTGCCTCCAGGAGAGCCTCCTCGTCCACGGCGGTCAGGAAGCCGGGCTTTGGGACGGGCAGGGGCAGGGCGTCGGCGGGCGGCTCCGGTGGCACGCCCGGACCTCCGGCGGCGGGGGCCCTCTCGGAGAGAAGCCGGTGGATGGTGCCGTCGGCTGCCGAATGGACGCTCTGCATCATCGTCTCCACCCGGATCTCGCGTGCCAGGTGGGACAGGAACAGCACCAGGCCGAACACGCTTGCCAGAGTGAGGAGGAACGCCACGGTGACCGAGAGCTGGGGGACGAACATGACCTGTCCATCGTCACCGGTCCGCACGGTGCGCAGCACGGTCAGGGTGTAGGCGAACGTCGCGAGGAACAGCGCCAGGGTCGTCTGCACGTACCGGTCCGCGGTGAACATCCGCAGCAGCCGCGGGGAGAACTGACTGCTCGCCAGTTGCAGCGTCACCACCGTGAGCGAGAAGGTCAGCGCCGTGACACTGATCAGGGAGCCGGCGATCGCCTCCAGCACCGTCCGTGCGGCGCCCGCGCCTCCACCGAACAGGTAGTCCTTCAGCCAGAACGGGATGTCGTGCTGGATGCGCGCGTCCAGCCGGGGCAGCCCCACACCGGCGGCCACAGCGAGTACGACGCCGAGCGTCGGCAGGGGCCACAGCTGCGCGCGGAGCGTGTCACGCATCGGCGGAAGGGGCAGGGCGCGTGGCTTCGGCCCGGATGCCGGGCACCACTGCGGGCGGGGAGGGCCGCACGGCCCCGGCCCGTACGTGCGGTGTCCGTGCCCGGGACCGGCGGCGCACGGGGAGAGGCCCGGTGCCGTCCGGGCCGGTGCGCGCGGGCATGCAGACGACCGGCGGGCCGGGCAGGAAACCCGTGCCCGCGACTACCGGCTGCGGTTGACTGAGAGCTCCCATGACGCCGCCCTCCTTCGGGAATGCGATGACGATAGAACCACCATGCGCTCGTGGGCGCGGTTCTGGCCGACGACACACGGCCCTTCCACCTGGTCGTCCCCAGCTGCCTTGAGCGAGAGGAGTGTGGAAAGGGAGCCGGCCCCTACAGCGGGCCTTCGGAGGAGGCCAACCACCGAAGGATCGAACCGACACGGGCGCACGGAGACACCGAAGGGCACCGGTCACGAGTTGTCGGCCGCTTCCATCGGCCGCGGTGGGCGCATTCCCGGCCCCGGCTCCGGGTATCCGCAAGAGCAGAATCCGCCGATCAGCCGCGCCGGACCGGCATGGAGCTTTCCCGCCGTCCTGTCTCGGACCGGCTCCGGGTGCGTCCGTCCACGCGGCGTCGGATGCTGAGCCAGGCAAGGCGAACGATGCGGGTGAGACCCACGACTGCGCTCACGAAGGTCATCAGGGCTGTGGGGCTCAGATCCCGGCATCCGGAACGGAAGGGAACCGATCTGTGAAACGCACCATGCGCGTCTCCCGTCGAAGGCCGCCCGCTTGGCTGGTGGCGACAGCACCCTCCACGACACTCCGGGCTCGGGGTGCGCTCCTGCAGGACGGGGTTGTGAGTCCCTCATGAAGATTGCAAAGGACACTGCCCGGTGACGGCGGGGGCGCGCTGCCGTTATGGGGCTGTGCGGCGCTGTTGCCGCGTCGATGCTCCTCGGCGCCTGCGGCGACGGGGAGGAGGAGCATGGGCGGGAGGACCCGTTTCCCATGGGGAACTCGTCTCCATCGAACTGAAGGAGCCCGAGTCGCAGTCGCCTTTCTGGCAGAGCACCATCGCCACGCAGGACGGCGCGACACGGATCGTGCGCCTCGCGGCGACCGCCGGGCGCCCGGCGCCGGGTGGAGGAGAAGCCCGGGCCGACACTGGACAGCGAGGCCACGAAGGCGCTGCTCGCCCTCCTGGAACGGGCGACACTTCTGCCCGGGGAAGCAGCCCTTGAGGCCAGGGATTCCACCGACGGACCGGTCACTGGCGTGAGGCTGAGCGCATGCGAAGGCGAAGCCGTCTGGGAAGTCGGTGTCACGAACGTCTTCGGCGAGGAAGTCACCGTCCATGACGTTGACGCGAAGGCGGGCAAGGTATTGCGCCGCTACGACCCTGCTGATCAGCAGGAGTGATCCTCCTGAGCTTCGCTGGCAACGCTGGTCCTGGACAGGAGGAACCGCTGAGAGAGACGTGCCGCACTCACACAAGCAGGCGGTTTGCCGGGGCCCGGCCCGGATCGGACCGCGATTGACGAAGCGCCCCGGCCTTCCGCGTCAGATGTTCGTTGGACAACAGGAGCAGCAGAGGTACCGGTGGAGTCATCAGGCCGTAGCCGGGTACGCGGTCCGCACTGACGAGGCACTCACGGATCCGGACGACACCGGCACGTCAGAAGCCCTTTCCCTCAGGGCAGTACATGGCAACGCGACGAGCACGGCGCCACCGCACTCGGTCGCGCTGCCGACCACCACTCATTTGGCTCTGCGTTCAGGCAAGGAGAAGCCACATGACAGCGAACAGCACTCCCGTCCTCAGCAAGCTCAGCGACTCCGATCAGACGGTCGCCGCACCCGATGAGGACGTCCGGGGGCGGAAGATGGCGGATACGCAAGGCAACGAGCTCGGCAAGGTCGATGACCTGCTGATCGACGGAACGGAGCAGAAGGTCCGCTTCCTGCTCGTGGAGCACGGGGGCTTCCTGGGCATCGGCCAGAAGAAGTCGTTCATTCCGGTCGACGCCGTCACCAGGGTCACCGACGATTACGTTTACATCGATCAGTCCCAAGAACAGGTGTCAGGAGCACCGCCCTACGATCCTGACCTCGTCGACGAAACCGCCTTCTACGGGAGCGTGTACGACTACTACGGCTACGCGCCCTTCTGGGGCCCCGGCTACGTCTACCCGGGCTACCCGTACTACCACTGACCTCGGGGCTTAACCCGGGCGCCGTCCGAATCATGGGCGAGAACGCGAGAGTGCCTTCTGCGCTGGAACGATCTACCTTGTCGAGGGGTTTTATCGGTCCAGGCGGAAGGCACTTTCTACGTGCAGGGGATCGGATCCCGCCCCAAGCCTCGGCTCAGGGACCTCAAGCAAACTGCCCTGCTCCTCAGGGCACTGGCTTGACGAAGCATCAGGTTAGGGCACCGATGCTGCCACTTCTACGCCTGACACTGCACACCGGTCATGCGACTAGTACTCCAGTGCGACTTCGCGATCTTGTCGCGGACCCGGCTGGGAACGGGTACGGCCACCGCGTGATCATCGGGGGTTGTGTGGACTCCTGAAGATCGTGTGGTGGCCGCAGGTCACAGCATAGACGGCGCCCGCCGGCGGGCGATGTTCGAGCAGGTCATGGTCCGGATCGCGGGCCGGTTCAGCCGGGTTGAGCCGCGGGCCGCGGCCCGTGCCTATCTGCTCGGGCTGCTGTCGCGTACCGAGCGGAAGAACTGCTGGCAGCCGGCCGAACAGGCCGGCTTGGCCCAGCCGGGCCCGATGCAGCGCCTGCTGCGCTACGCCCGCTGGGACGCCGACGCCGTCCGTGACGATATCCGGGCCTACGCCGTCGAACACCTCGGCACCGAGGGCGCGGTGCTGATCGTGGACGAGACCGGCTTCGTGAAGAAGGGCCGCGCCTCGGCGGGCGTCCAGCGCCAGTACACCGGCACCGCCGGGCGCATTGAGAACTCCCAGGTCGGCGTCTTCCTCGCCTACGCCACCAGCCGGGGACGGGCCCTGATCGACCGCCGCCTCTACCTGCCCGAACAGTCCTGGTGCACCGATCCCGAACGCCGCCGGGTGGCCGGGATACCCGACGAAGTCCGGTTCGCGACCAAGCCCCGCCTGGCCTGGGAGATGATCGCCGCCGCGCTGGACTCCGGGGTGCCGGCACCGTGGGTGACCGGTGACGAAGCCTACGGCCAGGACCCGCGACTGCGTGCCGCCCTGGAGGCACGCGGGACCGGCTACGTTCTCGCGGTCGCCTGCTCGATGCGGGTGCGGATCAACTCAGGCCGCACCCCCATCCGCGCGGACACCCTCGCCGCACGCCTGCCCGCCACCGCCTGGCAGCGGCACAGCGCAGGCAACGGTGCGAAGGGCCCGCGGTCCTACGACTGGGCTTGGAGCCACATCGGCACCGACGAACACCGCCACCTGCTCATCCGTCGCAACCGCACCACCGGCGAACTCGCCTTCCACCTGTGCTGGTCACCCACAAAGGTGGCCCTGTCCGAACTGGTCCGCGTCGCCGGGATCCGCTGGAGCGTCGAGGAGTGCTTCCAGGCCGCCAAGGGCCAGGTCGGACTCGACCACTACCAGGTGAGGCACTGGACCTCCTGGCACCGGCACATCACGCTCGCCATGCTCGCGCTGGCGTTTCTGACCGCCCTTGCCGCCGACCCGGCACCACAGCGGCCCGTCGATCCACTCCACCCCACCCGCGGCAGCGACCCGATCACGTTGACCGTCCCCGAGATCCGCCACCTGCTCGCCGCCGTCCCCACGGCACCGGCCGTGACCGCGGGCAGACTGCTGCACTGGTCCCACTGGCGCACACGCCACCAGGCAACAGCCCGCCGCAGCCACTACCGACGACGATCCTGCTGGATAGATCACGAAACCGTACTGGAGTACTAGGTCCGAGTCGTGATCGACGCCCATGAGATGGGCCGCGAGAGCAGTACGCCCGAGGTCGTGCGCGTGCGCGGACGTGGTGACTTCCCGGGACACAGCCGTCATCCAAACGGTGCCGCTCCTGCGCTGCACCTCCCAAACCAGAGTCGGACTACCGACGTCTGTCCTGGCTGGGCCGTGACGGCCCTCACCCTTGCTCCTCGGAGGTCTCCCTGTTACGTTTGTTATTGTTCAACCACTAACAGAGGAATATTCATGAGCGTCAACCCGACCCGCGAGCTCACCCCCGCACAGCACGCCCTGGCAGAGCACCTTCGGCTGGTGTCGTCCGGCCAGATCGACGAGTGGATCGAGCTGTACGCCGCGGACGGCACGGTCGAGTTCCCCTTCGCCCCCGCCGGTGTGCCTACCCTGGTGCAGGGACGCGAGGCGCTGATCGCCCACATGCGCGGCTTCCCGCAGACCTTCGACGTGAAGTTCGTCGACGTGAAGTTCATCGAGACGGCCAACCCCCGGACCGCGGTCGCCGAATACCGCTCGGAGGGAATCGCCCTCAGCACCGGCAAGCCGTACGAGCAGACAGTCATCACGGTGATCCGCCTCGACGAGGCGGGCCTGGTCGAGCAGTTCGTCGACTACTGGAATCCTCTCGTGGTCATCGAGGCCATGACCCCCGACGAGGCGGCCAGCGGCCAAGACGTGTCGTGGCCCTCGGAGCGTTGATCCCGGTTCGACGGGGTGAGACGGGTCACCCACCCGTCTTGCCCCGTCGCACCCTGTCCCACTCCGCAGTGAGATACTGGGAGACATGCCCGCCCCTGGCTCCAGAGTGAAGAGCGATCAACGCCGTCGAGTCGTGCTGGACGCTGCCGTGGCCTGCTTTGCGCGCAAGGGTTACTACGGCACGACCACTGGTGAGATCGCCGAACGGGCCGAAATCTCTCAGCCCTACGTCTACCGCCTGTTCGCCAGCAAGGAGGCGTTGTTCGCCGGTGCCATCCTCCACGTGTCCGAGCTGATCTCGGATGCTCTGACCGGCGCCGAAGCCGACGCCGATGAGGCCGGGCCGCACCGGCAGCCGGAGGCGGTGATGCGTGCGATCCGGTCCGCCTACAGCACCCTGATCGAGGACCGGGACGTCATGCGGTTCCTCATGCAGGCCAGTTGCGCAGCCGATGAGCCGCTCGTGGCTGAGGCGTTGCGCACGTGCTATGCCAGGCAGGTCGAACTCGTCAGTGAGCTCCTGAACCACGACGACGCTGCGGTCCGGCACTGGTTCGGCGCCGGTATGCTCGAAAATGTCACGCTGACCCTCGGCCTGGCCGACGTCGACGAGCCCTGGGCGCGGACCCTCAGCGGACAACGGTCTCGTTCGAACGGCGGTAGCTTCGCCCACCGGGAGTCGCCGTAGCTTCCGCCGAAAAACAGGCGGCTATGTAGGCGGCCGGCCAGGCCGTCCCACTTCCTTGGAACTGGGACGCCGTCCGACGGTGTCGACGTCGATCGACACTGCCCAGGTCAGGACCGTCCCAGAAGTTGTGCCACAAGTGCGTCCCGGATTAGTACTCCAGTCTGGTTTCGCGATCTTGTCGCGGACCCGGCTGGGAACGGGTGCGGCCGCCGCGTGATCATCGGGGGTTGTGTGGACTCCTGAAGATCGTGCGGTGGCCGCGGGCCATAGCGTAGACCCTGCCCGCCGGCGGGCGATGTTCGACCAGGTCATGGCCCGGATCGCGGGCCGCTTCGGGCGAGTTGAGCCGCGGGCCGCGGCCCGTGCCTACCTGCTCGGGCTACTGTCGAACGTCGAGCGCAAGAACTGCTGGCAGCCGGCCGAACAGGCCGGCTTGGCCCAGCCGGGCCCGATGCAGCGCCTGCTGCGCTACGCCCGCTGGGACGCCGATGCGGTCCGCGACGACCTGCGCGCGTACACCGCCGAACACCTCGGCGCCGACGGCGCCGTTCTCGTCGTCGACGAGAACGGCTTCCTGAAGAAGGGCCGGGCCTCGGCCGGTGTGCAACGGCAGTACACCGGCACCGCGGGACGCATCGAGAACTCCCAGGTCGGCGTCTTCCTCGCCCTGGCCACCAGCCGGGGACGGGCCCTGATCGACCGTCGGCTCTACCTGCCCGAGCAGTCCTGGTGCTCCGATCCCGAACGCCGTCACGCGGCCGGGATCCCCGAGGACATCCAGTTCACGACCAAGCCCCGCCTGGCCGGGGAGATGATCGCCGCCGCGCTGGACACCGGGATCACCGCGTCCTGGGTGACCGGCGACGAAGCCTACGGCCAGGACCCCCAGCTCCGCGCCGCCCTCGAGGCGCGCGGCACCGGCTACGTGCTGGCCGTCGCCTGCTCGATGCGGGTGAGAATCAACCACGGCCGCACTGCCGTCCGCGCGGACACCGTCGCCGGCCGCCTGCCCGCCACGGCCTGGCAGCGCCACAGCGCCGGAAACGGTGCGAAGGGCCCGCGGTCCTACGACTGGGCCTGGATCCACATCGGCACCGACTGCCACCGCCACCTGCTCATCCGACGTAACCGGACTACCGGTGAACTCGCCTTCCACCTGTGCTGGTCACCCGCCGAAGTGCCTCTGGCCGAACTGGTCCGCGTCGCCGGGATCCGCTGGAGCGTCGAGGAGTGCTTCCAGGCCGCCAAGGGCCAGGTCGGACTCGACCACTACCAGGTGAGGCACTGGACCTCCTGGCACCGGCACATCACGCTCGCCATGCTCGCGCTGGCGTTTCTGAC
>NZ_JAPJDM010000080.1:0-2397 GCF_026242095.1 Streptomyces sp. NEAU-W12
GCCGACCCGGCTTGATGCCCGTCGGCAGCAAAGGCTCAAGCCGGGCCCACTGGTCGTTCGTCAGATCCCCACGTCCCACAGGACGTGATCATCAACGAACAAGATCCACTTTCGCAACAGACCCTAGCCGCAGTGCGAAGGCGGAGGCCGAACGCCGCCTGGAGGAGGTCGTCGACGTCCTTCCGGGCGCACCGCGGCAACTCGGCGCCGCGGCCGTGGACCACTGCCTCCGTCACGTCCCCTTCGAAGGGGAGCCCGCCGGCCCGCTGAGCTGCCAGTGGCGGCTGGAGCGGTATGTCGTCTTCGACGGCGACCTGCGGACGGCTGGTGAGGCATGGGGAAAGGCCCTCGGTGACGACCGGTGGATCGGCTCACGGGCGCCGTTCCCTCCTGATTTCGCGTCCACCTCCGAACGGTACAAGTACCGCTCCCCCCAGACTCACGACCGTCTCGTCGTCACGCTGGTTCAGGACAGTGGCGAGCTTCACCTCCTGGATACCCCGCCCAGTATCGAGCCCCACGAGGAGTACGAACGAGAACAGCGGGCCTTCACCGGGCGGAAGGCTGCGGAGCACGCAGTGGCAGAAGGCCAACGAGTCGCCAGAATCTCGCTGGTGCGTGCCTATTACAGACAGGACGGCCACACTCCCTTGGAGCCAGTTGCCTGGTGAGACTGAATCAGAGACCGTAATTGTCGGCCTCATCCTCTGGGAGGGCGGAATGAGAGCATGGGAGATTTATCGTCATCTGAACGTGCGGCAGACCCGCTGGAGTACTAGCTGCAATGCCGTGTAGTTAGCGCTCGCTGTTGGGTGTCAAGGGGTCCGGGTGGTCAGGATGTCGATGCTGATTGAACCGCTCCGGGTTCGGTAGAGACTTCAGATTGTGGTTGTGACCTGGGGTTTGGTGGTTGCGCGGTAGTAGTTGGTCTCGTATTCGGCGGGTGGGATGTGCCCTATTTCACCGTGGAGCCGACGGTGGCAGTACCAGTCGATCCACTCGGCGGTGGCGAGTTCGACCTGGGAAAGCGTTCGCCAGGGCCGTCCGGGCTTGATCAGCTCGGTCTTGAACAGGCCGATCGTGGACTCCATGAGGGCGTTGACGCTCCTATAGTTGTCAACCCGCTCCGAGAAGCGTCCGTGGTGCGGGTCGGATCAGGTGGTAGACCTCGCGGATGACGTACCGCTTGAGGCACCGGATGATCTCGCGTTTCGTCTTGCCCTCGGCGGTGCGGCGGGCGACGTAAGTGAGCGTGGGCTGGTGGAAACGCATGCGGACGATGACGGTGCGGTAGATCGCGGCATTGAGCTGTCGGTGACCGCCGTGGTTGATGCGGTGCCGGCCGCCGGTCATGCCGGATCCGGTGGGCACGGGCGCGATGCCGGCGAGTTTGGCGAGGGCGGCCTCGGACTTGATGCGTTCGGGGTTGTCACCGGCCGCGATGAGGATCTCCGCGGCGGTGTCCACGCCGATGCCGAACGGTTCGAGCAGCTGCGGGGCGGCCCGTTCGACGAGCTCGGCGATCGTCTGCGTCAGTTCCTTCGCCTCGACGTCCAGGTACTGCCATCGCTTGGCGAGCGTGCGCAGGGCATGGCGCAGTGCGTCTTCGGGGGTTCCCAGTCGTCGGGGACGCAGAGCGGCCAGGTGCCGGGCCAGGGCGATCTGTGTCTTGCCAGCGGTCTCGTGGCGCAGGCGGTCGGGGGCGTGAATGAGCATCGCTTTCATAGTGACCATGGCTGCGCTGCGCTGCTCAACGGCCTGATCGTGGGCGATCTTGAGCTGCCGGATCATCTCGGCTTCACCGTCGGCGCTCTTGGGAGTGGCGGTCGCGAAGCCGGCCAAGACGGCTCGGGCGGCGTTCTCGGCGTCCAGGGTGTCGGACTTGCCGTTCATCCGCCGCAGCCGTCGGTCCGGCCGGCCGGCCTCGACCACCTTGTGCCCGGCCCGGCGGAGGAACGAGGCCAGGGTGGCGCCGTAGGAGCCGGTGCCCTCGACCCCGAACGCCAGAATCCTGCCGTATGAGCCTGCCCAGTCCGAGAGTTGCTGGAATCCGCCGGTGTCAGTGGGAATCGTCAAGGTCGCCAGGATCCCGCCGATCGTGTCCATCACGGCGGCGACGTGCACGTGCTTGTGAGTGTCGACGCCGATCACGACGTGCCCGGACCTGTGCTGCTCGTCGGTGTTCACCGCGTTCCTTCCGATCGGTAGCGTAGGGGCACGCTGTCGCCGGCCGGGCGGACAGGACTGTCACGGGGACGCTTTGACGAGTTGGCGGTGGAGTCAACCGGTTGATGCAACAGCTGCCGCGAGCCTATCAGCGGGAGTTTCGAACCCGAGGGTCTGCCGGGGGCGGGTGTTCAGCTTGAGGGCGACGGCATCCAATTCGGCCTGGGTATA
>NZ_JAPJDM010000081.1:0-2245 GCF_026242095.1 Streptomyces sp. NEAU-W12
GGTCCGCCGCCCGGGTCCGCGGCAGTCTGGCCGGCGCCGTCTTCCACAGCGATCACGGAGCCCAGTACAGCTCCCGCCAATTCGCTGAGCTGTGCACGCAGTTGGGCGTCAGACAGTCCATGGGGGCGGTCGGTACGAGCGCGGACAACGCACTCGCCGAGTCGTTCAACGCCGCCCTCAAACGCGAGACGCTCCGTGGCGCCCGCCGCTACGACGGGGCCCGGGCCTGCCGCCTGGCCGTCTTCCGCTGGGCCACGCGCTACAACACCCGCCGACGACACTCGGCGAACGGACAGCAGGCACCGAACGCCTACGAACAGCAGTCAGCTACCCTGACACTCGCCGCATAACGATACGAACAGGTGTCCACTCCGCAGGGACAAGGTCCAGGAGCTGGGTGGCGTGGGCGGGGTCGGTGCGGAGCTTGGTGAGGATCCGCCAGTTCTTGAGGTGGGCGAAGCCATGCTCGATTGGTGCGCGTCCGACGGCGAGTACGCGGTTGGCTTCCTTCTGGCCGGCGGTGAGCCGGTGGGTGCGGCTGGAGTGGTAGCCGGTGACGATCAGGGGGTCGAGTACGTCGTTGTCCAGGCCGCGGAAGCCGAGGTCTGCCAGCGCTCCGAGACCGGCGGCGCGTAGGTGGGCCAGGATGTGGTCGTGGCGGGCCGCGGTGTTGTCGTGGGTGCGGCCGGGACGGGCGGCGGAGATCCAGACCAGGCGGCCCTTCTCGTCGGTGAGGGCGAGGAAGTGCAGACCATGGTGGCGGTGCTTGCCGGAGTAGTTCTTGCGGTCGTCCTTCCCGGTGCGGCGCTGGGTAGGGACCAGGGTGCCGTCAATCAGGACGACCTCCCCACCCTGACGGGCGATCTTCTTCAGCGCGCGGTCCAAGCGCGGAGCCTGCGCGGCGAGGAGAGCGATCAACTCGTCGCGCCAGCGACGGACGGTGGACTCGGAGACGTTGTTGCCGCCGGCCATGTCGGTCAGGCGCTGGTCGTGGCGCAGTACGGCCAGGACGATCACCGCGATCTTCCCGGGCGGCAGGATCCGCCACCTGGACCCGATCACCTTCAGGTGACGCCGCAGCAAGTCGGCGAGGTGGTTCACGGTGCGCGTGGACAGCGACAGACGGCACTGATAGACAAGCGGGAAGGTGCTCTCGGTGTGCTCTTTGGTTATGGTCACACATTTCCAACAGCCGCCGGGGGCACCCCGGTTACGGCCGCTCAGCGCCGCCCGTGGGCCACGGCTTCCATGGTCACAGCCGGGTAGTGAACCGTCCGTCGGGCTGTTTCCGCAGCCAGTCGCGGTCGGCCAGCCTGATCAGTTTCCCGCGCAACGGCTCCAGCTTGCTCTTCACGCCGACGTCCACCCCCAGCACCTCGCCGACCTGCCGGGCCTTGACCGGGCCGGCGGCCTGCCGCACGACGGAGAGAATGCGCTGGTAGTCCGGCGGAAGCATGGTCTCCTCCACATTCGCCGCACGGTGCGGGATGACGATCACCGCCCGGCCGCCCACCTGCCCAGGAACCGGCGCGAACACTGCCCGTTCCTCGGCGATCTGCTCGCTCATCCGTTCCAGGACCTTCTCAGCAACGGCGAGCTCATCGCGCTCGGCCCGGACCTCCATCAGCTGCTTGGCCAGCTCCTCTTCGAGCTCATCCAGTTCCGCGCGCCGCGCGGTGATCCGTTCCAGCAACTCGGGATCCAGCATGCACCGGATCGTAGAGGGTCATCCGGCCCCAGCAGGTGGGAATCGGTTGTACAGGGATGTCGGGCGTCTGGATCAGCGGGGCGGGAGGAAAGCCAGAGAAAGGTCCCATTGATCAGCCGCGCGAAGCAGCGCTGCGGCGTCCAGCCTGACCTCCACAACGTACTGGTAGATGTCAGCCCTGTCCTCACCCTGTTGCCACGGAGGCGCCGACTCCAGGGACAGATGAACACGAATCACCGTGGTCCCACCTGCGATTCGATTGCCGAGGCTGAAAGCCACAACCGGCTCGATGAACGACAGGTCCGGCGACAGCTCACCTTCGGCATTAGGTTCGGTGACGTCCAGCGTCCCTGCGGCCACCGCGCGCAGCCACGCGGACACCTGGCGGGCCTCGTCGGTGAGCAGACACGGAGCCTTTTCCAGCCTGACGGTGCTGACCGCGTGTCGGACAGATCGGTGGAACGACGAAGCTCCTGGTAGACGGGTTCTCGACCAAGATTGCCCGTAGCCACCAGGAGCTTCGCGTGCTTGTCTACC
>NZ_JAPJDM010000082.1:0-2175 GCF_026242095.1 Streptomyces sp. NEAU-W12
TCGGTGGGCTGGGCGAAGCGGGAGAAGTTGTTGACGCAGAGCACCAGGTCGTCCTCGTACTCCCGGAGGAAGGCCAGGACGGCGGGGTTGGAGGAGGGGAGCTCGGTGTAGGTGCCGAGGCCGAAGGCGGGGTTCTGCTTGCGGATCTCGATCATCCGGCGGGTCCAGTGCAGCAGCGAGGAGGGCGAGGCCATGGACGCCTCGACGTTGGTGACCTGGTAGCCGTAGACCGGGTCCATGATCGTGGGCAGGAACAGCCGCCCGGGGTCGGAGGAGGAGAAGCCGGCGTTGCGGTCGGGGGTCCACTGCATGGGGGTGCGGACGGCGTCGCGGTCGCCGAGCCAGATGTTGTCGCCCATGCCGATCTCGTCGCCGTAGTAGAGGATCGGCGAGCCGGGCAGGGACAGCAGCAGGGCGTTGAAGAGTTCGATCTGGTTGCGGTCGTTGTCCAGGAGCGGGGCGAGGCGGCGGCGGATGCCGATGTTGGCGCGCATGCGGGGGTCCTTGGCGTACTCGGCCCACATGTAGTCGCGTTCCTCGTCGGTGACCATTTCCAGGGTCAGCTCGTCGTGGTTGCGCAGGAAGATGCCCCACTGGCAGCGGGAGGGGATGACGGGGGTCTTGGCGAGGATCTCGGAGACGGGGTGGCGGGACTCGCGGCGTACGGCCATGAAGATGCGGGGCATGACGGGGAAGTGGAAGGCCATGTGGCATTCGTCGCCGCCGACGGTGTAGTCGCCGAAGTAGTCGACCACGTCCTCCGGCCACTGGTTCGCCTCCGCCAGCAGCACGGTGTCGGGGTACTGCGCGTCGATCTCCTTGCGCACCCGCTTGAGGAAGGCGTGCGAGGCGGGCAGGTTCTCGCAGTTGGTGCCCTCCTCCTGGTAGAGGTACGGCACCGCGTCCAGCCGGAAGCCGTCGATGCCCAGGTCCAGCCAGAACTTCAGTGCGGAGATCATCTCCTCCTGCACGGCCGGGTTCTCGTAGTTCAGGTCCGGCTGGTGCGAGAAGAAGCGGTGCCAGTAGTACTGCCCGCGGACCTGGTCGTAGGTCCAGTTGGAGGCCTCGGTGTCGACGAAGATGATCCGCGCGTCCTGGTACTGCTTGTCGTCGTCCGCCCAGACGTAGTAGTCGCCGTAGGGGCCGTCCGGGTTCCGGCGGGACTCCTGGAACCACGGGTGCTGGTCGCTGGTGTGGTTCATGACGAAGTCGATGATCACGCGCATGCCCCGCTGGTGGGCGGCGTCCACGAACTCCACGAAGTCGGCGAGGTCGCCGAAGTCGGGCAGGACGGCGGTGTAGTCGGCGACGTCGTAACCGCCGTCGCGCAGGGGCGACTTGAAGAAGGGCGGCAGCCAGAGGCAGTCGACGCCGAGCCACTGCAGATAGTCGAGCTTGGCGGTCAGTCCCTTCAGGTCGCCGATGCCGTCGCCGTTGCTGTCCTGGAAGGAGCGGACGAGGACCTCGTAGAAGACGGCTCGCTTGAACCAGTCGGGGTCGCGGTCCTGCGCCGGTGTGTCCTCGAAGGTGTCCGGTACGGGCTCGTTGACGATCATGATGCGGGTGACCCTCCGATCTGCGGGGTGGACGGTCGCAGGGCCGTGCCGTGCTCGTCGGGGGACGCGGGACCGGCGGCGGTCGCCGCGCGGTCCGCGGATTCCCGGTTGACGACGAGCACATGTGCTCCGCCCGGCCCGAGACGCACGTAGTTGGCCCTGCCCCAGTGGTAGGTCTCGCCGGTGAGCTCGTCGCACACCGGCACCGACTCGTGCCACTCCAGGCCGAGTTGCGGCATGTCCAACGAGACCGTGGCCTCCTGGGTGTGGTGGGGATCGAGATTGACGACCACGAGAACCGTGTTCGCGCCCTGCCGCTTCGAGTACGCGATGACCGGGTCCTGGTCCGCCTGGTGGAAGTGGAGATCGCGCAGCTGGCGAAGGGCCGCGTTCTGCCGTCGGATGGTGTTGAGGCGGGTGATGAGGGGGGCGATGGTGCGGCCGGTGCGCTCGGCGGTGTCCCAGTCGCGGTGTGTGAGCTGGTACTTCTCCGAGTGGAGGTACTCCTCGCTGCCGTCGCGCAAGGGGGTGTTCTCGCAGAGTTCGTAGCCGCTGTAGATGCCCCAGGTGGGGGAGAGGGTGGCGGCGAGGACGGCACGGGCCTCGAAGGCGGGCCGGC
>NZ_JAPJDM010000083.1:0-1806 GCF_026242095.1 Streptomyces sp. NEAU-W12
TCCTGCGGAGCATGGCGGTCAGGTCGGCGCGGTACGGGGCGAGTTCCGGGAGTTCACGGATCCGCTCCTCGACGAGCGCCCGGATCGTGGCCTCGCGTCCTTCCGGACGGATGTCGAACTCCCACCACGAGTCGGGAACCGCCAGCGACACCCCGACGGGCGCCGGGTCCGCGACGGTGCCCGGGTCTTCCTCATCGTCCCGTTGGGGCGCGCGGTGAGACCCGTCGGCTGCGGGCAGCCAGTCCCAAAGGTCTTCGGAACGTTCGGAAGGGACCGCGCCGGTGGTGAAGGAGAGCGGAAGCCCCAGAGCGGCCACTCGTGACAGAGCATGTGGTGAAAGGGGGATACGGGTACGCCCGTCCACCCGGCCGCTCAGGTCGACCTGCACGGTGAGCCCGGATTCGTCGAGTTCCCGGACGCCTTCCAGAACACCGGAGATCAGGTCCGCCAACTCGTTCAGAGCCTCTTCAAGACCCTGATGCGGTCCGGCCGTGACCTGGATCGCCCAGATTCCCTCACCGGGCCGGAAGCGTGAGTCCGCCGTCGGCTCGCGGTACAGCGACGGGGAAATGCCGAGCGCGCGTGTGACGTCTCCTGGAGTCAGGTCCTCTCCTGTGATGAGGAGGGTCGCTGCGAGACTGTCCCATGAGCGGGTCGAGATCGTCATCATTCTCGCTATCGGTCACTTGTGCTGGGTGAAACAACGAGGGGTACGTTCAGGTCGGCCAGTCTTGAGACCACGTCCGGGGTCAGTGAGAATGTGCTGCCGTTGCCGACGAAACCAGTGACACTGATCGAGATCTCATACCCCTGCGAAGTCAGATGATCAATTCCGGAGGTGTGGGGTTCAATTTGTTCAAGAAGTTTCTGGAACTGCTCGTTTACCCCTCCCGGTAGCCTTTTGTGTACAGTCAGAGACCAAACGCCTTCTTGAGGTAGGCCGGCCTTCCGGGTATCGGCGTCCGGAAGGCTCAATGAGGTCGGAGGTACCTGCATGGTTTCCGAGAGAAGGGCAGGGTCCAGGTCGGACTTGCGGATGACCAACTGCACACCCGTTTCTACCCAGTCCCCTTCCGTGTGGTCCCACTGCATTCGTTCGGCCCCTTCAGAAGATTTCACGGCATGCGGCCCAGTGTACGGTCCCCATACCGGGCTTGAGTAGCGCGTCCAGCTTTGTTCGTTCAACCACTGTGACCGAGTTCTCGAATACGCTGAAGCCGCCCCCTGGACCGGACGCCGGTGCGGCTAGCGTGTAATTGGGAATGACGTCTCCGGGTCGGGCCACTTGCAATGCCTCCCCGGGGTAGACTCCGGCCTCGACCGTGAGGCCGTCCAGACCGCCAAGTCGGTCGCCGTGCTCCACGTAGAACGACATGGACGTGCCTTCCGGCATCCTTATGGTGCCTGCTCCCTCTTCCAGGTACCCATGGCCGGCCAATACGGTCTCATCGGTTCTCCCTCCCTGGAACACCCGAGTCGCGTAATAATGCCCTTGCTCTGACGTGTATGTCTTTTTCGAGAGCTGCGGGTTCAGCTGGATGAGGGCTTGCTTGATCTGGTCGATCGAGGGAAGGGAGCCCCCGGACCCTCGGGACGCGGCCATGCTCAGCCATGACCCGTCGAAACCTCGGAAGACGTTCCGGGTCGCTGCACCGAAGCCGCGAACACTGTCTGCGAGGTTCTTCAGTCCGCCGCCGATGCCCCCCATGAAACCGTCGCCGAGAGCTTTCAGGCCTCCGGCCTTCCACAGTTTGCCGAGTTTGGCGAGGCTTGTGATGCCTTTGGTCGCGGGTATGCAGTCCAGGG
>NZ_JAPJDM010000084.1:0-1792 GCF_026242095.1 Streptomyces sp. NEAU-W12
ACGAGATGCCGGGCCACCACACGGCCCAGACCACCCGTGCCGCCCGTCACCAAAACCGTGCCCTCAGCCACACCCCAACCCGCACCATCCGCACCGGCCGCACCGGCCCCGGACACCACACGCGCCAGACGAGGCACCAGCACCTCACCACCACGCACCGCCACCTCGGCCTCGGCCTCACCCACGGCCAGAACAGCACCCAGCAACTCGGCCGACAACACCACACCCGGCTCGACATCCAGCAAACCGAACCGCCCCGGATGCTCCGACACGGCCGACCTCACCAGACCCCACACACCGGACCCGGTCAGGTCGTCACCCGTGACCGCGCCCCGCGTCACGAACACCAGACGCGACTGCGCGCACCGCTCGTCGGCCAGCCACGACCGCACCAGCTCCAGCACCCATACGGCCGCATCGTGCACGGATCCGACGACACCGTCCGCGGTGCCGGACACGGTGGCCAGCACCGTTGTCGGTACCTCGCCCTGAACCAGCGCCTCGAGTTCGGCCACCCCCGAGACTGTGACCGGTTCGGAGGACGCTTCGGCGGCCCGCGTGCCCCGCGCCGGCACCCAGTGCACCTGGTAGAGGGAGTCATGGGTCGCAGCGCTGAGCTGTCCGGCCGCCAGGGGCCGGACGACGAGGGACTCCACCGAGGCGACGGGAGCGCCTGCCGGGTCGGCCAGCTCCAGGGCCATGGTGCCGTCGGCGTCCCGGATCAGCCGGACCCGCAGGGTCGAGGCGCCGGAGGCGTGCAGCGACACCCCGGCCCAGGAGAACGGCACTCCGCCGCGGCCGTCGTCGTCGAGCGCGAAGGCGTGCAGGGCGGCGTCGAACAGGGCCGGGTGGAGACCGAAGGCGCTGCCGTCCGTTGCTTCGTCAAGGGCGACCTCGGCGAACAGCTCGTCGCCGCGGCGCCATGCGGCCCGAAGGCCGCGGAATGCGGGACCGTAGGCGAACCCGGCGTCGGCCAGCCGCTCGTAGCAGTCCGTCACATCGACCGCGCGGGCGTCTTCCGGGGGCCACACGGACGCGTCGAAGTCAGACCGCACCTCGTTCACGGGAGCCGCAGGAGCCGCAGGAGCCGCAGGAGCCAGAATTCCGGTGGCGTGGACGGTCCACGGGGCCTGGACGTCGTCCTCACCCCGCGCGTGTATGCCCAGAGCGCACCTGCCGTCGGCGTCGGGCATGCCGATCCGCACCTGGATGCGGGTGCCTCCGTGGTCGGGCAGTACCAGCGGTGCGGAGAGGGTCAGTTCCTCGACCGTGTCGCAGCCGACCTCGTCGGCCGCGCGGATCGCCAGCTCCAGCAGTGCCGTGCCCGGCACCAGCACCGAGCCCTGCACCACGTGGTCGGCCAGCCACGGCTGCGACTGGAGCGACAGCCTGCCGGTGAGCACCACCCCGTCCGAGCCCTCGGTGCCGGCCAGTTCGACGGCTGCGCCCAGCAGCGGGTGTTCGGCCGCTCCGAGCCCGGCGAACCGCACGTCCCCGGCCCGGGTCAGTGCACCGGAAGGCCAGTAGCGCTGCCGCTGGAAGGCGTAGGTCGGCAGGTCGACGGTCTCGGCCCGTGCACCGGTGCCGGCGAGGTAGGCGGCCCAGTCCACCCGGGTCCCGGCGACATGCAGTCGAGCCAGCGCGGTGAGGGCCGCCGTCTCCTCGTCGCGGTCCTTGCGCAGCAACGGTACGAGGAGGGCGTCGTCGCCGGCGCTCTCGCGGGCCATGCCGCTGAGCACACCGTCCGGACCCAGCTCGACGAACCGGGTGACACCCTCACCGGCCAGCGCAC
>NZ_JAPJDM010000085.1:0-1745 GCF_026242095.1 Streptomyces sp. NEAU-W12
GGCTCTGGCAAGATTTTCGTAGCCGGAGATCATCTTGGTGACACGGTGGACCGGTCCGCGTAGCGGGCAGCCTGTGGTTGTGCTCTGTTGAACTGGCAAGCCTGTTACCGCAGTTAACTAATGTTCTGGTGGTCTCGGCCGATGTCTCTGATGCTGTCGTGGCGGTCCGCGCCCGCACGAGGTCCGGTGTTCCAGCGGGATGTACCGGATGCGGCCACCTCAGCGCGTGGTGTCACAGCCGCTATCTACGGCACCTCGCCGACGTCGCTCTCGGTGGCCGGCCTCTGCGCATCGACTTGTCCGTACGCCGTTTGTACTGCGAGAACCCGGTCTGTCCGAAGGTGACGTTCGCCGAGCAGGTGCCGGGGCTGACCGTGCGCTACCAGCGGCGCACACCACAGCTGCAGCGCCTGGTGGAGGCCGTCGGTGTGGTGCTGGCCGGCCGGGGCGGTGCCCGGATGCTGCGGATCCTGAACGTGAGGCTCTCGAGGTGCACCGTTCTGTCTCAGCTGATGCGGGTGCCGCTTCCGCCACTGGAGACACCCCGGGTGCTGGGGGTGGATGACTTCGCGCTCTACAGCGACACCTACGGCACCCTTCTGGTCGACGCCACGACCCGGCTCCCGCTCACGCTCTGGGAGGGACGCGATGCGGAACAGCTCAGCCACTGGCTCCGCGAGCACCCGGGTGTCGAGGTCGTCTGCCGCGACGGCTCCCTCACCTACCGGCAGGGCATCCTCGCCGGCGCCCCCGACGCTGTGCAGGTCAGCGACCGTTTTCACCTCTGGCAGGGGCTCTCCCGCCGCGTCCAGGACATCGCCTCCGCCCACCGCGGCTGTCTGCCCGCAGCCCTGCCACCAGTGGACGAGACCAGTCCCGCACCGGTCGGTGAAGCCACCGAGAACACCGCGGCAGACTCCCGTGCCGGGCGGCATGCCCGAAGGTTGTTCGAGGCCGTGCACGCCCTGAGCGGCACCGGCCGCAGTCACCGCTCCGTGGCCCGGGAGCTCGGCCTGGACCGCCGCACGGTGCGCAAGTACGCCAGGGTCCGCACCTGGCAGGAAGTGATGCGCCGCCCGTCCCGCAGGCCCTCCGCCCTGGACCCCTACCTCGACTACCTGCAACAACGCTGGGACGAGGGACAGCACAGCGCGAAGATACTGCACGAGGAACTCCAGGCCAAGGGCTACCCCGGTCACTACCAGCGCGTGAAAATGGCGGTCGCGCCCCTGCGACGGGGCCTGCCCCTGGACGAGCCGAGGCAGCGAGCGCCCTCCCCACGCGAAGCCGCCCGCTGGATCACCACCCATCCGGCTCGCCGCAACCCACACATCAACGACCGCCTGCCCCGGCTCCTCCAGCACTGCCCTGAACTCAGGCACACCCACGACCTGGTCCGCCGGTTCGCCAACATGCTCGACAACCATGACGCGACGGCCCTTCCGGGTTGGCTCGACGACCTCACAGACAGCGGACTGCCCCCTCTTACCGGCCTCGCCGGAGCCCTGCGTGAAGACCGACAGGCCGTCGCCCAGGGCATCACCACCCCCTACAACTCCGGGATCAGCGAAGGCCGCATCACCGACGTCAAACTCCAAAAGCGCCTGATGGCCGGCCGCGCAGGCGTCCCACTCCTCCGCCACCGCGTCATCCTGATCGCCCACCTCCGCCGACGCTACGCGGACCAGTCGACCGTGCCACCGAGATGATCTCCATCTACGAAAATCTTGTCAGAGCCACGTTCA
>NZ_JAPJDM010000086.1:0-1719 GCF_026242095.1 Streptomyces sp. NEAU-W12
CTGCGCAAGGCCTACGGGGACAAGACGGTCCTCGACGGCATCGACCTGGCGGTGCCGGCCGGGTCCGTGTTCGCGCTGCTCGGGCCGAACGGCGCCGGCAAGACCACCGCCGTGAAGATCCTCTCCACCCTCGTGGCCGCCGACGCCGGCGAGCTGCGCGTCGGCGGCCACGACCTGGCCGCCGACCCGCAGGCCGTGCGCGCCGCGATCGGTGTGACCGGGCAGTTCTCCGCCGTCGACGGCCTGATCACCGGCGAGGAGAACATGCTCCTGATGGCGGACCTGCACCACCTGCCCAAACACGAGGGACGGCGGGTCACCGCCGAACTCCTGGAGCGCTTCGACCTGGTGGAGGCGGCCAAGAAGCCCGCCTCCACCTACTCCGGCGGCATGAAGCGCCGCCTCGACCTCGCCATGACCCTGGTCGGCGGACCGCGCATCATCTTCCTCGACGAGCCGACCACCGGCCTCGACCCGCGCTCCCGCCACAGCATGTGGGGCATCATCCGCGCACTCGTCTCCGACGGCGTCACCGTCCTCCTCACCACCCAGTACCTGGAGGAGGCCGACGAACTCGCCGACCGCATCGCGGTGCTGAACGACGGCAGGATCGCCGCCGAGGGGACCGCCGACGAACTGAAGCGGATCGTCCCCGGCGGACACGTCCGGCTGCGCTTCACCGACCCGGACGCATACCGCTCCGCCGCCGTCGCGCTGCGCGAGGCCGCACGGGACGACGAGGCGCTGTCCCTGCAGATCCCCAACGACGGCAGCCAGCGCGAACTGCGCTCCGTCCTCGACCGGCTGGACGCGGCCGGCATCGAGGCGGACGAGCTGACCGTGCACACCCCCGACCTCGACGACGTGTTCTTCGCCCTGACCGGCCCCGCCGACATCACCGACCAGCCCAAGGAGAACGCCCGATGAGCAGCCTCTCCCTCGCCGTCCGCGACTCGCACACGATGCTGCGCCGCAACCTGCTGCACGCGTGGCGCTACCCGTCCGCGACCCTGAACCTGCTGCTCACACCGATCATGCTGCTGCTGCTCTTCGTCTACGTCTTCGGCGACGTGATGAGCGCGGGCATCGGCGGCGGCGGCGCCGACCGCTCGGAGTACATCGCCTACATCGTCCCGGGCATCCTGCTGATGACCATCGGCAGCACCGTGATCGGGGCCGCGGTGCACATCTCCATGGACATGAACGAGGGCCTCATCGCCCGCTTCCGCACGATGGCGGTCTACCGCGGCTCCGTGATCGTCGGGCACGTCGCCGGCAGCGTGCTGCAGTGCATCGCCAGCGTGGTCCTGGTCGGCGCCGTCGGCGTGGCCATCGGCTTCCGCTCCACCGACGCCACGGCCCTGGAGTGGCTGGCGGCGTTCGGGCTGCTCGCCCTGTTCGCCCTGGCGCTCACCTGGATCGCGGTCGGCATGGGCCTGGCCAGCCCGAACCCCGAGGCGGCCAGCAACAGCGCGATGCCGCTGATCCTCCTGCCGCTCGTCTCCAGCGCCTTCATCCCGGCCGACACGATGCCGGGCTGGTTCCGGCCCGTCGCCGAGTACCAGCCCTTCACCCCGGCCATCGAGACCCTGCGCGGACTGCTGCTCGGCACCGAGATCGGCAACAACGGCTGGATCGCGATCGCCTGGTGCGTCGGCCTGTCCGTCCTCGGCCACCGCTGGTCGACGGCGCTGTTCAACCGCGACCCGAAGTAACCGC